>JANZZE010000084.1 GCA_026419545.1 Acidimicrobiales bacterium
ATTGTGCACGGTGTAGACCCGCGAGCCAGAGTTGAGACCATCGACCCTGTGGGGCCCGCACATCGGTCCTGGCGGGTTGTGCTCGGTGCCGAGCCCCGACCGGATCCCGACGAAGTCGTACTTACGAAGTTCTCCACCGGTGCGGACTTCGTCTTCCAGCGCCGTTAGCCCTTGGGTGTTTTTGTCCCCGGTATACGGGGACAAAAACACCCGTCAGGATCAGCGGATGAGGGCGTGTTCAGGGAGTGCGTCGACTTGGATGTCGGGGGGCGGGTTGTTGAACATCGGGTATCTGGGTTTGGCCTGTTGCCGGTAGCGGGTGGTGGAATGCACGGGATCAGTATCGAACTCGGGGATCACCTTCGTGCCGAATAGCTCGATGATCTCGATGACCTGTTCGTGGGCGACACCATCCGCGGGCATGCCGAACACCAGTTGGTCGCAGCCGACGGTTTGGTAGCGCTCGACCTGTTCGCACACCTCATCTGGATTCCCGCACAGCATGAGTCCAGCCTCGATGACTTGGTCGAGCACCTCCTCGTTCGGGATCCGGGGCGGGTGTTTGGGCCAGACCGCGGCGCCTTCCTTGACCGGCATCGTGTCATGGTAGAGGGCGACCATCGTGTACTGATAGCCACGTCCTTCGCCGAGTGCGATGCGGCGTGCCTCGTCGCGGTCCTCGAGGCAGATCACCGCGTTGGTCATCATGATGTTGTCGTTTTTGAACTGCCCGAGCGGCTCGGTGCAATTCGCGATCGCCTCCTTGTAGGTGTCCACCCGGTTTTTCATTGCGAAGATCGGCTCGAAGTTGAATGCGATCGCGCCAATACCGAGCTCGCCGGCACGAGCAAATGTTGGCGGGTTGCCACAGGCAACCCAGATCGGTGGGTGGCCGATGCCGTAGGGCTTGGGCAGGATGTTGTGCGGTGTGGGAACAGTGAAGTGTTCGCCCTCGTACTGATAATCCTTTTGTTCCCACATCCGTGGGATCTCACGAATGGCTTCTTCCCATTCCGCCTTGGTCGAGTTCTTGTCGAGGATGTTGAACGAGGCGATTTCGTGGCTACCGGCGCCCCGCCCGGTCCCCCACTCATAGCGGTTGTTCGTGATGTGATCGAGCATTGCAACCCGTTCTGCGTTGCGAACCGGGTGGTTGACCCGGGGTGAGAGATTCATGATCGCCGAGCCGAGGTGGATGCGTTCGGTGGCACGGGCGACATACGGCATGACGACCTCGGGGGCCGACATGTGGCTGTATTCGGTCAGGGCGTGATGTTCGCCGAACCACGCGTACTTCCAGTTGTAGCGGTCGGCGAGCGTGGCGTACTCGATCTCACGCATGAGGGTGAGATGCTCGGCCTCGCTGTCGTGGGCCGCGGGGCCAGGTGTGTAGCCGTTGAAGAACAAGCCGAATTCCATCTGGGCCTCCTGTGCGCCTTCTGCCAACCGCTGCCGGCAAAGAGTTAGAACACGTTCTCGCGGAACTGTACGACATAGTTTGATCATGCGCAATGATCAAGTGTTCGAACTAGTCTGGGTGCAATGGCGAATCAGGCACGTGGAGCGCGGCACTCGAAGTCCGGTGAGCACCGACGAGCCGACGGTGTGCGGACTCGCGCCCGGCTCCTCGATGTTGCCGAGGAACTGTTCGCTGATCTCGGCGTCGAGGCGGTCTCGGTTCGTTCGGTCAATGCCGCAGCCGGCCTTGCGCCGGCATCGGTCCACTACCACTTTCGTGATAAGGACGGCCTGGTCAGAGCGGTGATCGCCAGGCGCGGTGAAATGGTCATACGTCGCCAAGCGGAGCTGCTCGCCCAGATTGAACGCCTGCGCCGCCGCCCCCGAGCTGAAGAGGTCGTCCGACTCTTGGCCGACCCGTTCCACGACTTGCTTCGCCGTGAGCCGACCGGCGGTGCGCGTTGGCTCACCATCGTCGCAGACCTGGTGGCTGCGAATGATGAGCGGGTGTATCAGGTCGGGTTCGGCCCGGGCAGTGTGCAAGAGCGGATCAATCGCTGCGCGGCGGCGGCATTCCCGGCGCTGCCAGAGCCTGAGATTTCGTTGCGTTGGCGGCTCGCCAGCACTGCGTTGCTGCAGCTCATGGCCAGTTCTGCACCTGTGTTAGCAACCGACGCGGGCGACCGCGAATACGAGGTGATCGTGGGTTTCGTTGCTGCAGGTTTGGCTGGCGTGTGTGTCAGGAAAAACGCTCACGGTCAATCACGCTGAATGACGAACGAGTCACTCAGCGAATTTGGGCTATCGCTTCGCAACTGAAAAGCGTATAGTGCATCAACTGTCATCCCATTTTTGGTGTTGGGGTGACCTTCCACATCGGAGGTCATGATGTTCGCTCTGGGCCGTCGTTGGGGTCTGCGTGCCGCGTCTGTTTTGTCGTTGTTCGCCGCCCCGCTCTTTGTCGTCAGCCCCCGCGGCGCAGGCGCGGCGACGCCGGGGCCGATCATGGTCGCTGGTATCGATGCTGAGGATGGCGGCCCGGGCGGGCACGGCCCGGAAACCGTGTACCAAAACATCGTCAATGGTCTGTTGTCCAACGTCAGCAGCGGTGGTTCGGGGATCCTGGTCGTCGGTGGCGGCAAGGATCTTTCCGATGATGTCTCGACGTTCTGGGCGACGATCGGGACGGCGATCGGTCAACCCATCACATTTGTGAACGGCGCAGCCAACATCAGTTCTCAGAGCTTCGCTGGATTTGCCTTGATCGTTGTCAGCTCATCAGAGGTGGAAACTCCGTCTGGTGGGCTGACCGATGACGAGAACGCCGCACTGACCGCTCGTGAGTTCGGCATCGCGACGCACGTGAACGGCGGTGGCGGGTTGCTCGTGTTGACCCAGGCAGGCCTCTTGACGCCGTATGCGTTCCTAGCCGGGATCGGCGCGATCACCTCGGATATGATCATGAGCGGCCCCGACGATGACATAGACGTGACCGCAGCTGGGACCGCGGCGGGCCTCACCGATGAACTCGACGTCTGCTGTTGGCACGAGCAGTACCTCACGTTCCCGTCGTTCTTGCAACCGCTTGCCTTTTACGCTGGTTCGACCGAAGTAGCGGCAATCGGTGGTTCTTCAGTTGTGCTGCCATCGGGGCTCACGCTGGCGCCAGACACCCAAACCGTGACCGCCGGGCAGAACTGCGTTGTGACAGCGACGGTGCTCCGGGGTGGTCAGCCGATTGCGAACCAGTCGGTTACCTTCTCGGTCACCTCGGGCCCTCACGCGGGTGTTAGCGCGACGTCTGTGACGGATGGGTCCGGCAACGCCCAGTTCAGTTATCCGACCAGTGTGCTCGGCAACGACCTCATCACCGCGTCGACCGCCGTCGGAAACGATGTGCTCGCCGACACGGCGAACTGCGTGATCGTCGCACCGTTGCCCTCGACGAACCCCGTTCCGGTCGTACCCGTCACGGTCACTCCGACGTTTGCTGGTTGACCGAGCTGCTCATGATGCGAAACGCTCGAGTTCCCTCCCGTGGGGGGCAGACTGTGCAAGAGTGGCCCTGTGAGTGACGCTACATCTCCGCACTCGGCTTCGCAGCCGCCGGGTCAGTCAGGTGCCGAGGAAGCCGAGGAATCTGCACACGACGCCTCGTATTTGAAAGGCATGTTCCGGGACGCCTCGACCCTCGCATCCGCTGGCCTGTTGGTGGCGGTTTTGCTTGCGGTTGTCGCGGGCCTGCTCAAGGTGTTGGTCGATCCTGGGATCGGTGACGTCGAGGTCCGGTTGTTGGCTCTCACGGACACGGTCGACGTTGGTGACGTGGCACTGCTTGGTATCGCGGTCGCTCTGCTGTTGCTCACCCCCGATCCGCCGGGAGGAATCCCGCGACCGGTGCTCATGCAGCTCGACGCTGTACTTGCCGGTGTTATCGCCGTGTTCGGCGTGATCCGGGCAGTCGTGCTCCTGATCTGGGAGGGGAGCGCGTTGTTCCGGTTCGCCGAGTGCCTAGCCACCATGGGGGTCGCCTTAGCTGCTGCAACGGTTAGCTATTACGCTGCCAAGGAGTCGTTCCTCAAAGAGCGGGGCCAGATCTAGCCGATCCCCTTCTCGACCGCGGCCATGGAAGTCTGACTGCGTTCGGCATCGATCACGCGAGCGGCACCGCATCGCAGACGCCCGGTCCGAGTGCGGTCATCCATTTGACCGTCCGGTTGTACGAGTCGGGGTACTTGTCGGGAGTGGCTCGTACGATTTTGTGGCCTGGGATGATGACCCAGGTCGGCATGTACGCCATCTTGGTGACCTTGAACGCTCCGGGAGTTACCTCTTCGACTTCGTAGGTCACAAGGGAGCCATCCTGGTTGTCAACCTTTAGCGAGCGGTCCTGCGTCGGTGACTGGTTCGACAAGAAGTTGCCCATGCCGTAGTGGACATATTTGTCACCGATCTTTTCACATGGCTGCACGACATGGACGTGGTCGCCGAGAATCAAGTCGACGTCGTTGGAGGTGAGCAGGTCACGGGCGATCTGCCGTTGCTGCGCATTGGGCTCGTGAACGTATTGATCGCCCCAGTGCATGCTCACGATGACGAACTCTGCTCCTCGATCACGCAATTTGCGGGCATCAGCCAGAATGCCATCCGCGCCCTTGGCGGGCCATAGCATCGAGCGTAGCCACGGCGCTTCGGGGGGCACTTGGGTGTTGGGGCCGGCGTTGTTGTAGATCGTGTAGCTGTAGGCCAACCAACCAACTTTGACACCTTTCACGTCAAGGATCGGCGGGTTGTCCGCCTCGACTTGCGTTCGTGCGCTGCCTGCGTGCTGAATGCCTACCTCGTCGAGCACGTCGAGTGTCTGCCGTACTCCGGTGAGCCCACGGTCCCACGTGTGATTTGACGCCGTGTCGCAGGCATCGAAGCCTGCATTCTTGAGGGCAGTGGCGATCTCACGGGGCGCGTTGAAGCTCAAGGTGCGAGGGACGGTCAGGTTTTGGTTGTCCGAAGCGATTGGCGTCTCTTGGTGACAGATCGCGAGGTCTGCAGTTGAGATCAGCTCGCGGACATCGTCGAACATCGGATCAAAGTTGTAGGCCTGGCCTGGTCCCGCTGCTGCTTTGCCGCTGTTGATGACCGAGGCGTGCAGAAGGATGTCGCCGACCGCAGCAATGGTGAATCGGCGTGGAGGACGGGGTGTGGGGGCCTGCTTGGTGGCGGTCGATTTTCTCTCGTTACCCACATTGTTGTGCGTACCGCCATCGTTCCCGGTAGCGGTTGGCTGGCCGCTGACGCCGTTGTCGAGGGGATTTGAGGCCGTTGCTGCCCCGGAGTGGCCGCCGGCGCCACATGCGGCCACAACGAGGACGGTCGTTGCCAACAAGCAGCCGCCCATTCGTTGCCGCATCCGCACTGGCGCATCGTAGATAGCGAGGAGGGTGTTGCTGAAGTCAGCACCGGTGAGCGTTCGTTTTTTGACCGAGTTAGCAGGTGTTGGAGCGCACGTAGGTGCACGTGTTGCTGAAGCCAATGCCTCGGAGAACTCGTCTTAGGGGTTAGTCTGGGGTCACCAGTAGCCTCACTCCTTCGTGCCGGGAACAGAACATCTCCGCAACGTCGCGATTGTCGCTCACGTCGACCACGGTAAGACGACCCTCGTCGACGCGATGCTTCGTGCAACCGGAGTTTTCGGTGACCATGAACAGCCGGTCGAACGGGTTCTCGATTCGGTGGATCAAGAACGCGAACGGGGGATCACCATCTTGGCCAAAGCGGCTTCGGTCACCTGGAAAGGGACGCGTATCAACGTGGTCGACACCCCTGGTCACGCCGACTTCGGTGGCGAGGTGGAGCGGGCACTCGCATTGGTGGACGGGATCCTATTACTTGTCGACGCCGCAGAGGGTCCGTTGCCCCAAACCCGCTTCGTCCTGTCCAAGAGCCTCGCTGCGCGACTGCCGGCAGTGGTGGTGCTGAACAAGGTTGACCGTCCCGACGCTCGACCAGACGAGGTTCTGGGCGAGATCGAACAACTTTTCCTCGATCTCGAAGCCCCGCTCGAGCTTCTTGATTTCCCGATTGTTTCTGCAGTGGCTCGGGAAGGCCGTTCCGTGCTCGGTGTGGGGGTGCCGCCGCCACATGCGGATCTTGCTCCGCTTTTGGACACCGTAGTCGCGCATGTGCCCCCACCCAAGGGAGATCCCGGGGCGCCGCTGCAGGCGCTCGTCACCAATCTTGACGCCTCCGATTATCTGGGTCGGCTCGCGGTGGGTCGGGTCATGCACGGTGTACTGCGCAAAGGCGACACCGTCGTACTGCTCGACACGGAGGTCGCCGAGGGGAAGCCGCCAGTCAAGCGCAGACTTGCGTCGCTCATGGGATTCGAAGGTGTGACCCGACGAGAGGTACCGACCCGTTCGGCCGGCGACCTGTTCGTCGTTGCCGGCTTTCCAGAAGTCGAGGTCGGGGACACCTTCGCCGATCCACTTTTCCCGGAACCGCTGCCCCGGCTGAGTGTCGACGAGCCGGTGCTGCGGATGACTTTTGCGGTCAACAGCTCACCATTGGCTGGGCGCGAGGGCACCGTCCTCACGTCGCGTCATCTCCGGGAACGGCTCGAGCGTGAGGTGCTCGGTAACGTGTCGATCCGGCTGCGCGATACCGGCTCCCCGGACGTGATCGAGGTCGCGGGTCGGGGCGAGCTCCAACTCGCCGTGCTCATCGAGGCGATGCGCCGGGAAGGCTACGAGCTGCAAGTGAGCCGACCTGAGGTCGTCGCCCGTGATATCGACGGACGCCGCCATGAACCAGTAGAGCGTGGCGTGATCGACGTTCCCGACGAGTACGTGGGTGCAGTGACCCAAGCGCTCGCACCGCGAAAGGGTCAGATCCTGGATCTGCGGCCCGGTGATGTAGGCCGTACGGTGATCACATGGGAAGCGCCTGCCCGGGGGCTGATCGGGTTTCGCTCGCTGTTGCTCACCGAAACTCGTGGGACCGCGCTGATCCACACTCAGCACGCTGGGTGGGTGCCCTGGGCAGGCGAGTTGCCACATCGTCAGGGCGGCGCAATGGTCGCCGACCGAGCCGGGATCGTCACGGCATACGCGCTTGATCAACTGCAACAACGGGGTGAGCTTTTTGTACGGCCGGGCGAGACAGTCTACGAGGGGATGGTGGTTGGGGAGTCGGCGCGAGGTGAGGACATGGTAGTGAATGTGTGCCGGTCGAAAGAGAAGACGAACATACGCACCCACAGCCATGACGAGGCGATCAAGCTGGCGCCACCGCGGGAGATCACCCTTGAATCGGCCATCGAGTTCATCGCAGATGACGAGCTGGTCGAGGTGACACCGTCGTCGATCAGGATCCGCAAGCGCCTGCTGACCGAAGCCGAACGGCGTCGTCACCGAAGACGGTGAGTCCGGCGCGGAGATCAGGTCAGCTACAGCGCCACCACCTCCACCGTTGCCACTGGATCGCCACGACGGTGAGTCCGGCGCGGAGATCAGGTCAGCTACAGCGGGTGAGTCTTATTCGTTGGTGGTCCGGCCGCTCGATGCTTGCCGCAGGATCGCTAGCGGTTCTTTCGCGGACACGGCGGTCGAGTTCGGCAAGTGCCGCGTCAGAGTCCATTACCCAATCCACGCGGATACATACCCCTGAGCCGTCAGTGTCGTCCCACACGACATAACGGTCGCCGCCCCAGCCGTCTACTTCTGGCCGACCCAACAGCCCGAGGCCAGGGGTACCGAGTAGGTCGCCGAGTCCTGCATCATTGGGATCAAGGGTGCCGAGCAGCTCACGCATCAGCTCTGTCAGATCACCGCTTCCGAATAGGTTGCCGAGACCTCCGATTTGGTCACCTTGCAGGTAATAGCCCGTCAAAGCTTCCCCGAGCACGCCCTCGGCCTTCACGGGAGCGTCCGCAGGCGGCCGTTGCAGCGTGCGTGGGCCCTCTGCCTTCATGTACTTCTCGGGATGGAGGACCTGTTCGCTTGACACCGGGGGCGACGAGAACGCGTCATCAAGCGCCCGTTGGCCGCCAGCCTCCACGAGTTTCCGCGCGAACGGATCGCCGAGGTCGTACGGCGCGGTGAGCAACTGAGCCAAGATGAGCGGTACCGACAGCATGGTGGTCATCTGCTCCATCCCCAGCTCCCACATCTCGTCTTGCAGCTCCTGGCGATCTCCAGGCGGAAGCTGGGCGACATACTCATTCTCGATCCGGCGAGCGTTGCCTTCGACAAGAGCGAGGAAGGCCCAGTCGCTGCCGTCATGTCGATCGGCAAGCTCCGGCCGGTCGAGATCGAAGTGTTGGTCGTCAAGCGCGTGAGTGAGCTCGTGCACGAGGATTTGGCGGAAAAACGGCGTGATGCGATCTGCCCGCACGACAAGTGCTTTCGTGACCGGGTCGTAAAAGCCGAGCACCCCGTCGCCAAGCAGCTTGCGCTGAGCATCGACGACATCGAGATCAGCGGGGACCATGCCCAGTGCGATGAGCAGATCGCCTTGCGCTTTGAGGGTTTCGAGGTCTTTGTCGAACTCGGCAAGCACTCGGGTTCGGAAGTCGCCTGGGGCCAGGACGTCGACGTCGACCGGTTCGCGGAAGCGGAGGCCGCGCCGCTCCTCGACGAAACGGGAGAGCATTGCGACCTCAGCTCTCACGGTGTCGGGGTCGACAGGTGACGTGCTGGAGTTGTTGCTGGTCGGTGGCCCGATGGGCGAAGGTGACGGCTCAGGCGTTGGTGCCGGCGAAGCCGTCGGTGCCGGTGCCGAGGCGACGGGTTGGCCGACGTGGGTACCTGCAATGAAGGCTGCGACAACGGCGACAACGGCGACGACAGCGGCGCCAACGATCCAGCCGGTGCGACGTTTGGGCCCGGCAGCGACAGAGGAGCCATCGGGTGGCGGGAACGGCGGTTGGTTGAACCCGCCCGGAGTCATCGGCGGCTGGGACGGTGGTTCACTTGGCCAGCCTGGTGCTGGGAACTGAGGTGGTCTGGAATTCACGGCGGCCCCCGGAGTCAGCGATCACGATGTCGGCTCATTGTGGTGCGTTACGCGTCGGTCGAGGGCGCGGCTGCCGGCGGTTTCGTGACCACCGTCATACCTCGAGTCACAGGACCGTCAGACAAGACCGTCAGAATGTGAAAAATCTCGGTTCGAGACAGCAAGCCAGCGTTCATTGCGGCCGATAGTGTGCGCGCCGGAGATCGGCGGCGTCGCGCCTGTCGTGGCGGGGCCGGGAGCAGGGGCATGGTCATGGGCTGGTTCAGGAAGCGGCATTCGGGCCAGGAAAGCGAGGACGGACTGCTCGGCGAGATCGAGACCGTCGAGCGTGTGTTGCGCCGGTGCAGCGCGGGAACGAGCATCGTGTTTGGTGCACCGACCCGTTGCCCCGACTGTGGTGACTACGGGTTCATCGACCGGGTCGACCCGCGTGCAGCACGCGTGGACAATCGTTGCCTGACCTGTGGCGCGTTGTGGGTGATCACCCGCCGGGCACTTGCGGCGCGCACGCGTCCTGAGATCATGGCCGCGCTGAAGGGGGTTGCGGCGAGCGTTCCCGAATGGCCGAGGCGGCGTGCGCCGCTGAGCGACGACGAGCTTCGGCTCTTGCTGGTTGAAGATGATCCGGCTGATGCCGAACTCGTCCGAACGGTGTTCGCGCCGTTCGAACCGAACGGTGTTTCGCTGTGTCATGCCGAGACGCGAAGCGAAGGGGAGCGGCTGGTGAGTGCGTCGCCTGACATCGACCTCGTCCTCCTGGATCTCGGGCTTCCGGATTCGAGCGGGCTCACCACACTGTCCCGTTGGAATCCGGGGCGTCCGTCACCGCCATTGGTGGTGTTGTCGGGCAATGACAATGCCGGGTTGGTCGAAGCATCCCGGTACTTTGGCGCGGCGCTGTACGTGCACAAGCGTCAACTGGTTGACCTCGCGGTCGATCGGCAGAGCGCAGTCGAACTCGTTGCGGCGCTGCGTGAGGTCTCGCTGACTGGTGCTGCGAGATGACGGCTCCCGAGTTCACCGACGTTCTGTATGAGGTCGATCGCGGTCTCGCCTGGGTGACGATCAACCGTCCGGAGCGATACAACGCGTTCCGGGCTCGCACTGTTGAGGAGCTGATACGCGCCTTCAAGCTGGCTTGGGCCGACTCGTCGGTCGGTGTGGTGGCCCTGACCGGTGCCGGCGACAAGGCCTTTTGCACCGGCGGCGACCAGAAGCAGCGCGCCGAGACCGGTGACTACGGACCATCGGAGTCAGGGCTCTTCGAGATCGAGGCGTTTCACCGAGTGATCCGTGACATCCCGAAGCCGGTGATCGCGGCGGTGAACGGTTATGCCATTGGCGGTGGTCACGTCTTGCACCTGCTGTGTGATGTCACTATTGCGGCCGACCATGCTCGGTTCGGTCAGACCGGACCCAGAGTGGGTTCCTTCGACGCAGGGTTCGGGACTGCCTACATGGCTCGGGTGATTGGCGAAAAGCGCGCACGTGAGGTGTGGATGTTTTGTCGTCAATACGACGCCGCTACTGCGCTGTCGTGGGGATTGGTGAACGCAGTCGTCCCACTGGCCGAGCTGCGGGCGACGGTGCGGGCATGGGCCGACGAGGCCTTGGCGCTGAGCCCGACCGCCCTGCGGGTGATCAAGCATTCTTTCAACGCTGACTCGGAATCGATTGCCGGCATCAGTGCAATGGGGTTCGCGCACCTGGAGTCGTTCGTGAACTCAGACGAGGCTCGTGAAGGGGTAACGGCTTTTAACGAGAAGCGGCCGCCCGATTTCGGTCCGTACCGCTGATGAACCCCAGATCACCCGCCCCTCGTACTGTGAGACGGGCCAGCGGAAATGGTTCGCCTTGTGGGGAGCGCAGTGCGGGTGCTGCTTTGATGGTCCGCTGATGTCTGCGGATTCCGTGCCGCAACCGTCCTGGTGGCAGGCTTGGCGGTGTGACCATCTCTCTTGCCACCGTTACCGATCTCCGGACACTGCTTGAACTCGATCCGGTGAAGCCCGACGCGTTTCTCGGGGCGGGGCCCGATCTGGGATGGGGACGCATCTACGGCGGACAAGTTGTCGCGCAAGCGCTGCGGGCAGCGACGCTCACCGTCGAGCGTGAACACCGTCCCCACTCACTGCACGCCTATTTCGTGCGCGCTGGAGATGAACGGCAACCGGTGCTGTATGAGGTGGAACGGGTACGCGACGGTCGTTCCTTCACGACTCGACAAGTGGTTGCCTACCAGGCTGGTGGCGCCATCTTGAATCTCATCGCCAGCTTCCAGGTCGACGAGGAGGGCGAGGACGTCCAGTCGATCCGGCCTCCTGGCGATGTTCCACCGCCTGAGGAACTGCCACCTCAGACGACGGACCTGTTCTTCGAGCACAGGATCGTGGGGTATGAGCGGCGACCTGAGGCCCACGCCATTACCTGGATGCGAGTGGTCGAAGACCTCGGCGATGATCCGACACTGCACGCGTGTGCGCTCGCGTACCTCTCTGACGAACACCCACTTGGTGTTGCCATCCTGCCGCACTCACTTGGCGGACAGTGGGACCGTCTCATGTCGGCTTCGTTGGACCATGCGCTGTGGTTCCACCGACCGGTCCGCACTGATCAGTGGCTGCTGTTCGACCTTGCTGGGCATGGAGTGGCCAACGCCCGAGGCTTGGCGGTCGCCCGGGTCTTCACTGCCGATGGGGTCCACGTGGCGTCCGTCGCACAGGAAGGGCTGGTCCGTCCTCGCCGATCGGTCAGCGCTGGCGACTGATCAAGCCCGCACCACACTCATCAGGCGGTCGGCGAACTCCGAGGCTTCTGTAGAAAGCCTTTTCCGGTGAAGCGCCATACCACCGATCACCTCCGCGCCGTGCCCGGCAACCACCGCGCTGAGCTTCTCGAGTGTCTTGCCGGGATTGATGGCGTAGGTGCAATACACTGCTGCACGCTTCCCGCTGAGATCAGGTAGCGCATCGAAACGTTTGGCCCTGCCCGGCCGTTGGCCAACGACGAGAAATCCGTCGGTCCAGCTCCCAACGATCACCAAGTCTGCTTTGGCAACCTCATCGGGGTTGTATGCCGTGATCGGGAAGACGGTTGACTCGACGCCATAGCGGTAGAGGTTGTCCGCGATGAGCGACGCGGCCAGCTTGGTCGTTCCCGTCATGCTCTCGTAGATGATCGAGGCGTCCATTCAGTGCTCTCTTTAGCACTGTCGCTCGTTTGAACGGGAATCTCGGGCGGACATGTGCGACCATTGGTGCATGACGATCACCGATGTTCCCAGGGCAATTCACCGTGGTGAGGATGAGCTCCCGTTCATCGCGGTTGGCGACGGCACCCATCTGCAGCTGCTCCAGGTCGACGTCGAACTCGGACTGTGGGTGGTGCGGACACGATTCGAACCGGGTGTCACCATCCCGACCCACAAGCACACCGGGCAGGTGTACGCCTTCACGCTTGCCGGCCGCTGGAAATACAAGGAGTACCCGGAAGTCAACACGGCGGGTTCGTACCTGTTCGAGCCAGCCGGTTCCGTTCACACGCTCACCGTTCCCGAGGACGTGGAAGGGATGACCGACGTGTGGTTCGCGATCTACGGTGCGAATCTGAACCTCGATGATGACGGCAACGTCTGGGCCGTCATCGATGCTGGGTTCATCCGGGACTTCTACTTCCAGATGTGTGAAGACCAGGGGCTGCCAAGGCCGAATGTCGTCGGCGCCTGAGCCGAAGAACTCGACGGAGCTGGTCGCGTCGATTCCGACCGAACCGCGGCAGCTGTTGGGCGTGTCTGAAGTCGTGTCGTGGTCAGCGGTCGGGTGTTCGGGCATAGGCGACAATCTCGTGGAGGAGGGGTTCACCGTCCCGCACGCGTCGGCAGTTCTCGAACGCCACCCCCATGGAACGGTCCAACGTCTCGGGCGTGAGCCATGCCAGGTGCGGTGACACGACCACGTTTGGGAGGGCGAGCAGCGGGTTTGCAGGGTCTACTGGCTCCTGGGCGAAGACATCGAGACCCGCTGCTCGGAGCTTGCCCGACCGGAGCGCACCGACGAGCGCCGCTTCGTCGACGAGTCCGCCCCGTGCAGTGTTGACCAGGATGGCTCCGTCACGCATTGATGCCAGAGCCACGGCATCGATCTTGCGCTCGGTTTCCGGGAGAAGTGGCAGGTGTAGCGACACGATCTCGGCTTCGGCCAGCAGGTCGGCCAGTTGCACGTACAGGGAGGCATCGCCGGGCGTTTCCTTCAGGCGGCGGTTCAGGGTCTCCACTTCACGTGTGGAGACTCCGCCCTGTCTCTTA
>JANZZE010000085.1 GCA_026419545.1 Acidimicrobiales bacterium
TCGCACCGGACGACCAGCCCGGCGAGGCACCTGGTCAGGTCAGGCGTTCTTTTCATAGACGAGCCGCAAGCCATGCAAGGTCAGCCAGGGCTCGGTGTGTTCGATCCGCTGTGACAGCGGTGTGATGAGATCAGCCAGACCACCGGTCGAGATGATCGTGCACTCACCGAGCTCGTCCTGGATCCGATCGCACAAGCCGTCAACCTGGGCAGCAAACCCGTACACAGCGCCCGATTGAATCGACTCGACCGTGCTCTTGCCCAACACATGACGAGGCTCGCGCAATTCGACCGCACGAAGCGCAGCCGCTCGCCCGACCAAGGCGTCCATCGAGATCTCGATCCCGGGCGCAATGGCGCCGCCGAGGTACTCGCCGCTGGCCGACACCGCATCACAGGTTGTGGCGGTACCGAAATCGACGATGATGGTCGGCCCACCATACAGGTCATAGGCTGCGACGGCATTCGCGATACGGTCGGCGCCGACTTCTTTCGGGTTCTCATACAAGATGGCGATCCCGGTGCGAACACCGGGCTCGATCACCACCGGGTCAAAATGTAGGTACCGCTCGACGAAATCACGAAGCGCCGCCGTGACCTTTGGGACACCTGACGAGATCGCGACCCCTTCGACGTCGTCGAGCGAGTACGAGCGGAAGCCAACGAACGACGAGAACATGACGGCCAGCTCGTCTGAGGTCCGCTCGTGAACCGTCCCGATCCGCCAGTGGTCGAGCAGACCGTCTTCAGGGCGGCGCCCGGAGGCAGCCGGGCTTCCGTCCTCATCGAGGTCGTACAAACCTATGACCGTCTGGGTGTTACCAGCATCGATGGCGAGCAGCACCGGCGTGAAGCTAGCGGACAGGGATTCGGCACGGCCACATCGCAGCTGATTTGAGCGCCGAACTAATCACCGGCCCCAGCCTTCACGCATCAAACCCCGCACTGTGACTGCCCGCCGACCGGGACTAGCCATGGGTCTCGATGTCCAGACCGATGTCGAGCACCGGTGCGGAATTGGTGATCGACCCAACCGAGATGAGATCAATCCCAGTCGCGGCGTAGCTCGTTACGGTCTCAAGGGTGACGCCCCCGGACACCTCCAGCAAGGGGCGGCGACATGTAGCACCAAGAGCTGCGACCCGTTCGTCGACCGCACCGACACAACGGCTGACTTCATCCGGCGACATGTTGTCCAGGAGGATGGAGTCGGCACCGGCGTCAACCGCTTCGAGGACCTGCTCATAACGGTCACATTCCACGTGAACCGCTCGCCCGGGCCATCGCTCACGGGCATGAGCAACCGCTTCGGTGATCCCCACCAAGGCGAGATGGTTGTCTTTGAGCAAAATCCAGTCCGACAAGTTCCCCCGGTGGTTCGCTCCGCCACCGGCACGCACGGCTGCCTTCTCGAGCGACCGAAGCCCTGGCGTGGTCTTCCGGGTGTCCCAGATACGAACGCGCCTCCCAACTGCTGCAGCGGCTTGCTCTGCGGCTTCGACATAATGCCGGGTCAAAGTGGCAATACCCGAGAGATGGCCAAGAAAATTCAGTGCAGTTCTTTCCGCTGCCAGGATCGAACGTAACTTGCCGTGCACCACACCGATGGTCTGGTCGGCGCTGACCGCATCACCGTCGGCTGCTGACCAACTGATCACGACGGTTGGGTCGATCGCACGAAAAGCTTCAGTCGCACAGGCCACACCCGCCAAGACGCCTGGCTTGCGCACCACGAACGACGCGCGAGCCTCGAGTTCAGCCGGGAGCAACGCCGAGGTGAGGTCACCAAGCGGCGTCAGGTCCTCGGCCAATGCCCGCCCAACTGCATCGATGACCGCATGTCGAGGGGGTTCGAGATCGGATCGGATCGTGTCCATGGCACCAGCCTGCTCGCTATACCGGAATCAGGCCAGCACCAAGCGACACCGAAAGGAGCTGTCGTCGGTCTCGGGATAGTCGATCCGGGTATGAGCACCCCGACTTTCCCTGCGAGCGAGCGCGGCCAGCATCAGACCGCGACCAACCTCTATCAGATTCCGGTTCTCTGCGAGTGCAACGCCGCCCTGAGCCCCGAGTTCTCGTTCGACCACTTCGAGTTGGCCGAGTGCTTCTCTCAGCGAAGCCTCACTCCGCAACACACCGGCCCCCATCGTCATTGTTCGCTGGATCCGAGCCTTGACCTCCCCAAGGTCAACCCGGCCCCCAGCCTCGGCGCCATCGATCAGCAGCGGCGCAGGTCGAGCCCACCCCGGAACGGCCCGCCCACCGATGACCCCACTTTCGGCCGGATCACCGTCGAGCACGGCGCGCATCGCCCCAGTGGCATCAGGGCACTGCTTGCCCCGTTCGATGGCTTCGACAACCCGAAAGGCGAACACCATCCCTTCCAGCAACGAGTTCGACGCAAGCCGGTTGGCCCCGTGAACACCCGAGCAGGCGACCTCCCCAGCCGCCCAGAGCCCAGGCAAAGACGAAGCCCCGTCGAGATCGGTGACGATCCCTCCGCAGAGGTAGTGAGCGGCGGGCGCGATCGGCAACCAGTCACGGGTCGGATCAAGGCCGACCCGTGATAGCTCGGCAGCGATCGTCGGGAAGCGCTGCTCGAAATTCTCGAGTCCGGTGGCATCGAGCCAGAGATGGTCGACACCCAGTTCCAACATGCGCCGGGCCATCGCCCGTGAGACTTCATCGCGGGGCAACAACTCGTCCACGAAGCGCTTCCCAGTTGTGTCCAGCACCTTCGCTCCGTGACCCCGCAACGCCTCCGAGAGCAATGGCCGGGGCATCGCCGGATGATGCAGTGCGGTCGGGTGGAACTGGACGAACTCGACATCTGCGACGGCGACAGCGGCGCGCAACGCCATGGCAACACCGTCACCGGTCGCCTCATCCGGGTTGGTCGTCACCGAGAACAGCTGGCCGGCCCCTCCGGTCGCGATGAGCACATGGAGGGCGTGGATCTCTACGACCAATCCGTCTGGGGCGAGCGCCCGGACACCACGGCACCGGCCATCCTCCACGAGGATGTCAAGCGCAAAGGTGTGCTCGTGCAAAACGGCGGCGCTGGAACGAACCGCCGCAACCAGCGCTCGTTCGATCTCGGCACCAGTTGCCGCCCCACCCGCGTGGACAACCCGTGGCAGGCTGTGGCCTCCCTCGCGGGCAAGTTCAAGCCGTCCGTGCTCGTCTCGGTCGAAGATGGCGCCGAGCGCGATCAGCTCGTGGACGCGACCGGGTCCTTCATCGACGAGTACGCGGACGGCGTCGGCATCGCAAAGCCCGGCTCCCGCAGCGAGCGTGTCGGCAAGGTGCAGGTCGGTGGAATCCGGATCTTCGGCGAGTACAGCAGCGACACCACCTTGCGCCCAGCGGGTCGTCGCCTGATCCAGCTCTCCCTTAGTGAGTACCCCGACTGCCATCCCGTGCAACTCTGCAGCTCGTACCGCTGCCGAAAGACCCGCGACACCGCTGCCGATCACCAGGAGATCGAGCGGCATGGGAAACGAACCGGGTCAGGTGAGCCCGTCGAGTTCTGCGTCGAGGCGCGCCATTTCCCGGCCGACCTGAGCCTCGATCTCGACGTAACGAACCGGACCTGGAGTCGCTTGGACGAGCGCCCGCGCGGTCTCCTCATCGACGGGACGGTTGGCGGTATCGACATGCACGATCCGAGGCATGAATCCGTCGAGCTCGGCATCCTCGTAGTCGGCATAGGTGATGATAATGATCCGATCACCCGGATGGACCAGGCGAGCGGCGGCACCATTGAGGCAAACGTCACCCTCGCCGCCTGGGATGGCGTAGGTCTCGAACCGGGCGCCGTTGTCGATATCGACCACGGTCACTTGTTCCCAGTCCCTGATGTCAGCGAGTTCCATCAGGTTGGTGTCAAGGGTGATCGACCCGACGTAATGCAAGTTGGCGTCCGTGACTGTCGCCCGGTGGATCTTGGACTTCATCATGCGGCGGCGCATGGCCCCATCTCCTTCTGCTTGGTGCCCTCAGGTCACCGTGCGGAGGTATGCCGTCTTGACCCCTTCACGCTACCAGGCGAAATCCTTCCACCGCGAATCCTCGCTGGCGACTCAATCGGCACCGACACCCATTCCAAGGCCGAGCGCCTTCCCATCCCGAACCAGAACGGCTCGGATCACGCACTGGTCGTTCCAGCGGCACTCGGTTCAAGGGCTCGGCCCGAGAAATCGGGCCGGTGGTGAGTCGGCGAGCATTCGCGGAACTACTTGCGAAGAGGTCGGGCAACCACGACGAACAGTTGTCTGCCATCTCCTGTACCAAGCCGGGAGGCAACCATTACGCGCCTCAGACCCCGGCCCTGCCGGTTGAACATCATGATCGGGAAGGCCACGGATGCCGATTCGCCTTCCAGTACCTGACCGAGGACCTTCGCTGCGTCGCCGGCCGCCTCTCGGGGCAGCACTGCGGTGAACTCGAGGCCAAGTGCCTCGGTGTCCATCAAACCGAAAGTCTTGAGGAACTCCTCGTTGACCCGCGAGATCCGGAGATCGGGATCGAGGCACACCCAGGCCTCAGCCAGCTCTCGAAGAAGGTCCGGTCCGGTGTTTCCCGATTCGGCACCACGTCGCGCCCGGACCCGGGCTGCCGCCCAGCGGGCCGAACGCAAGATAGTGTTGCCGGTGGCTTGACCTTTGACGAGATAGTCCTGTGCGCCAGCCTCTATCGCCTCAAGACCGAGCTCCTGGTCGTTGGTCCCGGTGAACACCACCACGGGCATCGACGGCTCGACATCGAGGATCCGCCGGACCGATTCGATTCCCTCGGTATCAGGCAAAGACAGGTCGAGCAGGACGCAGTCGAATTCCGAGAACGCCATCGACGTCTGGGCGTCGGCCATCGAAGACACCACGCGAAGCGTGTACGGACAGACATCCGCGTTGCTGAGCATCAACTCGAGCCACGTCGCGTCGGTCGGGTCATCCTCGACCCCGAGCAGCCGCAGCGGTGGATGAGCCTCCCCCATCAATCGGGATCATACGGCACTTGCTTGCGACGGGTCGCCGACCACACCGGCCACCCATCCCGCCGCTGGCAGCCAGTCACCGCAAGCGTACGGGCGAGCGAGCAGGTCGCCGACCGCAACGGTCCCATCGCACTTCTAGTGCGAGCTCCCGGCTGGCGGTTCCTCACGCCGGGACCTCGACACCCAGGTTGTCGAGCAGCCGCGGTGCACCGACTTTGGCCGCAGCAAGCAGCCGGACGCGCGAACCCGGCTCAAGGCTGGTGATCGGCCGCAAGTCGTCGGCATCAACCACCTCGGCATAGTCGAGTGCCGCCAACGGTTCCGCAGCAATGATGTCAGCCATTAGTCGCGCGACCGCGGTCGCGTCCCGTTCACCCGCGAAGATCGCGGCTGCGCCCACTTGGAGTGCCCGGTAGATGACGATCGCCGCTCCCCGTTCCTCGTCGGAGAGGTACACGTTGCGGCTCGACATTGCGAGGCCATCGGGTTCGCGCACAATCGGGCACCCAACAACCTCCACCGGCTGGTTCAGGTCCTTCACCATCCGCCGGATGACGACGAGCTGTTGGTAATCCTTCTCACCGAAGTACGCACGACAGGGCCCGGTGATGTTGAACAGCTTGGCGACCACCGTTGCCACCCCGGCGAAATGGGTGGGTCGAGCCGCCCCTTCCATGCGCTCACTGAGCTCAGCCACCGACACGGTCGTCAAGGTTGGTTCGGGATACATCTCCTCGACCGGAGGAGCGAAGACAACGTCGACGCCAACCGCCTCGCAGGCCTGCAGATCTCGTGGGAGATCACGCGGGTAGGAAGCAAGGTCTTCTTCCGGGGCGAACTGCAAGGGATTGACGAAAATGCTCACCGCGCTGAGGTCGCACTCGTTCCGTGAACGGCGCATCAATGACAGGTGGCCGTCGTGCAGATACCCCATGGTGGGTACAAAGCCAATCGTGCGGCCGTCACGACGGGCCAGGTCGAGTACGTGGCTGAACTCCGAAATGGTGTCGATCACTCGCACGAACTGCACCGTATCGCTCGCTTCAGGTCAGTCCGTTCCGGATCGTGACCAATTCACGCTGTCCCCCTTCGCGGTGTGCTCACGCCAGTGACCACCAAGACATCGAGAATGAACCCCCTGCACGGCCGGCAACTCGATCACCCCGACGGTGCGCCCGTGTCGCTCAAAAGAAATCGAGAATGAACTCCCAGCACCGTCGGCAACCGCCGACCTGCCCGGTGTGTTCAGGTCGGCGGCCACGCGCCTTCGGCCAGCCGACGAACTGCACGCACCAGCGCGTCGTAGACCTCGCGCTCGTTTGGATCCATCTCGTCGAGCGCCTTCCGGTGCCGCTCGATCGTCGCCCAGTCACCACGAGCAGCGGGACCGGTCAACGCGCCGGCTGGACCCAACCGGGCCACGTTCTCCACCGTGGCCCGCACCAGGTCGAGGTACCCATCCCAGGGAATGCCGGCACGCTGCGCTATCCGCTCCACTTGACCGAGCAGGGCGACGAGATGGTTCGATGCAATGCAGGCTGCCGCGTGATAGTGGGCACGGTGCGCGCCAGCGATTTCGAACCAACGGCCACCGAGTTGCTCCACCACCTCCTGAACGATCGGGTCACCTTCGACGGCGAACCACGCACCCGATCCGAGACGCTGTGCCCCCACTTCGGGATTCGGCAGCGCGACCAACGGATGAATCGCTGCTCGCCGAGCGTGCGGCATCAAGACGTCAACCCCTAAGGATCCCGACAGGTGCGCGACGACAGCCCCCTCGGGGCCAACAGGAGCGACTCGGGATGCGACGGTTGCGATCGCGGCGTCGGGGGTCGCAACCAGCAGGAGATCCACCCCGCGCGCGGCGTCGTGGGGATCATCGTCGCGCCCTAGATAACCCGCGACCCCCCATCCAACCGCTTGCAAGGCGTTGCCGAAGGAACGCCCAGCACGCCCTGGACCGATGATGCGAACCGTAGGCACCACATCGCCTCACAACCAACCGAGCCTCGCAACCCGGCCCTCAGCTCGTTCGGCCCAGCCGTCGGGTGCGAGGTCTGGAGCGATATCCGCCAGCGGTGCCATCACAAACCGGCGCTCATACATCCTGGGGTGCGGGATCTGCAGGTCCGGCTCATCGATCGGCCCTGCCTCGTGCCAGAGAATGTCGACGTCGAGTGTCCGAGGTCCCCACCGCTCATCCCGCACCCGACCCGCTGCGGCCTCCAGTCTGTGACACACACCCAGCAGGGCCCGGGGATCGAGATCGGTGTCCAACTCCACCACGATGTTGAGGTACGGCCCCTGACCGTCGGGGCCCCCAACAGGTTCTGTTTCGTACACCGGCGAAACCGCTACGACCCCTTTCAGCGACCCAACGGCCTCCCGCAAGTACGCGCGACGATCTCCCAGGTTCGATCCCAGCCCGAGGAGTGCTCGCATCATCGCTTCCTTTGGATGCGCACACCGATGGTTGCGAGCTGCTGGGGAACCGGTGGCCGGAGCTTGCGCACCGCGACCGTCACACCTCGAACCCGTTCGTCAGACAGGACGACCTCGGCGATCCGCTGCGCCAACCGCTCGAGCAGCGTGAACCTCTCAGCCGTGAGCACACGTTCGACCTCGGTCGCTACTGCCGCGTAGTCGACGGTGTCCTCCAAGGCATCGGTCGCACCCGGCACCGAAAGGTCGACATCGAGGTCGAGATCGACCTCTAGCGGCTGGGGACGCGCTTGCTCCTCGGGCAAGGCTCCGCAAAAACAAAGGGCCCGCAGGCCGCGCAGCTCGATCATATCGGTCATGGATGCAATCAGGTCCTAGTCCGCTCCAGTTCCGCCAGCTTGTTGCGCGTCCCGTTGACGTGCCAGTTCTGCGCCGACGGCCACCAACTCCCGGCCCAACGGACCAAGCTGACGGCCGGTGAGGTGCTCGATGGCCGTGATCGCGTGTGGTCCGGTGTCGATCAAGCCCATCCATAGCAGGTATCCAGCCATGAGTCCGCATACTCGATCACCTAGTTCTTCCTGGTGCACGAGGATCTTTCCGTCTGCCGTGAGCTCCTGGAATTCCGGGTAGATGCGGGACAGGAATGCTGCAGGATCGTCGTGTGGAGCGAAGGGACGATGACGCCAGGTCACGCCGAGCTCGTCATAGTTGTGGAGATTGTGCTGGGAGGGAATCAGCGACACCACACAGCTGAATCCTTGCTCCCGAATCCAGATGATCTCTTCCTGCCGCCGCACCTTCCGATGGTTCGCGCCATACCCTCCCGGGCGTTCACACACTGCGATCCGGTTCTTGATGATCCAGGTGAAGTTGCGCGGTGTGATGCCTTGAGCCCATTTACCTTTGACTGCCACGTCCCTCATGGTGCCAGAACTGGCACCAATTTCTCCTACTGGGACCGGCGCCCACCTTCTTGCAGATCCCGAGATGAACCCAGCGAGACGTAGCTAGCTGGGGACGAGTCCATGCCGTTGACAGTCCTTCGTTGCTCCTACAACTCGGAGTGGTGACGACCAGGCAATCCGACCACCGCTACGGCCTGCACCGTGGCCCGTACGTCATGCACCCGGACCATGCTTGCTCCGGACAGATACGCCCAGACCGCCGTCGCAAGCGATCCTTCCAAACGGTCCCCCGGTGGAACCGGCCGATCAGCGCGATCCGCCTGCTGTAGCAGGAGACCGAGGAACGCCTTCCTGCTCGTGCCGACGACGAGCGGGAATCCCAGGTCAGCCAAGCGGTCAACATGTCGCAGCAGCAGGAGGTTGTGAGCAACGGTTTTCCCGAATCCGATACCAGGATCCAACCAGATTTCGTCGACACCGGCTGCGACCCCGACACGGGCTCGTTGCTCGAGGAATTCGACCACCTCGGCCACAACATCGTCGTACCGCGGATCGTCTTGCATGGTCTTGGGCGTTCCCCGCCGGTGCATAGCGATCCAACCGACACCGGCTTCGGCTGCTACGCCGTGCAAGGACGCCGAGACGTCGTTGATCAGGGTCGCCCCGGCTTCGACCGCAGCTCTTGCCACCTCAGGTTTCGTCGTGTCTACTGAGATCCGCCCGAGCCGGCGGGATGCGAGTTCTTTGATCACAGGAACAACACGGGCGAGTTCCTCGTCAACTGGCACGGGCTCGGCGCCCGGTCTCGTCGACTCGCCGCCGACGTCGACCACATCAGCGCCCTCTTCAAAGAGCTCGACTCCTCGGGCCACCGCTGCGTCGGGATCCAAATACCGTCCGCCGTCACTGAACGAATCGGGTGTCACGTTCAGGATGCCCATGACCAAGAGCCGGGCTCGGCTGGGTGAGGAAGCGCCGTGGTCCGCCATGCCAATCCCCGGGTCAGCGGGCGCCGTCGATGAGCCGCATGGCCTCGAACCGAGTCGCCTGATTGACTCGGAACAACCCGCGAACCGCCGAAGTAACCGTGCTGGCGCCAGGCTTGCGCACCCCGCGCATCGACATGCAAAGGTGCTCGGCCTCAATGACAACCAACACTCCCTTTGGTTGGAGCGTGCGTTCGATTTCGTCAGCGATCTGGGTTGTCAACCGCTCTTGGACCTGAGGACGGCGAGCGTAGGCATCCACGAGGCGAGCGAGTTTGGACAATCCCGTAACACGGCCGTCGTCATTAGGGATGTACGCGACGTGTGCCTTGCCGATGAACGGGACGAGATGGTGCTCGCAGATGGAATATAGCGGAATGTCTCGAACCATCACCATCTCGTCATGGTTGGCCTCGAACTGCACTTGCAGGTGGTGATCCGGCGATTCACGAAGACCACTGAAGATCTCGGCGTACATGCGAGCAACCCGCTTGGGGGTATCCCGCAGTCCGTCGCGCTCGGGATCCTCACCCAAAGCAACCAAGATCTCCCGTACTGCGGATTCGATCCTGGCTAGGTCGATACCGGCCGGGGAGGTCCGGAAGGCCGCACCAGCGAACAGATCATCGTCGTGAACCGTCAAGGATGCTCCTCATTCCCTACCAAAGTGACCATCACGATCACGCTCACCGGCCCGAGAATCCAGTAGGTCTGCCGTCAGCTGGTTCAGTATCGCCTCGGGTTTCGGTGACTGCGCGCGGCGTTCCCCCTGTTGCCATGTCGGACGAGGCGCCGGTCTCGAACAATCCCCGAACACGGGTCCGGCCGAGCTGTTGAGCAGCCTCGCCCGCGTCGGGCTCAGAGCCGGCACCACCAACCCATTGGTCGAGCTCACCGAAGATCACCGCAAGCTGTTCGTCACCGAGCGTCTCATGCTCGACCAGTGCCGCAGCGAGCAGGTCAAGTGTTGGACGGTGCAAGGTGAGGATCTCCCGAGCCTCACGGTGAGCCTCATCGAGCAGTCGTCTCACCTCGCTGTCGATACGAGCAGCCATTTCGTCGCTGTAACTCTGCTCATGGCTCATGTCCTTGCCCAGGAATACCTCCTGGGTTTGGCTACCGAGACGCTGTGGACCGATGACCTCGCTCATTCCGAATTGGGTGACCATCGCCCGTGCAATCTGCGTGGCTCGCTCAATGTCGTTCTGAGCGCCGGTTGTCGGATCACCGAAGATAAGCTCCTCTGCGGTTCGGCCGCCCATCAGCATCGCCAACTCATCGAGCAGTTCAGAACGGGTCCGCATGTTCCGGTCCTCGGTCGGTAGAGCCAGGGTCCACCCCAGTGCCCTACCCCGAGCGATGATCGAGACCTTGTGGATTGGATCGGTGTTGGGAAGCACGTGACCGACGAGCGCATGGCCGGCTTCGTGATAGGCGATCACCCACTTCTCTTTCTCGGACATGACGCGGGTCTTGCGCTCCGGTCCAGCTATCACCCGCTCGATGGCTTCTTCGAGATGGCACATGTTGATGGTCTCGGTACCATGACGTGCCGCGAGGATCGCTGCTTCGTTCACCATGTTGGCCAAGTCGGCACCGGTGAATCCCGGAGTCCTACGAGCGAGGATGTCGAGATCGACGTCTAACCCAAGCGGCTTGCCCCGTGTATGCACGCCGAGAATTGCCCGGCGCCCATCGAGATCCGGTCGGTCAACGACGATCTGGCGGTCAAATCGTCCAGGGCGTAGGAGCGCAGGATCGAGAATGTCGGGCCGGTTGGTGGCCGCAATCAGGATCACACCGGTCGAGACGTCGAAGCCGTCCATTTCGACCAACAATTGATTCAGCGTTTGTTCGCGCTCGTCATGCCCACCACCGAGCCCAGCTCCACGGTGACGCCCAACTGCGTCGATCTCGTCCACGAAGACGATGGCCGGGGCAGAGGATTGTGCTTGTTCGAACAGGTCGCGGACCCGGCTGGCACCGACGCCGACGAACATTTCGACGAAATCCGATCCCGAGATGGAATAGAACGGCACGCCGGCTTCACCAGCAACCGCGCGCGCGAGCAAGGTCTTCCCCGTCCCGGGTGGGCCGTATAGCAACACACCTTTCGGGATCTTCGCCCCCATCGCCTGGAACTTGGCCGGGTTCTCAAGGAACTCCTTGATCTCGCGCAGTTCTTCCACCGCCTCGTCGTAGCCAGCGACATCGGCAAAGGTGACCGGCGACTTGTCCTTGTTGTGCTGGCGAGCGCGGGATTTGCCGAAGTGCCGGAAACGACCGCCTGTTCCGGCCATGCCGGAGAACAACCACGCGATGGCCCCAACGGCGATGGCCACCGGTAGGAGCTGCACCAGGATCGTCATCCAGAGTGACTCGCTCTGGGTGTCGACCTCGGGATCGACGCCCGCGTCGAGGAGCTGCTCGGTCAGCTCGTCGGTGTACTCGCGGGGAAACGGGGCCCGGAACTTCGTACCGTCCGCAAGCTTGCCTTGAACGACGTTGTCGCGGTCATACAAGGTCGCATCGATCACCTGCCCCTCGAGCAGCTTCGCCTGGAAGTCCCCGAGGGCAATGTTCTCGGGTTCACGCGCACGCTGCAACCAGAGCACACAGAGCGTCACCATGGCGGCAACGATCGCCACCACAACGGTGACCCGGGGAGAAGGACGCTTGCTCACGATCCAGGCAAGGGTACCTTTGGGCCCAGACAGTGGTCACGTGGCCAATGCACGTTCGCGGAGCACGGCAAGGGCGCCCAACACTTCGTGCGCATTGGTCACCATCCAATCCGGAACGTTCGTGCGCCGGAGCAACTCGCGCCGTCCGGACGCGCCTGTCGCGTGCGCGACGGCATTCCGGATGTGCGATTCAAGCGCTTCGAGGTGAGCAAGGTTGTAGGCCCACACGACATTGCCAGCACAGGGTGCTTGTAGCCACAGCGGTTCACGGAAATGTGGATCTGCTGGTATCGGCTCGCCGGAAACCGGGCTGTCTATGCGGTAGCGATAGGAAAGCTCACGAGTGAGACCGCAGTGTGCGCAGTGCAGGCGCCGCCGCACCATCCGCCTGGCACCAGGGCTCTTACCAACTTTGGCCCCAGTGATCAGAGGCGACGTCTCGGCCCGGTGGTGGCACCGAGGGCACCTGATCAGCACAGCATGTTCAAGGTAGAACTTAGCGAGGTCCCCCGCTGCATCGTCGCCGGACCGACGATCCGGGGATTCCGCCAACCTCGGTCACCCCTACGTCGCTTCTCAGCCCCCCGTGGGATCTCCACGGAAGACCCGGATGTCCCGGAGGTTGCGGTAGTGCTCACCGACATCAAGGCCATAGCCGACAACGAATTCACCAGGGATGCGAAACCCGACATAACGCAGGTCAGGTTCGACCTTCTGTTGACCTTCCTTCAGCAAGAGCGCGCACACCTCGATCGAGGCGGGAGTACGGGCCTTGAGATTCTTGAGCAGGTAGTTGAGCGTCAAACCGCTGTCGACGATGTCCTCCACCAACAGGACGTGGCGGCTTGACAAGTCGAGGTCGAGGTCCTTGACGATCCGTACGATCCCGCTGGTCTTGGTGGCGCTCCCGTACGACGACACCGCCATGAAGTCGAACTCAACGGGTAATTCGATCTCACGGGCCAAGTCCGCCATGAACAGAAATGCACCCTTGAGTACGCCAACGAGCAGAGGGACCCGACCGTCGTAATCCTCGGTGAT
>JANZZE010000086.1 GCA_026419545.1 Acidimicrobiales bacterium
GCGTCGCGCTCGGGACCCGTCGGTTGGACCATGCAAAGTTCCCGCACGGGTACCTGTAAGCGGACCCTGCACCAACGCGTCACGTACCTTCTCGAACCCGTCAGCATGCAAAGTTCCCGCACGGGTACCTGTGAGCGGACCCCGATGGTTGGTGCAAGCTGCTAGACGAGTGAACGAGGTTTGAATCGCCGCGAGAGCCGCTCGTGCCCGGCGGAGTTCCAGTCCACACTGCGGTTGGCGCTATCGGATTGCCGGCGACTGCGCCACCGCCAAGAACAGTGTGTAAGGGATGCCGTTGCGCAGCATCTGGTAACAGTCAGAGATCTCTACGTTGGTGAAGCCGGCGGCTCGGAGGCGATCGCCAAACCGATCGCGGTGAAAGCCTGGATGCCCCGTGAAGCCTTCGCCATGAAATGTGCCGCCCTCAAAGTCGAGGTCGACCACGCAGAGATGTCCGCCTGGTTCGAGTAAGGCCAAGAATCCGGCGAGAACTCGATCAAGGGCATGAACGTGATGTAGCACCATTGCGGTGACGATGACGTCGAACCGTTCATCGGGTGGTTCATCTTCTTCGAGATCCAGATCCCAGAGCCGGGCATCGGTCAACCCAGCCGCATCGATCTTGGACTCGATGACAGCTCTCATGCCTGCCGACGGTTCGGCCAGCGTCACGGGTCCTACGTGCTGCCGTAGGGCCTGGGTCACGAGCCCGGTGCCCGCACCGTATTCGAGGAACCGGGTGGTGGAATGTAGCGGGATCGTCGCAGCTATCCGCTCGGCGACCGCCCCTGCCCGTTCGATCTTGTCCGGAGCGTCCCAGGTCGCGGCGTTCGCGTCGAAGAAAGCGCGGCCATACCGGTCCTCGTCGCCCGGAAACATGCCATGCGGGTGCGCACCGTTATGGTCGTGATGTGGGGCGCTCTGGGGTTCATCGGGCATGTGCCCGAGACTATTACTGACTGGTGAACAGCCACGATCGCAGCAAGGTGAAGGGCGCAAGACCGTTCCCCTGAGTCGTCGCGCTGGCGCGGAGCGGGCGACCCTGCCAACGGTGCTGACTGCGGCGTTCGGGTGGGTCGAAGCGCTGGCGCGGGGCGGTGGTCCCATGTTCGGTTGAGGAAACGCCATTGCGCGAAACCACGTCGGCGTACGATCGGTTGATGACCCTTGCCCTGGTGAGTGCGGCGGATTTCTTCCATCTCGACGAAGACCTGGCGGTGTTGTGCCAGGCGCTGGCCGACCGGGGAATCGCAACCGAGGTCGTTGATTGGCACGATCCGACCGTCGCCTGGGGTTCCTTCAGTGCCGCGGTGCTGCGCTCACCCTGGGACTACACATGGCACCTGGCTGAGTTCCTGGATTGGGCCGAACGGGTCGCTGCAGTGACGGCACTCGCGAATCCGCTGTCGGTGATCCGCTGGAATACCGACAAGCACTACCTGCTCGACCTAGAGCGCAAAGGCGTCCCGATCGTGCCGACCCAGGTGGTCGAACCCTGCGAGAGGATCGAGGCTGAGCTGTTGTGGGCACAGCTTGAAGGAGGCAGGGCCGACGAGATCGTGGTGAAGCCCGTCGTTTCTGCGGGCGGCCGAGATACAGAACGTTTCGGTCGCGATGAGCTCGAGGCGGCTACTGGCCACGCTCGCCGGTTGCTCGACGCTGGTCGGTCGGTACTGATCCAGCCGTATCTACGCTCAGTCGATGAGCGAGGGGAGACAGCGGTGGTCTTCGCCGGTGACCGGCTGACACATGGATTCAGCAAAGGTCCGATTCTGGTGCCCGGTGTGGGGTTCGTGGAGGGTGTCTACCGGGAGGAGCGGATCGAGCCACGCCAACCCTCGCCGGCTGAGGCTGAAGCTGCGCAACGAGCCCTTGATGCCATGTCCGCCTGTGTGCCCGGCCATGATCGAAGGGACTTGCTGTATGCGCGGGTGGATCTTGTGCTCGACGAACGAGGCGAACCGCGCATCTTGGAACTCGAGCTGATCGAGCCCTCGCTGTTCCTTCGTTACATCCCAGATGCAATCGACGCGGTTGCCGATGCCTTCGCACGGTTCGTGCACGACTGCGAGGGACGATCGGCAGAGGCCCGTTCCCCCAATTCTTGAGTAACGGGAACTCTGGAGGAGAGGCAGTCTGAGGAACCTAGAGCTTGGACGAAACAACGCCTGTGCAATGGGGGACTCTGGAGTGGCGTTGTCGTCGGTTGAGAGGTGTTCGCGAACACGTCAATGCCTGAGGGGAGTGGACAACCATGGGTCTACGCGAGATTGCTGAGGCGGTATGGACCGGCGACGAGCCTGCGAGTAGCTGGCTGGCCGGGAACGGACGAGAGCTCCACGAAGTCGACGACGGCGTTGCGCTTGTTCTTTGTTTTGGCAACGTGATGCCGGTCGCCACCGGAGAGGGGCTCGTCCTGATCGACACGTCAACGGTGTTTGCTGCTCCGACGATTCATGCAACCGTGCGCACCTGGTCCGCTGATTTGGTGCACACCGTCGTCTACACCCACGGCCATCTTGATCACGTAGGGGGCGTGGGACCGTTCGAGCAGGAACGTGTCGATCGAGGAGAGTCACCCCTCCGTGTGATCGCGCACCAGGCAGTGCCAGAGCGCTTCGACCGATACAAGCTGACTCGTGGCTACAACAGTGTGATCAATCAGAGGCAGTTTTCCTTGCCGGGTTTCACGTTCCCTGACGAGTGGCGGTATCCGGATCTGACCTATCGCACCAACCTCGAGTTCGAGGTTGGTGGCGTCAACTTCAGCCTGCATCACGCCAGAGGAGAGACCGATGATCACACGTGGGTGTACTTGCCGCAGCGCAGAATCCTCTTTCCCGGAGACTTGTTCATCTGGTGCGTACCCAACGCCGGGAATCCGCAGAAGGTGCAGCGCTATGCGGCTGATTGGGCTGCAGCACTGCGCTCGATGGCCCAACTCGGCGCCGAGATCATGGTGCCATCGCATGGGATCCCGGTGTTCGGGGCGGATCGGGTGCGGGCGGCCCTCGAGGATTCTGCGGAACTTCTCGAAGCGCTTCATCGGGACACGCTTGCAATGATGAATGAGGGTGCTCGGCTCAACGACATACTCCATGCGGTCAAGCCTCCCGAACACCTTCTCGGAAAGCCGTATCTCAGACCGATGTACGACGATCCCGAGTTCATCGTTCGCAACATCTGGCGGCTGTACGGCGGCTGGTTCGACGGAAACCCGGCCGAATTGAAGCCAGCGCCGACCGCAGCATTGGCCCGTGAGCTTGCACGGCTCGCGGGCGGAGCCCGGGTGCTTGCGGATCGGGCACGGGAGCTCGCTGCAGCCGGTGACCTACGGCTTGCAGGTCACCTCGCCGAATTCGCGGTCGGAGCGGCACCGGACGATCCGCAGATCCACGCGGTCCGGGCTGAGGTGTTTGCCGCCCGCTGCCAAGAGGAGCCCTCACTCATGGCCAAGGGGATCTTCGGCGCTGCAGCTCGGGAATCGGCCGAACGCTCTCGGGGATGACACGTGTCCGCGTCCGCCCCTGTTGGCGCGCATGCAATAGCTGACGGAATCCGATAGTTCCTGCACGCGTGATGCGAATCCCGAAAGGTATTGCACACACGTCGGAGTTCGGCCGGTTCCTTGCCGGGCGATAGCGGCGGGAGCGGCGACGGGAATGGTAGCCAGCGACTCGTTTTGCGGCGGAGCGGGCTATTCCGTGGCAATGCAGTGGACGGAGCCATCACCCGACTTTCGCAGCAGAATCTGCAGGATCGGGAAGCATTCGTGCGGCTCGGCCGTTGGAGCGGGCATGACGAACTCGCTTTATGACATCCCGGTCAATCGCCTCGACGGTACCCCCTCGAGTCTCGGCGACTTCAAGGGCAAGGTCGTGCTTGTCGTTAACGTGGCTTCACGCTGCGGTCTCACTCCCCAGTACGAAGGGTTGCAACGCCTCCAAGAACGGTTTGGGCCCGAACGGTTTACGGTCGTGGGCTTCCCGTGCAATCAATTCCTTGGCCAGGAGCCAGGGACGCCCGAAGAGATTGCGCAGTTCTGCTCAACGACCTACGGGGTCGATTTCCCGCTGTTCGAGAAGATTGAGGTCAATGGGGACGGCCAGCACCCGATCTATGCGCTGCTCACGCGGGTGCAGGACGCGTCCGGCTATAGCGGCGACATCAGGTGGAACTTCGAGAAGTTCCTCCTTTCCTCTGATGGCGAAGTCGTCGCTCGCTTCGAGCCGCAATGCGAACCCGAAGACGAGCGAGTTGTATCGGCAATTGAGGCCGAACTCGCGAAGGTCAGCTGAATCATGTTCGGCGCCGATCGTGCGGATTGCGAGTGAACACCCGTACGGACTAGGGCCGCTCCTGCTGTTGACCCGAGCCGACCTTGCTCATGAGTTTGCCTTCGTGCATGTACCGGCTGAGCGACGATTCGGGGTGTCGTTCGGCCGGTGCCATCAGGGGCGCTATCTTTGGGGCCTCATGGCGGCGTAGCCGAGTGGTCCAGGCAGGGGCCTGCAAAGCCCTAGACGTGGGTTCGATTCCCACCGCCGCCTCAAAGCGGATCTCGATACGACGTTGCATAGCCCAACAGTCGAAGACGGAGCGTGTTGTCGTCGGCGAGCTGTTCGGCCGCGTTTGGTCCGGCGTTGTTGGATGCCCGCGGGATTAGGTATTTGCGGTCTGGCCGTCACCCCGCTGTCGTCGGGATCTTGCTGCGTCGTAGCTATCGGACCTGGTTGCCATGCCACCCTCTCGCGCAGTCGCGGGCGGATCTGCACTCACTCACCACCGCCTACCCAGGGACAAAAAGATGACCGCCGCCCCGGGTTGGTAAGGGCGGCGGTCGGCTGGGTGGGTTCTTCGAGTGGTGAACTCGAAGGGTGTTGGTGTGGTGGTGTTGAGTATAAACCACACCGCGCTGGCGTAGTCAACATCCCTGCCAAATCTTTCGTCGCACCGAGTGCCACTGTGTTGCACTGCTGCTCGCCAGTTCCGAGTGAGCTGTCCGAACGATTCCGCAGCCTGGCAGTCGGTCATTCAAACTCTGTTCGCCCAGCGATTCGTCTCCAAAGATCCAGGCGACAGCGAGCAACATCTCGCCGAGCCGCGCTAAGCCCAAGCGGCCCTGGACGGGAACCCAAACCATCAATCGCTCGGGAACCAGCAACGAGCGGTGGTAGCAGAGGTCAATCGAGTTGGTCGGCAGCGAGTAGGTGGACGGCGGCGGAGCTCGCTGCGACGGCGATGATGGCGAGTGCGCGGCGACGGGGCAAACACCGAAGCGCCAACACCGTGCCGATGGCGTCGACCACATCGCTGGCAGCGCCAGCCACCGTCCAGGGTCGCGGGGGTACGCCGGTTTCCAGTGCGTGGAGCGCGCCGGCGCCGATTGCGGCATCGCGGATGCCGAGTGCTCGGATCGCCACCTTCGTCGCTGGATCACGCGCGCCGTCGCCGACCCAGACTCTACCGGCCAGACCAGGGACAAGCGCGAGCGCCGAACCAATGGCGATCCGCGCGACAGAAACCTGACGCAGCAACTGGCGATAGTCCATGGGGGGAGTCTCTCACCTCGTTGCACGCCCCCGCCGCACGATTGCCGCAACCGCGGCTACTGCACGCTCGATCTCTGCTTGGTCGTTGTAGCCATGGGGGGCTAAGCGAATGCCGCCACCTCGGGGCGAGCACACGATGCCGTCCTGTTCCAGGGCCTCGCAAACGTCTTCGGGGTCAGCGCCGTCCACGGCAAACGTCACAATGCCCGACCGACCTTCGTTGAAGACAACGCCGTCGGGACGTTCGGTGAGCAGCGACGCGCCAGCATCGACGAGGCCACCAGCCAGCTCACTACATAGTCGGTCGACGTGTTGCCAGATGCGGTCGACCCCAACTTCGAGCAACAGCTCCATCGAGGCAGCGAACCCCGCAATGGTGATCGCATTCACGCTGCCACCCTCGAAGCGCCTGGCGCTGTCGTCGAAGACGAGTTCGAGGTTGTCCCACTCTTCACGATGAGCAACCGATGCCCATCCAGGTTCGACGGGTCGGAGGAGCTCGCGTCGCTCGCCGCGAACGTAGAGCGCTCCGATGCCGAGAGGGCCGACGAGCCACTTGTGTGCATCGGCCATGGCGAAGTCGACGCCCCATGCCTCGAAGTCTGCAGGTATCACGCCGAGGCCTTGGATTGCATCGACGCAAAGCAGCGTCCCTCGGTCGCGGCACAACTGGCCGAGCTCAGCGAGATCGACGCGCCAGCCGCGGCCGAACTGGACCCAGCTCACCGCGATCAGCCGAGCCGGGCCACGGTCCAAAGCGTCCGCGAACAGCTCGACTGGGAGGCGCCGGCCTCGGCCGACGGGTTCGATCAGCTCGACGACGACACCGCGATCTCGAAGGGCGAGCCAGGGATAGATGGTCGATGGGAACTCGAAATCGGGAACCAGCACCCGGTCGCCTGGTTGCCAGTCGAGCCCATTTGCGACGAAACCGAGTCCTTCGGTTGTGTTCTTGATCAACGCGATGTCGTGGGTGGGCACGTTCATGAGCCGAGCTGCGGCGGAACGAGCGTCCTCCTCCCGCTCCCCCCATCGCCCGGTAGCCAACCCACCGTTGGCGGCAAAGTCGTGGGCTGCATCTGCGATCGCTGCCGCGGCGATACGGGGGATGGAGGCCACGCCAGCGTGGTTGAGGTAGCAGTAGCGCTCGGCGACAGGAAACTCTGTACGGGGCAGCGGCGTCGACGCAGTCACAACCAGCGAGTTTCGCGCGGTCTGCTCTGCTCGAGCTCAGCAGCGTTAGGCGATTCAGCCGGCGAAACAGTCACAACAGAAACGTTGTGCGTGCCGTTTTTCAGCAAACCAGGTGGCCAAAAGCCCTTTCACCGAGGAATCGATCTGCTCGCGACCGAAGCGTTGTGCCCGTCGTTCGCCAGCAATGATCAGCGATGGGCCACCGAGTCGATGATGGCCATGAGGACGCCGAGATCGATCGGCTTCTTGAGCACGTCGCGCGCTCCGGCTTCGATGAGTTGATGCGACAGGCCGGGGCTGTCATCTGCGGTGAGCACGACGACCGGCAGGTCACGGGTGGTCCGGTCGGCTCGCAGCTGCCGCAGCACGTCCGCGCCGGTCATGTCGGGGAGGTGGAATTCGACGAGAACGAGGTCCGGCTGGTGCTCACGCGCGAGTTCGATACCGAGGGCGCCGTGGATCGCAGGGATCAGCGTCGTGTTCGATCGTTGGCGGAGCAACCGGTCGACGACTTCGAAGTTCGCAAGGTTGTCCTCGAAGTAGAGGATCTGCAGCGCTGGACTCGATGGCGCTTCTGTCGCGCCGATGGTTGCCGCGGCTCGCGGGCTCGGCAAGCGATCGAGTTCAACCGTGAACGTCGTGCCTTCACCGATCCTCGACGCGACCCGGAGCGAGCCGTCCATCTGTTCGATGAGCGCCTTGGCGAGGCTGAGGCCGACATCAGTTCCCTCGACCTCGGAATCCTCGGCGCCGAGCCGCTCGGACGGAGTGAAGAAAAGATCAAGCTTGTCGGGCGCGATGCCTGGGCCGGTGACACTCACATCGATAGCGATCTTGCTCGGCGTATCACCCGGGCGGCACGCGAAGGTGACGGTTCCGCCTGGGCGGTTGTACTTGAGCGCATTGGTCAGCAGGTTCAGCAATACCTGCAACAGCCGTTGCCGGTCAGCTCGGACGAAGTGCGCCCAGAGACCCGATCCCTGGACGTTGATCTGGATGCCGCGTTTCCCGGCTGTGCGTCGAACCATATCCAGGGAGTGAGTGGCGACATCGGACAGTGCCACCGGTTCGACCGACCGCGACACCCGTCCGCTCTCGAGACGAGAGATGTCGAGGATTTCGTCGATCAGGCAAGCAAGATGGTTGCTGGCGCGCACGATGATTTCCGCCGCTTCCCGTTGGCTCTCGGAGAGGTCGTCCAGTAACAACAGTTGAGCAAAGCCGCTGATCGCGTTCAGGGGTGTGCGCAGCTCGTGGTTCATGCGGGCGATGAAGTCGAGTTTGGCCTCGCTCGACCGTTCTGCACGCTCCTTGGCGGCCTCGAGTTCTTGAACAGCCAGGGAGCGATCGGTGACGTCGGTCGATATGCCGCCGAGTCCTTGAACCTCGCCGTCATCCGTGAGCAGCGGAAACTTGAATGACAGGTAGACATGCGGTCCGTCGGCTTGCGTGACGAATTCATCGAACAAGAAGGGTCGACGGGCGTTGATCACCTGCTGGTCGTGCTCGGTGAAGTCGGGGGCCTCGTCGCCCCAGAAGTCGAACACCGTGCGTCCGAGCAATTCGCTACGAGGGATGCCGAAGGTCGTCTCGAGCGCGTGGTTCGCGTACAGGAAGCGCCCGGCGAGGTCCTTTACGAAGATGATCGCAGGCGCTTGGTCGAGCAAATCGATGATGGTCGGCACCGTCGACAGCGCCATTTCGCCGGAGTGACCTCGCCAAGAATCGCTTTCCGCCATGCTTGCCCCCGCTGCAGTATCAGTCTCCGAGGTCAGTGTCCATGCTGATAGCAAGATTTAGCTCGAACTGCTGTAGAACATGTTGGTCTCTGGCGGGGCGCCAATCCGTGGCCGGGAAAGCGCATCACCGTCAACGACTTGTCGGTAGCAAGGGTCCGTTCGCTTAGCAGTTCTCATCGGCGCCGACCCTTCGGTTCCCCGACGAGTTCCGGTCGGGGAGGGCTCTAAGGTGTGTAGCCATGACCAGGCGGCGGAGATCCCTACTGATCGGCGTGCTTTTGGTGTTGGGGCTGGTTGTGGTGTGGCATTCGATCCCGGTTCCCGCGGACGCAGTCCAATCGCCGTTGCCGGGGCCGGTGTCGGGGTGGTCGACGACGATCGGGACCGATGGCCGGGTCTATTTGGCCGATGCGCAGGGGCGGGCGCGGCAATTCCACGGCGCGAACCACAAGACCACTGACCCGGACACCCTGACCGACGAGCTGTTGGCTGACGCGGCCGAGCGGGGTTTGGACCATATCCGGCTTTCCATCTACTGGGACGCGCTCGAGCCGGTCGACGACGTGTTCGACGACGTCTATCTCGACCGATTCATTGCCGCGATGGACCGCGCTGCCGCGCATGGCCTCCTCGTCATCATCGACATGCATCAAGACGTCTATGGCCCGGCGTTCGGCAGCCGGGGCATCCCCGAGTGGGCCACCCGCACCGATGGGGTCCCGTTCGTGCCTCAGTCCGTGTGGCTCCTCAACTACTTGCAGCCCGCCGTGCAGAACGCGTTCGAGCACCTTTATGAGGACGGCGACCTGCGAGCTGATCAGATGCAGGTGTGGCTGCACGTCGTCGACCGCGTCAAGGGGCATCCCGCGCTGCTGGGCTATGACCTGTTGAACGAACCGTTCGGCAAGTTTCGTCCCGGCGAGGATTTCCTCACCGCGGCGGCCCGGGTCGAGCGAACCCAGCTCACACCCATGTATCAGCGGCTGACCGACGCCATCAGCGCTGTCGACCCCGATCATTGGGTGTTCGTCGAGCCGCCGAACCTCGCATCGCTAGGGGTTCCGTCGTCGTTGGGTCCAGTGGCAGGACCGAAGGTCGCGGTGTATCCGCACATGTACGACGCCGCGATCGAGGCTGCGACTTACACGCCTGGTGGGGTGGTGCAGTACGACCCGACGTTCTTTGACAAGTGGTTCAGCGCCGCCAGTGCGTATCCCGCGACGTACCGCGTCCCGCTGCTTGTTGGTGAATGGGGTGTTGCCCATCCCACTGCTCCGGGGATGGACGCTTTCATCCGAGACAGCCTCGTGACCCTCGACCGGGTTGGCTCTGGCTGGTCGGTGTTCAACTGGTGCCGGGGCGACGGGTATTGCCCGATTGATGCATCTGGGAACGACCGGCCGGGCATCGCCCAGATCTTCCAACCCTATGCCCGCGCGATTGCTGGAGCGCCGACGTTTTCGCGCTGGGACGCGGCGAGTCGGGTGCTCACCGTGCAGTACACCGACAACGCGGCGAACGGGCCCACTGAGATCTTCATCCCGGAATCGCGGAGCTACCCCGATGGTTGGGAGGTGCGGACGACCGCTCCGCCTGGGGCGTGGACGTCTACCTTTGACCCGGCGACTGGCGTGTTGTCGGTCACCGTCGAGCGTACAGGGGGATCGCATGCAATCTGTGTGCTGCCGGTCGACTCGCCGCAGCCGTGTGATCTGTACGTTCCACCGGCTCCCGCACCGCGTCCACCGCTGGCAACGTCGCCCATCCTGGCCACGCCAGCCTTCACCGGTTAACCCCAACTGGTGCGCAAACCCCTCTATACGGGGAAAGAGCACCCGTCAGGTGGGGTGGGCGATAAGGGACTCGAACCCCTGACCCCTTGCGCGTCATGCAAGTGCTCTAGCCAACTGAGCTAATCGCCCGTGAGTCCGACAATTTACCAGCTGGCGCAGCAGGTCCCGCCACCCGCGGCCCGCTGCTGGCCAATCCGGCTTGTTGTGCCGCCTCTCCGGTACGCTGCGCTCCTACTCCTCTTCCTTCAGGCCCGGCCAGCGCGCGCGTAGGTCTATGGCGAAGTCGCGGTAAGGACCTCCTTCGAGCTCGAGCGCGCCGAGCAACGACAGAACGAGTGCGCGGTAGAACTCGTCACCCTCAGGTGGTGATACGGGGAAGCCACGCGCTTGCGCTGCTTGAGCCAGTCCGCTTGCCACGTCAAAAAATGCATGCAACAGATAGGTGACCTGCTCGACGTCGAGTTCTGCTTCCCAAACGAAGGAGAGGTCGCGCTCGGCGAGCTCCTCCCATTCGGTCAACAGCTGCTCAAATGCTTCGATGACCTCGGTGGGGAGGGGGTGGCTGCTCACACGGGTGCCGGTCATGGCCTGAGCCAGCACCGTTCGGGCATAGGCGATCCAGATCGCGACACTTCCCGAGGGAACAGGTCCGACTCGAACGTGCATCACGGTGACTGTAGGCCGTGAACCGAGCGGCGCGCGTGCTCGGTCTCGACGGCTGCCTCTACAACCAATTCTGGTGTTCAGGTAGGCCGTGAACCGAGCGGCGCGCGGGCTCAGTGCCATACGATGCCAGTCCATGGCACCCACTGGTGAACCCCGTGGCGCGCGTGCACGACGCAGGACCGCCTCTGGTGAACCCGATCGTGCCTCCCTGCCACCGGTGCCTCCGGCGCTCCGAACGTGGCGCCGAAATCCGTGGGTCTGGACTGGCGCGATCATTCTGCTCGCCGCTGTTTCGCTTGGGTTGTCGGTTCTGGTGGGTACGGACGCGAACAAGCCAGAGCCGGGCGACGAGGACCACAGCGCTTTTTGCGAGGCTGTCGAGCAGTTGGTTCGTGACCGTCCCGCAGGGGACACGGTCACGTTGGATCAGCCGGTCGAACAATTCGTGCGGATCCGGGATGATTTCGCTCGAATCGTGGAAATCTCGCCTGCACGGATCCGCCAGACCTCACGCAAGCTTCACGAGTCGAGCGCTGAGTTGGCAGCGGAGTTCGAGCGCCTGACCTCGAGTGGGCAAAGCCTCGACAAGATCCCCGAAGCTGTCGGACTGCTTGATCGGATCGACCGCAAGAACGCGACGGAAGCGAAGCGTTTCTCGTATTACGTCGAGCGGGCCTGTGGGTTCGATCCCAGCCAGCCCGTGACCACGACGTCGTCGACGTTGATGGCGCCGACAGTCGACACCGTGAATGAAGCGCGCTTGAATGGTGAGAATTAGAACGCGTTCTCGCCCAAGGAGCGGCGATGTACATCGGTTACACCGAAGAACACGAGGCGCTGCGCCGTGAGCTGCGCGCGTATTACGACAAGCTGCTGACCCCGGAAATAGCCGAGGAGATCTCCCGCAGCGAAGGCGTCGGGCCCGTCGTGCGGGAGATCGTGCGGCAGATGGGTGCCGACGGTTGGCTGGGGATCGGCTGGCCGGTCGAGTACGGCGGCCAAGGCCGCGGATTCATCGAGCAGTTCATCTTCTTCGACGAGTCGATGCGGGCGGGGGCGCCGGTTCCGATGTTGACCATCAACTCGGTCGCACCCACGATCATGAAGTACGGCTCGGAAGAGCAGAAGGCCTACTACTTGCCGCGCATCCTTCGGGGCGAGATCCATTTCTGTATCGGTTACACCGAGCCCGATGCTGGGACTGATTTGGCCTCGCTGAAGACCCGCGCCGTGCGCGACGGCGATGAATGGGTGATCAATGGCCAGAAGATCTTCACGAGCCTGGCCACCGATGCCGATTACGTCTGGCTGGCAGTCCGCACCGACCCTGAAGCTCCCAAGCACAAGGGGATCTCGATCATCATAGTCCCCACCGATGTGTCCGGTTTCAAAGTTGTCCCGATCCAGAACTTCGGCAACTTCAACACCAATTACACGTTCTACGAGGACGTGCGTGTTCCCTACTCGAACTTGGTCGGTGAAGTGAACCGGGGTTGGGACCTCATCACCGAACAGCTCAACCACGAGCGGGTCACGTTGTGTTCCTCAGGCATCATGGAACGCGCTCTTGATGACGTGCGCCGCTTCGCTCAGGAAACTCGGCTGCCTGACGGTAGTCGCCTGGCGGACGAGTCGTGGGTGCAACACAACCTTGCGTGGGTTCATGCCCGCGTCGAAGTGTTGCGCCTACTCAACTGGCAGGTTGCGTGGCACGCGGAGCAAGGTCACCCACTCGATCCGGCAGCGGCGTCGAGCGTCAAGGTGTTCGGCACGGAGTTCTACATGGAGGGATTACGCCGATTGCTCGAGATCCTCGGTCCAGTAGCGACGCTTCGCGAGGGATCACCAGATGTGGTGCTGCATGGGCGGATTGCAAACCTGCTGCGTGGGTTGCACGTCTTGACGTTTGGCGGCGGGACGAACGAACTGCAGCGTGATCTGATCGCCATCTTCGGGCTTGGACTCCCAGGTTCGCCGCGATGAGCGGAGCACCAAGCGGATCTACACG
>JANZZE010000087.1 GCA_026419545.1 Acidimicrobiales bacterium
CCCTTGCGGTATTGCTTGCCTGGCGGCCCCGGGTAGCCCCGTCGCGCCGAGCTACCACGATGCTCATGGATCACACCAACGAAGGACGAATGCTCGAGGGCGGTCTTCGACCCGTGCCGACGGCTCGGATGGCGCGACACTCGGGCACGCGCCACGAGACGTCTGGATCCATCTTCGGGCTGGTGACAGTGCTGGTCGTCATGGCCGATCTCGGCGTGTTCGCCTTCGGGTTCCTGCGCGATGACCTGTCCGTCTTCAGCCTCGGCGCCGTCGCTGCCAGCCTGCCGATCGTGGCGATTGTGATCATGCGGTTCAGCGTTCGCCGCCCGGCCTACGACGTGGCAAGCATCATGTGGTGTGGGTTCTTCCTCCGGTTGTTCGGTGCTTATTTCCGCATGATCGGCGCAGCCGATGCGCTGCTCTATCACAACTATGGACGTCGACAGGCTGATCTGTTCCGGGCCTTCGAATTCAGGGTGATCACCGATCGGGCCATCCCTGGTACCGGTGGGCTCGATGTGCTCTCGGGTGTTGCTCACGCCATCGTGTTCGACGATTTCTACGGATCGTTCGTTGTCTTCACGGTCATTTCGTTTATTGGTTCGTGCCTCTTCCTGCGCGCGTTCCAGATCGCGTTCCCTGCCGGTGATGAAAAGCGGTATGCGCTCTTGGTGTTCCTCCTCCCTTCGCTCGTGTACTGGCCATCGAGTCTGGGGAAGGAAGCGTGGATCATGCTCGGCCTCGGGCTCTGTGCGCTTGGCGCGGCGCGGCTCTACACCCGTGAAACTTTCCGCGGGGCAGGACTGATAGCCGTTGGGCTTGGAGCCATCTCGCTCATCAGGCCACATGTCGCGCTGCTCGCGGCTGGCGCAACAACGGTCGGTGCACTGGTCTCCGGTCGAGAACCCTCCGATGTCGAATCGTCCACTGGTCGCCGGGGCATGTTGGGCCAAGACAAGGTGGAAATGGCGCGACTTCACCGACTGGTGAGTTCTCCGGTCGTCCGTGGGATCTCGGTGACGAGCCGAGTTGCCGCGGTGCTCCTGTTGGTCGTGGGGGCGAGTTGGTTGGCCAAGTACACCGCTGATGTCCTGAAAGTCGAAAGCCTGGGGAGCGAGGATGCGAGGGTCGCTCTTGACTACGTCGAGGAGCAGACGTCCCAGGGTGGTTCACAGTTCGTTGCTGCCCGGGTGAGCAGTCCGCTCGATTACCCGTGGGCGGCGGTAACGGTGTTGCTGCGGCCCTTCCCTGGCGAAGCCCGTGACCTGCCCGGGCTGCTCGCCTCGTCGGAGACGATGTTCTTGTTGGGGTTGGTGGCATTTTCCTGGCGTCGGCTGAGGCAGCTGGCTCGACTGTGGTGGCGATCCAACTACGTGGCCTTTGCAGCGGCGTTTGTGGTGATGTTCGTGTTCGCGTTTTCGACGATCGGGAACTTCGGGTTGCTGGCTCGGCAGCGCACCCAGGTGCTCCCGTTCGTGTTCGTATTGCTGTCGGCACCTGCGGTCGTGGTTCGCCCGGCTAGGGGCCGCGGTCCCGCGTGGCGGGCTCAACGACGCGCTGAGGCAGGGCATGGTGGGGCGAGGGAAGCATCTGGCAGTGGTCCCGCCCGGCGGGCTCGACAACGGGCTGAGGCAGGGGAGGGGCCGCTCGTCGCTGAACCACCAGCCGGAGACAGCCGTGATCTTCATGAGCTCGACCTACGAGCGCGGCGTCGCGTTCGCTCGCCTGAGCGAACGCGATAGCGCTCAGCCAAGGATCGGCAAAGGTGATCTGGCAGGAATGAGCCCACAACCAATGGTGCTCTACGAACCAGGGCTTGATGGTCTCCACGAACACTTCGGAGTATGTGACGACGGCCCCGTCGGCGTTCACCCCGGTGAAAGGCGTCGAGGGCAGCCAGCATTTCCCATTGCTGCCAGCCGGGTGGCAAACGCTTGAAGCGACGCAACTCCTCGCGGTACTTGTCGAGGAGCAGCTCACGACCGTGCTGCATCCAGGGGCTCTTGGCGAGACGGTCTTCGCCGTGTTGCGTGAGCTGAACCGAGGGTTCGGCGATCGTGACGATGTCAAACCGCTGCCGGAACCGCAGGAGAAGATCGAAGTCCTCATAGGCGCGGAGCCGTTCATCAAATCCCCCGATCGCGAGCAGGGCTTCTCGCCGGAACATGAACGGGGAGATGTGAACGTTCGTGACTTCACGACGTAGGAGGGCTTCGGCTGAAGCACCTTCAAGCCGCGGTCCGAGCTCGACGGTGTGGTCAGCCAGTACGCGCAGGGACCCGGATTCAACCGCGCCAACGCCCGGCGCTGCTGTCTCGAGCATGGCGCTCTCGCGGTCGAGTTTGCCGGGCAGCATTGCATCGTCGGAATGGAGGAAGCAGATCAGCTCGCTTGATGCGGCGTGTAGGCCGGTGTTCTGTGCCGCTGCGACTCCTCCGTTGTGTTCGCGCCTGACGAGCCGGACTGCGGGGTGTTCGGGAAGCTTGGGCAGTCCTTGTGGTGAGGCGTCATCGACGATGATGACCTCGTCAGGGGTCGGCTGTTGCGCCAGCACGCTCGCGAGTGCTGCTTCGAGTTGCTGGGGTCGGTTGTACACGGGGATGACGACAGTGATCGAGGTCATGCTTCGGCATGGGCGCGCGGTTCGGAGTCTGCAGCGATTGGAGGCTAGTTGCACCGAGCCAGTGCCCGGAGCGTCTCCTGTTCGCTGAAGAACGGTTGGTGGACCTCGGGGAGTCTCGATCCCGAACGGCGAGGATTTCCTCTTCACATCGTTCTGGCTAGGGTGCCGACTGCTGATGGCTGCTGACGCTGACACAACCGCGGAGCATCGCACGCCGCCGATGCTTTACGGCGTGCTCGTCACCTATCGCCGACCACAAGCGCTTGAGCACTATCTCGATGTATTGGCTCAGCAGAGCAAACGGATCGACCACCTGTTCGTCGTCGACAACGCACCGTCAACCGTGACCCGTGACGTCATCGCGCGGGGGCAGAAGGCCGGGAGTGCTCACCAGATCACACATCTGGAGATGGCGATGAACCTTGGACCGGCAGGGGGTTTCGCTGAGGGATTGCGGGCAGTCATGGCGGTGGCCGACGATGACGCGTGGGTAGTGATGCTCGACGACGACGACCCGCCTCCGTGGGACGACATGCTCGAACGGGTCTTCGAGTTCGCCTGCAGCCAATACCGTCGTGACCGTCGCGTTGCCATGGCTGGTCGGGTTGGTGCGCGTTTCGATTACCGAGTAGGGCGGACGGTGCGCTTGCGTGACGAGCAACTGGCAGGGACGGTCGACGTCGACTATGTCGCGGGTAACCAGTTCCCGACTGTTCGTGTTGCCGCGGTTCGTGACGTCGGCCCTTACCGGGACGAGCTGTTCTTCGGCTTTGAAGAGCTCGAGTTCGGGCTCCGGTTGCGTGCTCGCGGGTACCGGATCGTCATCGACGGGGAGTTTTCATTGGCGGCGAGAGCCCGGGTCAACCGGCTGGGTGGTGGGTTCGGTCGACCGCGACTCACCCAGGGCGCACCCGCCTGGCGGCGCTACTACTCGGTACGGAACCTCATCGTCATCCTGCGGGACCACGGGTCGTGGCCAGCCGCGTTGCTGGTGACTTTCACGGCGGTGGCAAAGACTGCGGTGCTCGTGGTCCGGGATCCAGGAAGTGCTCGCGAGCACACCACGAGCGTCGCTCTCGCAGTGGCGGATGGTTGGCGGGGCCGGGTTGGTCGCCGTTTGGAACCACCAGTGACCGATCGTTAGATGCAGATCAGCAGTCTGGTTGCGAGCTGATCGGCCCGAAAGCGGCGCATCGCCTGCATCATTTCGCATGGTGCAGTCATAGGGGAAACCGGGGGTTGCGAGCTGATCGGCCCGCAAGCGGCGCATCGCCCTAGAGGCCGAGGTCGGCGGCGGTGAACAGGATGCCCCCGTCTTTCCCGATTGGCGCGGCGTTCAGGTAGGGGCGGACTGGATCGAGTGAGTAGCCGAAGCGGGCAGCGTCGTCGCCGAAGCGGGCCGCGATGCGCCGATGCTCTGCTCGTCCGACGATTCCGACGTGTTCCCAGCGTTCGAAGTAGCGGTCGTTGTGTCGTCCTGCGGGTGGTGCTGGATGGGGCACGGGCTCGGCGTCGAGGAAGTCCATCAGTGCACGCCACGTGCCGTCGAAGTCTTCCACCATGTCCTCATAGCGAACGATGGCGGCACGTTCGAGGAAGGGCAGGTCACCGAGCAGCAGTTGGTGGACCCGTGCCCAGTGATGGACGAGCTGGTAGTGGGTTGCTCGACACCATTTGCGGGTCGCGAGCGAAACCGGAATCGGGTGCCGGACGATGAACACGAACGCGCTGTTCGGGAAGGCGGCGGCGAAGAATCGCGATCGCACGATGTTTGGTGGCGACTTCTCGACCAGATTTGGCTTCGAGAGATCCCAGAAGGGACGCCAGGCTCGCCAGATCGCGATCGCTCCGTCCTCGTCGGCTCCCGCAGTCTGCTCGGTGAGATGCAATCGGCGGCGGAAACCGAACCGACCCGGCCCGCCCCACCGGCCGCCCCAGGGAAACACCGTTTGCAACGATTGACCTTCGTTCTTGATCGCGCCGGTGCCGGTCAAACCCGAGAACGCCGGATGTTGTGCGAGCGCATCAGCCAGGAACGTGGTGCCGCTGCGGTGGAGCCCGCCGATGAACACGATGCGGTGGGCTGTGAGCTCGTCGAGCAGTTTTTTGCGAGTGGGCTCAGCATCCAACTGGCGTTGGTGGAAAGCATGACTGGACGAATCCACGTGCGCGCCTTGCTGCTGGAGATGCTCGTGGCCGGAACCGTCGTCAGACACGGTCGCTGAGCGTATCGGGGGCCATGCCCCCGATACGGAGCGATGAAGGCGCTATCTGTGGTGCACCGCGTTGAGGACATGGACGACCGAACGGTGTCATCCGCCTTCGGACGAACAGACTGCGGTTGTGGCCTACGATCCCAGCCCGTGGTCAACCCCGAAGCCCCAGCCCTCTCGGCGTACGAGGAACTGCCGCCGGATCGGCCGGTACCTGATTTCGTGTTGCTCGGGGCGATGAAGGCCGGTTCGACCACATTGTTCCGTCGCTTGGAACAGCACCCTGCGATTGCCGCTGGTGGCACCAAGGAGCCCAATTTCTTCTCCCGCGACGAGAACTGGAGCCGGGGTCTCGACTGGTACCGAACGCAACTGGCATCGGGACCGGCAGAACTGCTCCGGGGCGAGGCGTCGGTCGAATACGCGGATCCGCGCCTTGCCCCCACGGTCATGCGGCGACTGGTCGAGGTCGCACCGCGAGCCCACATTCTCCTGGTGCTCCGCCATCCCGTGGAGCGACTGCGGTCTCACTATCGGCATGAAGTGCAGCGTTCGCGGGAGCGGCGCCCACTGGCCGAAGCGGTGCTCGAGCCAGACAACGCGTATGTGCGCCGCTCGTGCTATGCGCCCACGATCGAGGCGGTTCTAGCGACGGTGGGTGCCGCGCAGCTGCTCGTCCTCCGCAGTGAGCAACTCGATGAAGAGGAAACGTGGGTAAAGGTCCTCGGTCACCTTGGGGTGTCGCACATCGCTTTGCCGACCACGCGTTACAACGTGGCCGCGGAGAAGGAGGGCTTCACGGCAGCAATGCTCAAGCTCTGGGAGCGTGGATGGATCGACCGGATGAAGCGCCTCCCCAAGCCGGCGCGCAAGATTGGGCGGCGCGTCCTCATGCGGCGGGGCACTGGATTTGACGAGCGTATGGCCGCCTCAGAAGCACCAGTCCCCGAGTCGGTCGTCGAGACCTTGGCCCTCGACGCGAAGCGCACGACCGAACTGCTCGGTTGGGGAACCTGTCCCTGGGATTTTTGACCCACTCCGAGCGGGGCGCCTGCGTCAGCGGAGGACCTAGACGCGCGCTCAGGTGTCGGAGACCTCGTGCGAGCCTGAGCGGTGCCGAGTGCGTGACCGGATCTGCCCCGAGATGAGTCTGAGGAACAACCGCGCTGAGGTTGGGGTCAGTCAGGGCTGGTAGAGTCAATGACTGTGATGCGTTTGCGCCACTCGGCACGATTGGCGGGCGAAGTGGTCTTGTACGCCAAGGTGAACCGCGCGTGGTGGATCATCCCGATGGTGGGATTACTGGTGTTGGTCATGGCGGTGGTTGTGGTCGGGCAGGCGGCGGCGCCATGGACGATGTACACGCTCTTTTGACCAGGGAACAACAGCGTGGTGCCCGTTGACAGGGAGATGTCGCAGGCTCCGACATGGCTGTCGAGCCCAGCATTGAAGACGTGACGCTGAACCCGTCGTGGCGGCCCCCGGTCGCTCCCCGTCCAGCGGGGTCGCACTCCGGGCTCACTGTCCTGGTCCCGTTGGTGATCGCCGCATTGTTCTGGCTGGCTGGCCGACGAGTACCGGCCGTGGTCATCGTCGGGTTCGCCGCTGCGATCACAATCGCCTCGAAACTCTCGCCTGCCTTCGCCATTGGCTTCCAGCGATTGGTCCGCGCCGTTGCCCGGTACGTGGGGTTGTTCTTGACCGACGTGCTCCTCGCGCTGCTGTGGTTGTTGGTGTTCGTTCCGATCGGCCTGGCGATCAAACTGCTTCGCGTTGATCCGCTGGAACAACCCGAGGTGGGAACCTCGAGCCGTTGGCAGGCCCACGTGCGCAGCGACGCGAAGCTGTACCGGCATCAGTTCGCGCTTGAACGAGATCGCCCGATCGGATCGCTGACCCGGTGGGGCCGTCTGCGGCACGGGTTCACCGTTGCCGTCGTGACGGTCTTCTTGGTTGCGCTGGGTGATCTCGGCGCAGGGATGATCTGGGACCGGATCGATCCCCAGGGTGCCAATAGTCGACCGCGATGGGAGAAGACTGCAGCACACATGAATGATCCGTGGGCTGCCGAGTTCTACGACGCGGTTCGCCAGCGGGAGTTCTCGTACGACGCGTCCCGAGCCTTCATTCCGACCGACGTCTCGTCTCGGTACTTGAATGTCGAGGGAGGTGTCCGGCGCTCGTATGAACCCTCGTATGAACCTTTGGGGGCCGATACCAGGGGAGCGTCGGTCCGCATCTACTTCTTCGGAGGGTCGGTTTTGTGGGGTCTGGGTCAACGAGACGAGCACACCATCCCTTCCGAGATCGCCCGCTTGGCCGAGGTCGCAAACCTTCCCATCGAGGTCCGCAACTACGGTCAGTCGGCCTATTCGTTATGGCAGGAGGTCCGGCTGTTCGAGGAGCTACTCGCACGAGGTGACGTTCCCGATATAGCGGTCTTCTTGGATGGTTACAACGACGCGATTGCGCACTACGACTGGCCGGACGCTGATCGGGAGCCAACGACCTTGGAGGGCGATTTCAGGGAGCTGCTGGCGCGGGGCCGAGCGCAGCGCCGCAGCGAGAGCCCGGCTGGAGGAGTTGGTGCCGCGTTGGAGTTGTATGCCAACCACAGCGTGACCGGAAGGGTTTGGCACGCATTGTTCGGCAAGCCGTCTTATCGGCCGCGCAAACCGGCGGCTCCGAGCGCCGACGAGCTCGCTTCGCAGATCGCGACCTCTTACAAAGGTTCGGTCGATACCGCCCGCCGGCTCGCCGACAGCTACGGGGTTGCGACGTTCTTCTTCTGGCAGCCGACCGCAGCCGACAAGGACGTTCTCGCGGCCGGCGAACAGTTCATGACTGGAGAGAAGTGGACCGGCTTTGCCGATGTGTGGAACCGCCTGATCCCCCAGGTGACCGATGTGGCGATTGATCTAACCGACGTCTATGACGGCCACGAGGAGGCGATTTTCACTGACATCGTCCACACCAACGAGCTCGGTGCTGCGTTGGTGGCCGGTCGTATGTGGAGTGTGCTCGAACAGCCGACGCGTGAACGAGCGACGGGAGGTCGGTGACTGTGCGCCACAACGTCGTCGGTATCAGCGCCTACTACCACGACGCTGCTGCGGTGCTCCTGCAAGACGGTGTCCTCGTCGCCGCGGCGCAGGAGGAGCGCTTCACCCGGGTCAAGCATGACCACCGGTTCCCGATCAACGCTTTGCGGTACTGCCTGGAGGAAGGTCGGGTCGCTCCAGACGAAGAGCTCGTGGTGGCGTTCTACGACAAGCCGTTCACCAAGTTTGCTCGTCTTCTTCGTAGTTATTTCCGTTCGGCACCGAAGGGGTTTCAGTCCTTTCGCACTGCGATGCCGTTGTGGATCCGCCAGAAGCTCTGGGTGCCCTACGAAATCGAGCGGAATCTCCGATCGCTCGGGTATCGGCGTCCGGCCCAGGTGTTCTTTGCCGAGCACCATCAATCCCACGCTGCGAGCGCGTTCTACGGCTCACCGTTTGAGCGCGCCGCCGTGCTCACCATGGACGGGGTCGGGGAGTGGGCGACATCGAGTATCGGCGTCGGTGATGGGAACCGGCTCGACCTTTTGCTCGAGATGCGATTTCCCCATTCGCTCGGCTTGCTGTACTCGGCCTTCACGTATTTCTGCGGTTTCAAGATCAACTCGGGCGAATACAAGCTCATGGGCTTGGCTCCCTACGGCGAACCCCGTTTCACCGACCTGATCCGCGAGGAGGTCGTCGAGATCCACGACGACGGGAGCATCACGTTGGCGCTCGAGTACTTCGATTTCCTCGGGGGCCTCACCATGACCAACGAACGGTTCTCCGCGCTGTTCGGTGGACCACCTCGGGAGCCCGAAGGGTTGATCACCCGGCGAGAAATGGATCTGGCCGCATCGATCCAGGCCGTGACCGAGGAGATCGTCCTCAAGATGGCCCGACACGCGCGAAACGAGACCGGGATGACCAAGCTCTGCTTGGCGGGAGGGGTGGCGCTGAACTGTGTCGCCAACGGCGAGCTGCTCAGGGCGGGCATTTTCGACGATCTTTGGATTCAACCGGCAGCCGGTGACGCCGGTGGTGCGCTCGGGGCTGCGTGGTTGACCTGGCACGAGATCCTGGGCAATGAGCGGTTGCCGTCAGACGAGGACCGGATGGACGGCGCGTACCTCGGCCCGGCCTATGCCGAACGTGAGATCGCGGCCTTCCTCGATGGTCACGGCTATCCCTACGAGTGGCTGTCACCGGGAGAGCAACCGCGGCGGGTCGCAGAACTCCTCGCCAGCGGGAAGGTGATCGGGCTGTTCCAGGGACGCATGGAGTTCGGGCCGCGGGCGCTTGGGCACCGTTCGATCATCGGCGATGCCCGTTCGCCCGAGATGCAGTCGGTGATGAATCTCAAGATCAAGTTCCGGGAGTCGTTCCGCCCCTTCGCGCCTTCAGTGCTGTATGAGCGGGTGAGCGACTACTTCGAACTCGACCGCGAGTCGCCGTACATGCTCCTTGTCGCGCCGGTGCGCGAGGACCTCCGCAAGCCTGGGAGCGGTCAGCGCTACGACGACTTGCGTCAGTGGGTCAACGAGACCCGTTCCACGGTGCCAGCCATCACCCACGTCGACTATTCCGCCCGGATCCAGACGGTCACCGAGAGGCGCAACCCTCGCTTCTACGCCATCATCAAAGCGTTCGAAGAACTCACCGGATGTGGACTGATCATCAATACATCCTTCAACGTACGCGGCGAGCCCATCGTGTGTACCCCTGAGGATGCGTACCGGTGCTTCATGCGCACTGAGGTGGACTATCTCGTGCTCGAAAATCTTCTGCTCGACAAGCGAGCCCAACCCACCTGGCACGAGAGCGGCAACTGGCGCGAGGAGTTCGTGCTGGATTGAGTGTCCAGATGGAACCTTCGCCGTTTGCCGTCGTGATCCCCACGCGTGATCGAGCTGATGTGCTCGGGCGTTGTCTCGACGCAGTCCTGGCCCAGAGCCGACCCGCTGCCGAGGTGATTGTCGTGAATGACGGGTCGAGTGATGGCACCAGTGCGCTGTTGGCGTCGCCACCGTACGCCGAGCGTTGTGTCATCGTCGACGGTCCCGGGGCCGGAGTTTCCTCAGCGCGGAATCTCGGTCTCACACGGGCCACGGCCGACTGGGTGGTGTTCCTCGATGACGACGATCTCCCGTTGCCCGGTTGGCTTCACACCTTGGGCGAGCTCGTCGCCGATGACGTCGGCATCGTGTGCGCCGGGCTCTACCTGGTCACAACGCGCGGTCGACAGCTCCGTGTTCCAGCGCCGATCGCCGAAGGTGGCTGTGGCTTGTTCCTTCCTGGAGCCTTCGCGGCACGTCGGGAGCTGTTGGAGTCGGTCGGTGGCTACCTCGACGGGTTGTCATTCGCCGAAAACAGCGAGCTGCGCATGCGCCTCGTGCCCGAATGTCATCGCAGGGGCCTGCGGATCGCGACGACTGAGGTGCCGGTTCTGGAGATGTTCCGCGACAAACCGCGCCGATCGGTTCAAGGCCGTCGCGACGCATTGCTGCAGTTTCTTGGTGCCCACGATGCAGCCTTCCGTGCCGATCCACGGCGTAGGGCCCGGCTGTTGTGCGTCGCTGGTGTTGACTCGTGGCGCGCTGGCGATCGCGGGATCGCTCGACGGCTCTTCTGGCAAGCTGCCCGGGCGAGACCCTTTGAGCTACGAACGCTGGCTCGGCTCGGCGCCTCGCTTGTGCCACCCCTCGGGGATCGCATCTGGCGCCGGGATGTGGAACCTGGGGCGAACGGCTCAGATCAGTGACCGGTAGAGCTCGCCCTGGCCACGCGGCCCGAGTGTTGCCGATTTGAGGCGTGTGAGAACCCCGGGGCGAACGGCTCAGATCAATGACCGGTAGAGCTCGGCCATGTGGTCGGCGACAGCATCAACCGTGAACTGCTCCTCGTAACGCCGCCGACCCCGCTGCCCGATGGCGGCTCTCCGTGCAGGGTCGGCGAGCAGTGCAGCGATTGTGTGGCGGAACGAATCGGGGTTGCCGACGCTTGCCAGCAGCGCCGACTGGTTGGGTTCGACGACCTCTCGTACCGGCGCGATATCACTGGCCACCACTGGTAAACCGACGCTCATCGCTTCGATCACCGCGCCGGGCATGCCTTCATATCGGGAGGTGAACACGAACAGGTCACTGGCGACGAGGATGTTGGCCACATCCCCGCGGTGGCCCAAGCGGACGATGCGTTCCGGATTGCCGAGGGCGTGGAGTTCGCGTTCGAGTTGTGCACTTTCGTTCCCCTCGCGCCCCGCGATCAACAGCCACAAGTCAGGACGTTCGTCGAGGAGCGGAGCGACGGCCCGCACGAGCGTGAGGTGGTCCTTCTGGTGCTCCTGCCGGCCGACGTTGATCAGCACGGTTGCCTCGGCGGGGGTCGCGAGGTCACGACGGACGCTTTCCCGGGGACCCCCCCCCCCGCTGGGAAGCGGATCGCGGCGACCCCGGCCGACGACCGTGATGCGTTCAGCAGGGATACGTAAGTGACGGATGGCATCGTCGCGTACTGCGATCGAAACCGCATGGAACCGGTCCACAAACAACCGACCGCTTATTGCGTCGATGAGTTGAACGGCTCGGAGCTTTCGGTGGTCGGTGCCGAGCGTGGCGATCCGCTGCGGCGAGTACGAGGTGTTCACAAGACTGGTGAGGACGCGCGGTCGCGTGCCGATGGTGCCCAACCGCGCAAGCAGGTTTGCTTCGAACAACATCGAATGGACCACGTCCGGCTGGAGTTCGTGGAGCAACGCCCGGAACGCGCGCAACCGGGCGGCGCGACCTGACGGGAGCAGTCGGATGTCGTGGCCCTGAGCCCTGAGGGTCGGCTCAACACCTTCCTCGCCCCGGGACCGCAACGTGGCGATCGTGATGTCGATGCCTCGTTCGGCCAGCGGGCTGAGCAGTTCGGCGAGTGAGCGTTCGGTTCCCCCTTCGCCGAGTGCGTTGATAACGGCCAGGACGCGCATGCTCAGACCAATCTCCGCAGGTGCTGGAAGCGACCCCGCAACTCGGCGGCGGTTTCGTACCGACTGATGGCCCGGCCCTTGGCGTCGAGCAACGTCTGATCGCCTGCGGCCGACAGCGTGTGCAGCCCAAGTGGTCGCGGCCACGAGGAATCTGGGCGCACGATGTTCACGACGGTTTCGGTGAAGCTTGTCGGTCCAAGCTCGGTGATCTCACACAGGGCGACTGCAGCGCCGTAGCCAGCGCTGCAGTCCTGGGCAGGGCGGTAGAGGCGGCCGTCATGGATAAAAGGAGTGCCAGCGGGTCGGGCGGAGCGGACATCGGTCTTGACCGGGTTCAGTGTGTGCGGTCGCCAGGGCCCGGTCAGGTGGTCGGTCCACCAGATGTGAAGTTTGGTGAGGGAGTCCCGGCCCGGTCTGGTGGCCAACAACCACCAGCGGCCGCCCCATCGGATCACGGTGGGGTCGAGGACCGGCTCCTGCAAGAGCGTCGCGACTTCCTCCCACTTTTTGTCGTGGAGCCCGTAGAGCCGAGGAGGTTGCCCAGCGACCTGGGGGAGGCAATAGGTCTCGCTTCCATCGCTGAACACGAACGGGTAGGAAGCATGCGAACTGAGCGGTAACGCTGCCGGTGTGGTCAGCGCTTCTTCATTGTTCGGCTTCGCGCTACCGGGTAGCGGGGCTTGCCAGATCTCACCCTTGCGGGTCGCGTTGTCGAACCGTTCGTACAAAACGGTGTCGCCTGATGGCATGGCGAACGGATCGGCAGCGTACACATGCGGCGGGTCACCGAGGCCAAGCCATCGAACGGATGGGCGGAAGGTTGGGTCGAGGAAGCGGTGGATCGGCGCGTCGACGACGCCGATATCCCACTGATCGGCATAGATCAGGCCGCCGAGTTGGCTCGAGAAGAACCGAGCGGCCTGCATGACCAAGAAGCGGCCAGTGGTCCGGTTGTCGGGTTTCCGGTAGATAGGAGCCTCTGAGTTGCTCGGTGTCCCCTCGCCTGCGTCAAGATCGCCGGCGAGGATCGCTCGGCATACCCGAGCCGGCCACTCCGTAC
>JANZZE010000088.1 GCA_026419545.1 Acidimicrobiales bacterium
ACCTTGTGGCGTTTGGAGCAATGCACGGTGCCAGCGGCGACACCCAAGCCGCCGTTATTGGTCCCGTTTTTGCGCTATTTGTGATCGCCGTTGCCGCAGCCGAGGTTGGTGTCGGCTTGGCGCTGATCCTCATGTTGTACCGCAACCTGAAGTCGATCGATGTCGACAAGATCGACGTGATGAAGGGCTGAGGCAAAGGACATGCCCTATCTGCTGGACAAGGCGTATCTGTTACCGCTGATCATGGCGGGGTCGTTCCTCGTCATCTTGCTGTTCGGTAAGAAGCTGCTGCGCGTCGCCGGCGAAAAGGCCGTTGCAGCAGTGGGTGTGCTCGCTGTCGCGGTCTGCTTCGTGCTCGCGTTGGTCATCGCGGGCCAGTGGATCCAGCGGGTCGACCATCCTCCAGTTGAAGGTTCGCCTGAGTTCGCCGCGGCGAAAGCGGCTTGCCTTGGCGCGAGCGAGCCGGAGGGTGCGCACGAAAAGGGCGGCGTTGGCGAGCGTAACGGAGCTGAGCACGGCGACTCCACAGTCGAGGATGCCCCCTCGGTCGGTGGCTCAGAACACGCGATGGGCATAGCCGAAGGTGAATCTGCTGCCGCCCTGGCTGAACCTTCCAGTGGTGAGTCGACCGGCGGGGCACACAGCGAGGTGCTCCCTGTATGCAAGACGATCACCTGGTTCGAAACCGGTGTCGCGAATGGCCCCACGATCCTCCCTGGCATCAAGTTCGAGGTGGGAACGCTCGTCGACGGTCTTTCCGTGATGATGCTGGTCACCGTCGGGCTCATCTCGCTCCTCGTGCATGTGTATTCGATCGAGTACCTGCGCGGCGACCGGCGATTCGTTCATTACTACGCGTTCTTGAGCTTGTTCACCGCGTCGATGCTCTTCTACGTGCTCGGTACCAATACGTTGCAGATGCTCGTGGGTTGGGAGCTCGTCGGCCTGTGTTCGTTCGGCTTGATAGGTCACTGGTGGGAGGAGAAGAAGAACACCGATGCAGCCCTGAAGGCGTTCCTTACTAACCGTGTTGGCGACACCGGTTTGATCATCGGCGTGGTCGTCACGTTCTTTGCAGCGGGCGCAACGAGCTTCAACGTCTTGCACATCAACGAGTACGCGTTGTCGGCGAACGCAAACAAGACGCTGCTGCTTGTCGGTGCGCTCTGCCTGTTCGCGGGGGTGACATCAAAGTCAGGGCAGTTCCCGCTGCATACCTGGTTGCCCGACGCAATGGCCGGCCCTACGCCGGTGTCCGCACTGATCCACGCGGCGACCATGGTGGTGGCTGGAGTGTACCTTATCGCAAGGCTTTATGCCGTCTTCTACGGTGGCCTTGAGATTGGCTCGAGCTCGCTGCACTATGTGGCGTTCATCGGGGGATTGACGACCATCATCGGTGGGGCGTTGGCCTTCGTGCAGTACGACCTGAAAAAGGTTCTGGCGTATTCGACCATCAGCCAGCTCGGCTACATGGTGATGGCCCTCGGGGTAGGCGCTTGGACGGCCGGCGTGTTCCATCTGTTCACGCACGCCATGTTCAAGGCCTGCCTCTTCCTCGGTGCTGGTTCGGTGAGCCATGCCTGCCACCACACCTTCGACATGAGAGAGATGGGTGGGCTCAAGAAGTACATGCCCGTGACGCACGCAACCTTCCTTGTGTCGACGCTCGCGCTTGCAGGCATCTTCCCCTTCGCTGGGTTCTGGTCCAAAGACGAGATCCTTGCTGGTTCGCTTCATGGGCCGAGTGGAGGGGAAAACGCCTACTACCTGATGCTCGTTATGGGCCTGATCACGGCCTTCTTGACCGCTGCCTACATGGGCCGGGCGTATTACTTGACCTTCTTGGGGGAGTATCGAGGTCACGGTCACCCGCATGAATCTCCAAAGGTCATGACTGTCCCGCTCGTCATCCTCGGTTTCATGGGCGCAGTGATCGGATTCGTGAACTTTCCAGGTCATATCGGGCCCATCACGATTCCGGAGAACCTGGCCCATCGGTTCGAACACTACGTCCAGCCGACGTTTGCGTTCCCGTCGATCGAAGTTGCGCCGTTTACCCTCTGGCTGGCTGGGTTGTCGTTGGTATTGGCGGTGGGAGGCCTCGTGATCGGGATTGGCTACTACCTCAAAGGCCGCCCCTTGGCGGGGCTGACCGAGCGCAATCCGTTGGCTCGAGCGGGTTACCAATTCCTCGTCAACAAGTATTACCTCGACTGGCTGTACGAGGACGTCATCGCGGACAGTACGAAAGGCGCGATCGCCCGCGCGATGTATTGGGTCAACCAGAACATCATCGACGCCATCGTCAACCTGTTTGGCGCCGGCGCGCTCGCGATCGGACGTGGTCTGTATCGCTATGTCGATCAAGGTGTGGTGGATGGGTTGGTGAATGGCTCAGGAATGGTCTCTGAAGAGAGTGGCCAGTTCTTGCGCCGCATCCAGACCGGAAAGGTTCAGCAATACGCCGCCCTACTTTTCGGTAGCGCGGTCGCACTCGTGTTCGTTCTCTTCATCGTCTCGTGACCCCGTAAGCCCAGGAACAGCCATGGACTTCAACAGCGGACAGTTTTGGAGCAGCCCGATCACTTACGCCGTGTTCCTCCCGGCCGTGGGTGCCTTGGTGATGCTGCTGATACCCAGACAACAGGAGATGACCCACAAGGTCCTCGCTCTCATCACCAGCCTGGTGACCCTCGGCATCGGCATCTACATCCTCACGCAGTTCGACTACAGCGCCGGTAGCCGGTTGCAAGGCGTTGTCGACACGAACTGGATCGACGCGATCAATGCCCGTTACATCGTCGGCCTCGACGGCATCTCTCTCCCGTTGTTCGCATTGACCCTGCTCGTCGTGCCACTTTGCGTCATTTATTCGATGGATCACATCCCGGCGCCGGGCAACGCGAAGGCGTTCCTGATCCTGATCCTCGTCCTCGAAACCGGCATGCTCGGCTCGTTCGTCGCCATTGATCTCGTTCTCTTCTTCGTCTTCTTCGAGGTCGTGCTCCTGCCGATGTACTTCCTCATCGGGGTGTGGGGTGGCGAGCAGCGTCAGTACGCCTCGATCAAGTTCTTCCTGTACACGCTTTTCGGGTCGGCCTTGATGATCGTGGCCTTCCTCGCGTTGTACTTCCTCACCAAGAACCCCGATGGCTCGGCGGCCCAAACTTTCGATATCCGCCAGCTGCAAGCACTCAGCGGCTCGAGCATCGGGCGTACAACCCAACTGCTCATATTCGGTGGCATGTTCGTTGGGTTCGGCATCAAGGTCCCGATGTTCCCGTTCCACACTTGGCTCCCTGATGCGCACACCCAGGCGCCGACGGTCGGCTCGGTCATCCTGGCAGCGGTCTTGTTGAAGTTGGGAACGTACGGGTTTGTAAGGATCGCCATCCCAGTGTTGCCCGAAGCCGCGCAGTCATGGGCCCCAATCATCGGCTTACTTGCAGTGATCGGCATCATTTACGGCGCATTGTGCTGCCTTGCCCAGACCGACATGAAACGACTGATCGCCTTCTCCTCAGTCGCGCACATGGGATACGTGATGCTGGGTATCGCGACACTGACGCCGTTCGGGATCAACGCCGCGATATTCGGGATGGTCGCTCACGGTCTTATCACCGGGATGTTGTTCTTCCTCGCTGGTTCGACCAAGGAGCGCTATCACACCCTGGAGATCCGTCGCCTCGGCGGCTTGCTCAAATCTGCTCCCAGAATGGGCTGGATACTCGGCTTCTGTTCGATGGCCTCGCTTGGCTTGCCCGGACTTGCCGGATTCTGGGGTGAGTTCCCTGCCATCTTGTCTTCCTACAACCCCGCAAATCCCACTCGTGCCACGGTGCTGTTCGGGTGGTCGAACGAGGTCGTGTTCCGCATTTTCATGGTCCTCGCGGCCATCGGCACCGTGCTCGCTGCCGGGTATTTGCTGTACCTCTATCAGCGTGTGGCGTTCGGTGAACCAAAAGAGGAGTTTGCGGACGATCCCCACATTCACGACGTGAACGCCTTCGAGTGGGTTTCGTGGGTACCGCTGCTCGTCGGTATCGTCTTGCTCGGCGTTTACCCGAACATCGTGTTTTCCGTTACGAACGAGACCGTGGCCCCTGCGGTGCAGCAGATCGCGGCCGCGGTGGGAGGGGGCTGATCCATGTTGGCCTTCGTTGCTCCCAGCATCGACTATCACGCGTTCGCGCCAGAACTCATCGTCGTTGCGATTCTCGCCATCCTGGTCCTTGTCGACTGTTTCACAAGTGACTACGACAAGAGCTCCCAGTCATCGGTTGCTGGGTTCGGCTTGCTGTTGGCGCTCATCCCGGTAGTCACCTTGGCGATGGATGGCACCGTCCGGGGCATGTTCGGCAGCCCTGAATCGGGCTACGCCTATGTCGTCGATACCTACTCGCTGATACTCAAGGCACTCTTCTTGGTATCAGGCTATGTGGTCGTGTTGCTCTCACAGACCTATATCGCCGAAGGCGACTATTGGGAAGGGGAGTACTACCAGCTTTTGTTGGCTTCGATCCTGGGCATGATGGTGATGGCTTCAGCCCGGGACCTCGTGAGTATCTTTGTTGCGCTCGAGTTGCTGTCGATTCCCGCTTACATGCTTGCCGCATGGCGCAAGCGTGATCTCAAGTCCGACGAGGCGGGCATCAAGTACTACCTCATGGGTGTGTTCGCCTCAGCCGTGATGCTCTACGGAATGTCGCTTATCTATGGCATTACTGGTTCGACGCTGCTGACGGAGGTCGCGGCCAATTTGCGGCAGTTCCCAGCCGGTCAGGTCCCACCTATCGTCGTCCTGGCTGTGGTCTTCGTTCTGGTTGGGTTCGGCTTCAAAGTGTCAGCGGTTCCGTTCCATACCTGGGCGCCTGATACCTACGAAGGTGCGCCGACTCCTGTCACTGCGTTCCTGGCCGTTGCTTCTAAGGCGGCTGGATTTGTGGCCTTGATGACACTTGTGTTCGTTGCTTTTCCTGGCAATACGTCGACGATCGAACCGCTTATGTTCGCGTTGTCGGCTGCCACGATGACGGTCGGGAACCTCATAGCTCTGCGCCAGACGAACATCGTGCGGCTGCTCGCTTACTCCGGTGTAGCGCAGGCCGGCTACATGCTGGCCCCGCTCGCGGTTTACGGAGTGTCCGGTACGGTTGGTCTCCAGGCGATCATTGCCTATCTGCTCATCTACGCGGCGATGAATCTCGGCGCCTTCGCCGTCGTGATCACCGCCGCTCGCAAAACTCGTTCTGGCGAGATTTCGTCGTTTGGCGGTTTGATCCAGTACGCGCCGAGCCTTGCCGTTCTGATGTGCCTGTTCTTGTTCTCGCTCGCGGGTATCCCGCCGCTGGGTGGTTGGTTCGCCAAGTTCGCGGTGTTCCGGGCGCTGGTAGGAGCCGAAACTGGCTGGGGGTACGCCCTCGCGGTACTCGTCGGCATCAACTCAGTAATTGCTCTTTTCTACTACGCCCGCGTCGCCAAGACCATGGTTATGGACCCAGCTCCTGACGGTGATTTGAGCCCGGTTCGGGTTCCGTTTTCGCTTCGAGCTGCCCTCGTTATCACCGCGATGGTCACCGTGGCCGTGGGTGTGCTGCCCGGACTCGTCGGCCATTTCACTGATTCGGTCACCATTGGCGCCGCCCTCGGCTCCTGACCTTCCCCCCTCGGGTGCTTTTCTCCCCGTATATGGAGGACAAAAGCGCCCTACGGGCCTGAGCAGGTACATGGGGAGGGAAAGCTGAGGTGGGGCTGATTGATGACCGACTGGCGGCGCGGATCCGGCGAGTCGGTCCGATCGGGTTTGATGAACTCATGGAAGCAGCGCTGTACGACTCTGAGGTGGGCTTCTATGAGACCGGGGGCCAGGCAGGACGACGGGGTGACTTCGTTACTAGTCCGGAGATCGGGCCGTTGTTCGGGGCCGTTGTTGCCAGAGCTCTCGACGATTGGTGGGCAGCGCTGGGTGAACCTAACCCATTTGTCGTTATTGAAGCTGGCGCCGGTCGGGGAGCACTGGCAGCAGCGGTGCGCGCCGCCAATCCCCGGTGCGCTCCAGCACTTACCTACGTACTCGTGGATCGGTCTGCGTGGCTGCGCGAGCGTCAGCGTGAACACCTTGAACTCACGGCACCTGAATTCGCGCTGCCACCTTCAACGGCCGCGGATAACGATGGCGCAGCGGCGGTCCCTGCGGCTGGGGCAACGGGTCGTGGTCCCCGTTTCGTCTCGCTTCCTGAGTTGCCTGCGGTGCGGATCCAGGGAGTTGTGCTCGCCAACGAGCTGCTCGACAACGTGCCTTGTCGGCTGCTCGAACGAACCGGTACAGGGTGGAGCGAGGTCCAGATCGGGCTGACTGACGGTCAACTCCCACTCGCTGAGCACCTGACTCCGGTCAGCGAGGAGCTTGAAGCGCTGGCGAATCGCTTAGCTCCCGACGCCCGCCCTGGTGCCCGGATTCCCTTGCAACGACAAGCCGCCGATTGGCTCAAGAACGCATTCGGTGTGCTGGAGGCGGGCTGGCTCGTTATCATCGATTATGCGACGAGCACCGCTGCACTTGCAGAGCGCCAACCTGAGGAGTGGTTGCGGACCTATCGAGGCCATGAGCGCGGGGGCCCCCCACTCACCGATCTGGGTCGCCAGGACATAACGGCGGAGGTATGCACCGATCAACTCGCGCGAGTGCGGTCACTTTCCGCCGATGAGTCACAGGCAGAGTTCCTAACGAGATTCGGTATCGATGAGTTGGTGGCCGAAGGGCGGCGCATCTGGGCTGATCGTGCGCACGTCGGTGATCTCGAGGCCGTCAAGGCCAGGAGCCGGGTCCGCGAAGCAGAAGCGCTGCTCGATCCCGCGGGCCTCGGCGGTTTCCGCGTGCTCACCTGGCACGTGTAGCGAACTTTCGCGGGGGTGCAGAATGTGTAACGCACCGTCGTGGTCAATGCAGGCCGTCACGCATGGATGGTGCAACCTTGTTGCGTTGAGACGCACCTCGCTGCCGCTTGTCATGCCGCGTTCAACGACGTCAATGTTGCGCTCGAGTCAACGCCGAGTTCCGTCAGAAGCTCACTTCGTCTGACGAGCCACGTGTGGCTGGTCGTGTTCGGGCTAGATCACCGGGCTGCTGGCCGAAGCTTTCCGTCGAAGTAATCACTTCGGTCGAGGGGCTGGTTCGGCCGTCCCCGGGACCATAGCCGGCGCTAGCCCTTGTGGGCGGAGCGGCCGTGCCTGTGGTCCCGAGCCACTTCCCTGCAGCCTCACCGTCAACCATGATGCAATTGCGACCTGCGCGCTTTGCCGAATATAGGGCGGCGTCTGCGACTGCAACCATTTCGTCGAAGGTCGAGCCGGCGGTGTTGTCCGTGAGGCCCCAGCTCGCCGTGAACGGTGTCGTTCCCGAGCGTTGAACGTCGTTGGCAAGTGCCTCCTGTAAGCGTTCGAGGGCAGCCTTGGCGTCAAGGATGTTGGTGTCAGGGAGCAGCACCACGAATTCTTCGCCGCCGTAGCGAGCTGGTATGTCATCAGGTCGGAGGTTGTCTTTCAGCGTTTTTGCGAATAGCCGGAGGGCTCGATCGCCTGCTTCGTGTCCGTAGGTGTCGTTGAGGTCCTTGAAGTGATCGAGGTCGGCAATCGCGATGCTGAAGTAACGAGAGTCGAGCATGAGGCTGCGGGCCTTGGCTTCAAGACTCCGGCGGTTGAGGAGTCCGGTGAGCCCGTCAGTGGACGCCTGCAGCTCGGTTGCCCGTGTCGCCCGTAGGTTCCCGAGTCGGCTTCCTGTTTCCGACGCGAGCACAGTCAATCGCTCGATTTCGGTATGGCTCGGCGGCTTGCCATCGGGACCAGTCGTGTGGAGAACGCCGAGAGAACGCCCCATGAACATGACCGGTACACATACCGCTGAATGAGCGCCTCCGTCATGCTCCGGTAGCTTCGGGCAGACATTCAGCATCCGGCTCGACTCGTAGACCATTGTTTGACCGCGGCGGATCGCCGCGCATCCCCACGGGGATTCGACTGGACAGTTGGGTCCGCCGAGCGTTGGGTTGACCTGGGACTTGCGCAGGTGGGACTGGCTTGAGTCGGACAGCAGGAGCTCGCATTTGTTCCCTGGGATGATTGCCGTGACGGCCCGCCCCACGGCAGCAAGTACTTCCTCCTCGGTGTCGGTGACCTCCAAGGCCTGCTGGAGTTCGTTGCGGAAGGTTTGGCGCTCGTTGTTCTCCCGGTGGATGCGTTCGGCTTCCTCGAGTTGTGTCGTCTCGTTGTGGATCGAGCGGGCCATCGGTTGGAACAGCACCGTGACCATGAGGACAGCGACGACGCCATCGATGATGATGAGCCAGGATTGCACCTGCCGCCCGCTGTCGATGACGTGGAAAAGCTCGTTGTCATAGACCTGGACTGCCCGCGTGTAGCCCTCAATGGCGCGGTCCTTGTGGGAGAGGACCTTTTCAGCATCCGATCGGAGCTGCGTAACGCTTGTCTCAACCCGACTGGCGGACGCGACAAGATTGTCGCCGGCTGCAGTCAAGTCCTCAATCGTTTGCGCTAGCTTGAAACTGCCTAGGTAGAGGTCGCTCAACTCGCCGTTCAAACTGATGGCTGGAAGATTGAGCGCTTGATCTCCTCGCATCAGCCCCTGCATTGTTTGACCGAGGTTGTTGAGTTCGACCTTGAGGTTGCTCGCGGTCACCTGTCGATCGCTGATTGCCGGGTCGACCAGCTGTTGTGACAGGTCGGCGACCTTGTAGATGCGCGCGATCTGGGCTGAGGCTGCTGATAGCTGACGGGAAGTGTTGTCGATCCGATCAAGGGAACGCGAGACACTGGCGAAGTTGAAGACCGCGATCCCCGCGAACGTGGCGATCGCGAGCGCGTAGCGGTACTGGAAGCGTCGCGCCAGAGGTGTGCGAGTTCGGCGACTCGTGGTGCCGCCCGATTGCCGCCGCAAGAGACCTGACATGGCCTCTCCTTGTTGCCCCATCATTCTTCCTCCCCGAATCGGCACGGCGGTCCGGGGAGTTGAGATGACCGGGCCGTTTGGACCACGCGAAATATGGATTTTCCTCGTTTTTCGGTTCTGCTGCACGCAGAAGGCAGCAGTCGGATAGAGCTGATTCGTGACGTGGTGGACTCGTCGCCGTTGTTGTCTCTCCCCGCGCTCGGCGTCAGTCGCTAGGCTGCCGCCGAGCGGATGATCAAGGGGGAAACGAGCACATGGCCGAGCCCACCATCGAGGACTATCTCGTCGAAGACCGTATCTTTCCACCGCCTACTGATTTCGTTGCCAACGCGTTGGTGACTGATAGATCCATGTATCACGAGGCTGAAGCGGACTTTGAGGCTTTTTGGGCACGGCAAGCACGCGAGCTGATCACGTGGTTCGACGACTTTGGTACGGTCCTTGAGTGGGACCTGCCGTTCGCCAAATGGTTCATTGGGGGCACGCTGAACGTGTCCTACAACTGCCTTGACCGTCATGTGGAAGCAGGGCGTGGGGACAAGGTCGCGTACTACTGGGAGGGCGAACCCGGCGACACGAGAGCGATCACCTATCGGGAGCTCTACGAAGAGGTGTGTCGATTCGCAAATGTGCTGAAGGGGCTAGGCGTATCCCGGGGCGACCGGGTAGCGATCTATATGCCGATGATCCCGGAATTGCCGGTCGCAATGCTTGCATGCACCCGGATCGGCGCTCCTCATTCTGTGATATTCGGCGGGTTCTCGCCGGACTCGATCGTCGATCGTGTCAACGACGCCGAGGCGAAGGTCATCATCACTGCCGATGGTGGGTTCCGGCGCGGCTCGGTGTCGCCCCTCAAGCCCAACGTCGACGTCGCACTCGATCAGACGCCGAGTGTTGAGCATGTGGTCGTGGTGCGACGCGGGGACAACGACGTGTCCATGGCCGAGGGTCGCGATCACTGGTATCACGACCTGATGGCACATGCGTCGACAGAGTGCCCACCCGAGCGGATGGATTCAGAGGACCTTCTGTATCTCTTGTATACGTCGGGTACGACGGCCAAACCCAAAGGCATCATGCACACGACCGGTGGCTACCTCACCCAGGTGGCGTTCACTCACAAGTACGTCTTCGATCTGCACCCAGATACTGACGTCTACTGGTGCGCCGCCGACATCGGATGGGTGACCGGTCACAGCTACATCGTTTACGGCCCGCTGGCCAACGGCGCGACGTCGGTGATCTATGAAGGAACACCGGACACTCCGGGGCGAGATCGGTTGTGGTCCATTGTCGAGAAGTATGGCGTGACCCAGCTCTACACGGCGCCCACAGCGATCCGGACATTCATGAAATGGGGTCACGAGGAGCCGCAGAAACACGACTTGTCGTCGCTGCGCCTGCTGGGAACGGTCGGGGAACCGATCAATCCGGAGGCGTGGATGTGGTACCACCGGTACATAGGAGGCGAGCGTTGCCCGATCGTTGATACGTGGTGGCAAACCGAGACGGGCGCGCAGATGGTCACTTCTCTTCCTGGCGTGATCCCGACGAAGCCCGGTTCGGCGACTATTCCGCTCCCCGGCATATTTGGTGAGGTCGTAGACGACAACGGCAACCCGATTGAGCGGGGAGGCGGTTATTGGACGCTCACCAAACCCTGGCCGTCGATGTTGCGGGGTATCTGGGGTGATCCCGAACGTTACAAGCAGACGTACTGGAGCCGATTCCCGGGTCGTTATTTTGCGGGCGACGGCGCCAAGATCGATGAAGACGGTTACATCTGGTTCCTCGGCCGGGTTGACGACGTCATGAATGTTTCGGGTCACCGGATCTCTACCACAGAGGTCGAATCCGCCCTCGTGGACCATCCTGCAGTGGCGGAGGCCGCGGTGGTTGGCGCGAGCGATCCGGTCACTGGCCAAGCGATAGTCGGGTATGTGATTCTCAAAGGCCGGGTCGAACAGACTCCCGAGTTGGTTGAAGAGATCCGGCAGCACGTGGCCAAGAAGATTGGGCCAACGGCACGACCGAAAGCCGTGATCCCAGTTCCCGATTTACCCAAGACACGGTCCGGCAAGATCATGCGTCGGCTGTTGCGGGACGTGCTCGAAGGCCGCGATCTCGGTGACACCACGACGCTCGCCGATGCGGGAGTCGTGGAGGAGATCCGCCGCCGCGCCGCGGAATCGCCGCAGGAGGACTGATGCTTCGCCGGAGTTCTCAGGCGAGTGGGAATCGACGGGTCGAGCTCCCGGCGGAGTAGCCTGTCCGTGAATCGAGCGTGGGTGCCTGAAAACTGGCAGTGGAGGACCGATCCGGTAGAGCCTTCCGCGGCGGTTGTGTTCGACCTCGATGGCGTGTTATCTGACGCAGCTGGCCGGCAGCACTTTCTCGAGAGGCCTAGACGCGACTGGGAGGCCTTCTTTCAGGCGTGCGGTGACGACCCGCTGATTGATGAGGTGGCGCGGCTGCTAGAGGTCATCGGTAGCGAGTACGCCATCGTCCTACTCACGGCGCGGCCGATCCGCGTGCAACCTCAGACGCTAGGCTGGCTGAAGCGCTATGACTTGCGCTGGGACCTGCTAGTCATGCGCGATTTTGGTGACTATGGCGCATCACGCGAGTTCAAGCGCCGCAGCGTTTACGAGTTGCGTCGGTACGGGTTCGATCTTCGCTTGGCATTTGAGGATGATCGAAGGAACGTCCACATGTTCCACGAAGAAGGCGTACCCTGTATTTACATCCACTCCGGCTATTACGACTGATTTGCGTCGTACTGGGCCGAAATTGCCTGTGCCACGAGGGATACCCCGCCCGAGGGTCGTGTTGCGACGAACTGGCGCTTCGGGTCTGAGCGAGGTGATGAGGTCCGCTGGCGCGCCATAGGAACTCAACAGAGCCCCACGGAATCCCCGTCTACGGCGCTCCCAACGGGCAAGTGATTGGCTAAATGTATTCAAACCTGGGGTTTGTCCCGAAAGAGATCGTTGATTCTGGTCAATTTGATGCGGCCCAGGCGCGCATAGCGAAATTTGGATGCGACATCAAAACGGATCAGGAATGCAGAAGCCGACTGGCAGAGGCATTGGGGGTTGTCACACCCTGAAGCTGTTTGCGCCACCGACGCTGGAGTTGGGCTTCTAGGGCCTCACGGACGTGTTGCCGCTTGCGGCCTCGGGGGGCTCGGGGTCTTTCGTGAGCCTCAGTGCTCGACCCGGTGTCGTGTTTCTTCAGTCCCGGAAATTCTCGAACTGAAGCGGGATACCGAAGTCGTGTTCTTTTAGTGCCGCGATCGTTGTTTGCAGGTCGTCCCGCTTCTTGCTGCTGACCCGGATCTGATCCCCTTGGGTTTGTGACTGCACGCCTTTCGGGGCATTTTCCTTGATGAACTTGTTGATGGCCTTTGCCTTCTCAGAAGAGATACCAGCAGAAAGCCTCGTCACCTGGCGCACAGTCCCACCAGCAGCATCTTCGACGCGGCCATGTTCAAGTGCTTTCAGTGAGACCTTGCGCTTGACGAGCTTCTCCTCGAGCACCTGGCGGAGCGCGTTGAGGCGGTCTTCTGAGACTGAGCGCATCTCAATCTGGTGCTCCTTGTCCTTCAGTTCGATGCTGGAGTTTGTGCCTTTGAAATCAAATCGGGTCGCGATTTCGCGTGCCGCCTGGTCGACGGCATTGCGCACTTCTTGCATGTCGACCTGTGAAACGACATCGAACGATGGCATATCTGCACACTAGTGGCGCTGCTCGCTGGGGTGCCCAACCGCCGTGAGGTGCCAGCGGGCTTGTGCGCGTTCGCCCGGTGGGCGTGTGGGAGCGTCGCAAGCTCGGGTGCCCCAGTGGGTTGCTGGGCTCTGCACTGTTTGGTCCTGTCTCTTATACACATCTGACGCTGCC
>JANZZE010000089.1 GCA_026419545.1 Acidimicrobiales bacterium
GGCTTCAACGCCGCCGTAGTGGTCGAGATGATCGGGCTCAACATTGGTCACCAACGCTGCGTGCCGTGGCAGCTCGAGGAACGTGCCATCGCTCTCGTCAGCTTCGACCACGAAGAGCTCGCCGCTTCCCCAGACCGCGCCGGTCCCGATCTCGTTGACCTCCCCGCCGATGATGAACGATGGCGCCAGGCCGGCTTCCGACAGCACCAGGGCCAACATCGACGACGTGGTCGTCTTCCCGTGGGTGCCAGCGACCGCCACCGTCCGACGAAGCGCCGCAATCGCCGCCAGGATCTCGGCGCGACGTAATACCGGCACCCCTCGCGCCCGGGCCGCAGCGACCTCTGGGTTGTCCGGTGGCACCGCGGTCGAGATTGTGACCGCGTCGAGCTGCTCGGGCAGGTTCGCGGGGTCGTGGCCGATCCAGACCTGAACACCTTGGGCCCGCAGGCGATCAACCCCGGGCGACTCCTTGAGGTCGCTGCCCGTCACGACATGGCCCATGGCCGCCAACACGGAGGCGATTGCGCTCATCCCAGCGCCACCCACACCGACGACGTGGATCCGCAGCGAGCGAGCAAGATCGAGATGCTCAGCCACGGGCATGCTCCTCCAGCAACGAGGCCACGCGGTCCGCCGCGTCGCGCCGCGCCAACGAACGGGCGCGCCTCGCCATCTCCTCACGACGATCGGGATCCTCGACCAGCGGCGACAGCACCTGCTCCAATCGAGCCGCATCGAGTTCACCATCAGGAACCAGATAGGCCGCTCCGGCCTCGGTCAGCGCCCGTGCATTCGCGGTCTGATGGTCCCGCGGTGCGATGGGGAGTGGTACGAGCACCGAGGGCACGCCCACCACAGCAAGCTCAGCCACCGTGGTTCCGCCCGCGCGGCTCACCACAACGTCGGCCGCCGCGAACAGAAGATCCATCCGGTCTTCGAATTGCACGGTCTGATACACGAGTCTGGCGTTGGCCGGGTCCAATGGCGTCGAACCGAACTCGTCCCAATCTCTCGAACCCACCACGTGGCGGATCGCGACATCGGACCGATCCGACCAGCGACTGGCGAGCGACCGGACTGCGTCGTTGATGCGGCGCGCCCCCAACGACCCGGACACGGCCGCGATCACGACCCGATCCGGTGGCAAGCCGAGTGCTGCGCGCGCCGCGTCCCGGTCTCGCGCGGGATCAACAGCCAGGATCTCCGATCGAACCGGATTCCCTGTGACAACGGCTCGCGGCAGATCAGTTCCTTCGAAGGAGACCGCGGCGGCCTTGGCGAATCGGCCAGCCAAGCGGTTCGCCGCTCCCGCCCTGGCATTCTGCTCCGCGACCACCATCGGTACGCGCCACAGGATCGAGCCGACCACGCAAGGCACACTGGCATACCCGCCGAGGACGAGCAGGACCCGGGGACGCAGCCGCCGCATGAGCACCAACGCCTCGAAGACCGCGACCAGGATGCCCGAGACCGCCCGCAGCGCGGCCGCGCTGAACCGGCGCTCCACGCCACGGCCCGGGAGTGCGACGAGTTCGAAGCCGGCCTCGGGAACCACCGTGGTCTCAATACCCCGTGCGCTGCCAACGAAGACGATCGACTCCTTTCGGTGGCCGCGCTCGACCAATGCCTCGGCGATCGCGAGCCCGGGTAGCAGGTGGCCCGCGGTTCCGCCCCCGGCAATGACGGCGAACGTGTCGGGACGAGTGGCGGTTCGGTCAGGCATCAGGAGGTATGCCGGGCGATGTTGAGGAGGATGCCAGCGGCGAAAAAGTTCACAACGAGCGACGAACCACCGAAGGAGACGAACGGAAGCGGCACCCCGGTGGTGGGCAGCACGCCGACCGCCGCACCGATGTTGACGAGTGCCTGGAACATGAACCAGGTGGTGATGCCCACCGCGACCAACATGCCGAACCGGTCAGGTGCTCGCAGGGCGACCCGGATGGCGAACGCACCGAAGGCGACGAAGATCGCGAGTAGGACCAGTGCGCCGATGAATCCCAATTCCTCGCCGAGGACCGAAAAGATGAAATCAGTGTGCGCTTCCGGTAAGAAGCCGTACTTTGCCCGACCTTGACCGATGCCGGTACCGACCAGGCCACCATTGGCCAACGCGGCGCTCGACTGAATTGTCTGGTAACCAGTGTTGAGCGGGTCAGCCCAGGGATCGGCAAACGCGGTCAGCCGACGACGCCGATAATCCTCGGTGAACGCGAACAACGCGCCACCGATCGCCCCGGTCCCTGCGAGCAGAGCGAGGTGTTTGCCGGGCACGCCGGCGACGAAGAGCATCACGAACACGATCATGAAAAGAATGATCGTGGTCCCGAGATTGGGCTGCAGCATGACGAGAGCCGCGATGGCGAAGAACACGACCAACACCGGTCGCAGGCTCAACTGGGTGTCACCGATGCGGTGTGATCGCCGGGCCAGGAGGTCGGCGACGTACAGCAGCAACGCGAGCTTCGCGATCTCGGAAGGTTGGACGGTCACGGGTCCGTAGCCGATCCAGCGGGACGCACCGTTGACGGTACGGCCAACCCCGGGGACGAGTACGAGAATGAGCAACAGGAGCGATCCCCGCAACAGGTACTTGGTCCAGTCGCGCCAGCAGTGGAAGTCGATGCGCAGTGAAATCACGAAGCACGTCGTGCCGACGGCAAGCCACATCAGGTGCCGGGTGAACTGGTACCACGGCGACCCGTAGTTCTCCAAGGAAGTCACCGTCGACGCCGACAGGATCATCACCAAGCCGACGATGTTCAGCAGCACCAACATGGAAAACAGTGCCAAGAAGCTGCCCGATCGCTTCCCTCCGGGCTTGGTGGCCGACAGGCGGCGCACGCGCCGTCGGATCACCAGGTCGGTGCCGTCACGGTCGAGCACCGTCATGCGCCACCCTCCTCCTTCGACAGGATTCTTGACTTCACGAGTCGCTGGAACTCGTCGCCGCGTTCGCCATAGGACCCGTACCAGTCGAACGAGGCGCAACCCGGTGACAGCAGGACGGCATCACCCGGTTGAGCCAACCCGGCCGCACGGTCGACCGCGTCGGCCATCGAGTCGGCGACCACAACCGGTCGGTGACCGGCGAACACCTGTCGTACCTCATCTGCTGCTTCGCCGATGGCGACCACGGCCCGGATGTGGGGCAGACCTCCTCGGAGCTCGCCCAGGTCCAGACCCTTGTTGCGGCCACCCGCGATCAGGATGACCGAGTCGAATCCGTGCACCGCCGCGACCGCAGCATGGGGTACGGTCGCCTTCGAGTCGTCAAACCAGCGGACACCGCCGGCCTCGCCCACCAGCTCGACCCGGTGGGGCAAACCGGCAAACGCTCGCAATTCGGCTCGGATGCCCTCGATCGATGCTCCTGCCGAAAACGCCGTGGCCATCGCAGCCAACGCGTTGGCGAGGTCATGGGGCAGGTCCCGGAAAAGCTCAGTGGTCCCAACGATGGCCTCGCCCTCACGACGAAGATAGCCATCGGCGACCGTGTAGTCAGCCGGTTGTTCGAGCCCGAAGGTCACCACGCCGGTTGCAGGAACGTGGCGCATCACCACCGGATCATCGGCGTTGGCCACCGCGACCGCTCCCGTTGGCAGGTCAGCCCAGATACGGGCTTTGGCCGACTCATAGGTCTCGAGGGAGACGTGGACGTCAAGATGGTCGGGGGCGAAGTTGAGCCAGGTCGCGACCTGCGGGCGGAAGGCGCGACTGTGTCCAAGACGAAACGACGAGGCTTCGACGACGAAGACCTCGGCGACTGGATCGTCGATCGCCGCGACCAGTGGCAGGTCATTGTTTCCGGCCGCCACCGCAGCCACCCCGGAGCGTTGCAACATCCCGGTTACGAGCACGGTGACCGTCGTCTTGCCATCAGTCCCGGTGATGGCAGCGATCGGCCTACTATCCCATTCCTGGGCCAGGTCGAACTCGCTCAACACCGGTGTTTCGTGCTTGTCGATCGCCGCGAACACCGGGTGCCACTCCGGGATCCCCGGGCTCGGTATGACCGAAGTTGAGTTGCCGACGAGCTCGTCGATCGTTCCGGGATCGGGAGCTTCGATCAGTTCCACGCCGATCAATTGTGCTTGTGCACGCATCGGTGCTGAGGGATGGTCGTCAACCGCGACAACCTCGTGTCCGCGGCGTCGCAATGCCCGGCACACCGCCTGCCCGGTCTGCCCGAGCCCGATGACGAGTACACGCTCGATCGGCAACGACATCAGACGTCGAGCGCCCCTGTGGTGAGGAAGTCGTAGTAGTGGAGGCCGAGCGCGAAGGCGACAAGCAGCCCAGTAAGGATCCAGAACCGGATGATGACGGTCGTCTCGGGCCAGCCCCCGAGTTCGAAGTGATGATGAATAGGCGCCATGCGGAACACCCGGCGACCGAAGAGACGAAAGCTGACGACCTGGATGATGACCGACAGGGTCTCGAGCACGAACAGCCCACCGATGACCCCCAGGAGCAACTGAGTGTTCAAACTGAGGGCTAGCGTGGCGAGAGCCGCACCGATCGCAAGGGAACCTGTATCACCCATGAAGATCCGCGCTGGCGCAGCATTCCACCACAGGAACCCGGTACAGGCTCCGAGCATCGCCACCGCGATAATCGCCAAATCGAGCGCGTGCGGCGTCGCGTAGATCTCCGGATGCCTGAATGCCCAGAACCCAATGACCGTGAACGCCATGAAACCGAGGATCGCGGACCCGCCGGCCAGCCCATCCATACCGTCGGTCAAGTTGACTGCGTTGGTGGTGGCCAAGATCAACAGTGCAGCAAACACCGTCCAACCAACGCGACCGAGCTCGAAACCAGGGAAATCCCACCTAGTGAACGACAGCGTGGTGTGTTGGCCAGTGGAATCAATAAGCGCAGTCATGGCCACCGGGAAGCCGATGGACACCACGAGCAGTCCGGCAACCTTCATTCGCTTGTTCAGGCCGAGATTGCGCTCCCGCTTGACCTTGATCAAGTCGTCGAGCAAGCCCACCACCCCTGCGCCCATAATCGTGAGCATGGTGATGATCCCCGAGTAGGTAAAGGCATCGCGGCGGTCCGTCAACTTGAGCACCAAGTTGCTGGCGACGTAGGCGAACGCGGCCGACAGCACAATCGCAATGCCACCCATGGTCGGGGTCCCCGCCTTGGCTTGATGCACCTCGAGATCTTCGTGAATGGGTTGGCCGACCTTGCGCCGGGTGAGCACGTCGATGAGCAGTTTGGTGCCGACGATCGACACGGTCAGCGCAAGAGCTGCAGCGAGCAGGAGGCGTATCACTGCATTGCCTCCAGGTGTCGACGCGCGACCTCACGGTCGTCGAAGGCAACCGTCACCTCACCGATGGTCTGGGTCGTCTCATGGCCCTTGCCCGCGATCAGCACCAGGTCGCCAGGCGCCGCGCTGCGTAGCGCAACGCCGATTGCAGCGTCCCGGTCCGGTTCGATGACCAGCTCCCTCGCTTGCCGCTCCGGTGCATGCTCGAATCCTTCCCTCACTGCGTCGATGATCGCCTCAGTCTGCTCGCCCCTCGAATTGTCCGCTGTCAGCACTACCCGATCCGCCAGCCGAGCCGCCACCTCGCCCATCGGCGCTCGTTTGGTTTGATCACGTTCTCCCCCGCAGCCGAAAACCACGGTGACGGCACCATCACCGGCGAGTTCGCGCGCGGCGACCAACAACTGTTCGAGGCCGTCTGGTGTATGCGCGTAGTCGACGATCACCTTGAATGGCTGGCCGGCATCGACCAGTTCGAAGCGTCCCGGGACGGCGATGGGGGTGCTGAGCCCAGCAGCGATCGCGGCCGGGTCGAGGCCCAGCACCAACCCAGTGGTCGCCGCGGCCAGTGCGTTCGACACGTTGAACCGCCCCCCAAGCTGGAGGTGAACGGTGTGGCCGTGCCAACGGAACCGGCTGCCGCCTGCCTCCACTACCAGCTCCTCGGCCTGCTCCATCGAATAACCGGTAGTCGGGACCTTGGCGGTGTCGAACAGCAAGCGACCATGGGGACTTTCCAGGTTCACGACGGCCTGGTCACACAGATCGGGATCGAAGAGTCGAGCCTTGGCTCTGAAGTAGTCCTCCATCGTGCCGTGGAAATCGAGATGATCACGGCTGAGGTTGGTGAACACCGCCACCGCGAAACGGGTGCCGTCGACGCGATGCAACGCGAGCGCGTGTGATGAGACCTCCATGGCGACTGCATCGACGCCAGCGTCGCGACGCTCGGCCAGCCAACGCTGAAGGTCCGGCGCTTCGGGGGTCGTGCGGGCGCCGCTCAACGTCCCGAGCACCTCGACCTCGCGACCGGCCGCGGCCAGCACGGATTTGAGCAGATAGGTAGTGGTCGTCTTCCCGTTCGTACCGGTGACCCCGATGACCGTGAGTGAACCCGACGGGTGACCAAAGACGGCGTCGGCTGCCAACGCCATCGCGAGACGAGAATCGGGCACCACGAGCTGAGGCACCGACCCATCCAGAGGCTGCTCACACAACAACGCAACCGCGCCGGCCCTAATCGCATCCGCGGCGTAGCAATGTCCGTCGGTCCGGGTACCGCGCACGCAGCAGAACAACTGACCGGGCTCGACCCGTCGCGAGTCGAAGGCAACCGACGTCACCTCGACCATCCCGGCCGTCGCTGGGTCGCCGCCGACCAACATCGCGTCTGGGAGCTGGGCCAGTAGTTCACGCAACAGCATGGAAGTCCTGCCTGCCATTGTCGCTCACGATTCAGCTTCATCCTCCACGTGAGCGTGCAGTCGTCGACGTGGTCGTCGGCCGAACGATCGTGACAACGGTGGAAGCCCCGGTCGTGGTCGCTGTGTTGGTCGGGGTCTCGCCAGCTGGCCTGGCCCGCACCCGCTCGCTGGCCGTTTGCACTGGCTTCGACGGGTCGAGCTTGGCAGCGGCACGGGCCTGGGCCCCTGCGTCGGCTGCCACCCCGCCCTTGGGCCCGTCAACCGACGGCGGGGGCACACCGAGCACCCGCAATACGAATTGCGTGATCTTGGAGAACGCTGGGGCTGCCACCGTGCCACCGAAGATGTTCCCGGCGCCCGGCTCGTCGATGATCACGATGACCGAGATTTCCGGATCCTCTGCCGGCGCGAAGCCGACGAACGTTGCCTGGTATTGGGTGACACCGTTCTCGTCGCGGTAACTGCCGTTCCCTGGTTTGCGCGCCGTGCCGGTCTTGCCGGCCACGGTGTAGCCGTCGACGGCTGCGAGCTTGCCCGTCCCTTCGCCGACCACCTCCCGCAACATCACGTTGAGCTGGTTGGCGGTCTTTTCCGTGAGGACCCGCCGCGTTTCGCCAGTACTGGTCGGATGACGCACGCCCTGGCTGTCGATGGTCTCACTCACCAGTTTCGGCGGAACGTAGGTACCGCCCGCTGCGACGACGTTGTAGGCAAGGAGCATCTGAAGCGGTGTGACCGACACGCCTTGGCCGATGGGGATCGTGCCCAGGGACGTCGCCCACCAGTCCTCGGGTCGCATCAGGTGCCCTGCTGCCTCGTTCGGGAACTCGAGCGCGGTTCGTTCGCCGAACCCGAACGAGCGCAGGTACTCGTAAAGCCGCTCCTTCCCGAGCATCTGCGCCATCTTGATCGTGCCGATGTTCGATGACTCGGCAATGATCTGTTTGACACTCCATGCGACCGCACCCCGTGGGTGCGAATCGGTGAACTGGGCGTCCGCGATCTGCAGGACTGGCGGCAGCTGCAGGACGGTGTCAGGCGTAACCTTTCCGTCTTCGATGGCACCGCTCGCGGTCACGAGCTTCATGACCGAGCCAGGTTCATACACCGTCGTGAGCGCTTCGTTGTTCGACGTGGAGACCACCTCGCCCGATCGCCGGTCATACACCATGTTCGCCATGGCCAGGATCTCGCCGGTCGCTGGCCGGGAGACGATGGCGATCCCACCTTTGGCGTCGGCCGCCTTGACCTGTTCACCGAGGATGCGCTCCACCTCGAACTGCACGGTGCGATCGATGGTCAAGACCAGATCGTTGCCTTTGATGGCCGGTTCGACGTGGTTACGGCCGACCGGAATGGTCTTACCATCGGGTGTCTTCTCGAATACCATGCGCCCTGGCGTGCCCGTGAGGACATCACCGTATTGCTTCTCGAGACCTGAGATGCCGTTGCCGTCCACATCGGTCTGCCCGACTATCGAGCGGGCCAGGTTGCCCGACGGGAAGAACCGGCGGGGCTCGTCAACGAAGGCCACGCCAGGCAGATCGAGCTCGGCGACACGCTTGGCCAAGTCGTCGGGGATATGGCGAGCGATGTATGCGAACCGGTTGTCAGCCCGCATCTTCTCCTCGACGACGGCGGGGTCGAGACCGAGGACGCCGGCGAGCAGCGGGGCCTCCGCGCTCGGGTCCTCGACCAACGCCGGATCGACGAAGACCGACCGCTGAGGGATGGAGATGGCCAGCTCCACCCCGTTGCGATCAAAAATCGAGCCCCGATCAGCCGCGAGCGTCTCTACATGAGTGCGTTGGGCGGTGCTGTAGCGCTCATACACGTCAGGGTCCACAAGCTGCAGGAAGACCAACTTGGTGACCATGACCGAAAACAGCAACACCACCGCGCCGAGCACGCCGAGCAGCCGTCGCCGGGTCGCTTTCGCCGACACTCGGCGCAGGTCTCGCTCGTCGACGACCCGGGGACCCTTCGGGGGCGACGTCGCCTCGATGATCAACGCGAGCGCCGACCGCAATCCGCGGTAGACGCCCTGACCACCGTAGGCGCTGAGTTGACCGGCGCCTCGGGCCAGACGGACCGGGAGCGACGGCCGCGGTGGCGGCGGAGGAGGTGCGGCCTTGTGGCGAGACCGCGTCGGCGTCGCGTGGATCGACCCCACGGGGCGGCGGTGCCCAAGCCGAGTGCGATCGCCTGGGGGGGACGGTGCTCGGCTCCGCAAACCCGGCGGGACCGGCGAACGTCGCCCACCATGACCGGTTGCGACAGCACGGACAACCGACCGGTCGGCCCGGAGTGCCGACGGCGGGGGTTCGACCGGCCAGTCGAGAGCACTCCGACGGGTGGTGCGGGTCATCGTGCCGACCTGACCGTTGTCGTGGTCGTGACTCTCGGAGCTGGCCGAGTGGTGACCGTCGTTGTCGGTTTCAGCGTCGGCGTCGTGGTAACCGTGGTCTTCGGTTTCACCATCGGCGTCGTGGTAACCGTCGTTGTCGGTTTCGCAGTCTGCGCCGGGGTGGTGTTGGTCGCCTGTTTGGCGGTGACACTCGGCGCTGGCGGTGTGGTCGTTGTCGTGACCGGCTCCTTGGCCGGGTCGTAGGCGGCCCGCTGGTCGTCGTCGGGTCCTCGCTGCAGATAAATGACCTCGTCCGGTGCGACCATGCCGAGCCGGGTCTTTGCGGCAGTGGCGATCCGCGACGGCGCCTCGGCATCCGCGATCTGGAGACGCAACGCCTTTGCCGCCGCTTCTTCCTGCCCGATCCGCTTGTTGAGCGCGTCAAGACGATTCTGCGATTGGACCAACAACGCCTGGAACACCACGACGCCGAGCACCGCCAAGAACAGCAAGCCCGACAACAATGGGAGCAACCGACCGGCGGTAGTCCGTGTGGACTGCTCCTCCCGGCGCGTGTGAAGCCGGATGACCTTGGCGTCGACTGAACGAGCCCCGGCCGGGCTCTGCGCGGGACGGGCGACCCGAGCTCGGGCGACCGCCGCCCGCACCGACGTCATGCGGCAACCCCCGGTTCGGAGACTCGCTCCGCCGCCCGGAGGCGAGCGCTTTCCGCGCGCGGATTGCGCGCCACTTCAAGCGGCGAGGGCTTGATCGCGCCCCGCCACAGGAGGCGGACCTTCGGTTGCGCGCGACACACACAAGGGAGCCCGGGAGGGCAGGTACAACCCCCGGTTGCTGCGGCGCGAAGGCGTTCTTTGACGATGCGATCCTCGCCGGAGTGATACGAGATCACCGCGAGCCGGCCTTCCGGCACGAGCAGGTCGATTGCCTGGTCGATCGCCGTCGGCAGCACTTCGAGTTCGCGATTGACTTCGATACGGATCGCCTGGAACGTCCGTCGGGCCGGATGGCCGCCGCGACGGCGCGCCCGTGCTGGAATTGCGCCCCGTACCACCTCGGCGAGCTGCGTGGTCGTGGTGACCGGCCTCGCAGCCACGATCGCCCTCGCGATCCGGTTGGCGTAACGCTCATCACCGAAACGTGCCAGCACGCTTGCTAGTTCGGCTTCGCCGTAAGTGTTGACGACGTCAGCAGCGGTCCGCCCCTGCGAGCGGTCCATGCGCATGTCGAGAGGCGCGTCGTTGCGGTAGCTGAAGCCACGCTCCGCCCGGTCCAGTTGGGGTGAACTCACGCCCAGGTCGAACAAAACCCCTGCCACCTTTTCGTATCCGAGTTCCTTGACGGTGGCCGAGAGGCGATCGAACCGACGGCGCCGGAGAACGACCCGAGAACCGAACTGCTCGAGCGCCGTTGCCGCAGCAGCCAGTGCCTCGTCGTCCTGGTCGAGGCCGACCAGTAACAGCTGGTGGTTGGCTTCGAGCAGAGCTCGAGCATGGCCACCACCCCCCACGGTGGCATCGACCACGACCCCCGGTGGAACCGATCGGAAGATCGCTCCTACCTCGGTGACCATAACCGGCTCGTGGACGTAACTGGTGGATTCCCCCGCCATGTCATTGCTTTCAATGTTCTCGGGGGGATGCCATGACTTCTGGAAGCGTCCCCGGCGGTTTCGTCTCCCCCACAAACTGCTTCGGTGGTCCTGCATGTACAGGGTGTGGCTTCTCGTGCGCTTGTGAGTTGTCTTTGTGGAAACTGTGGATGTCGTTGCCAGCGGTGTCGGTGAGACTGCTGTTCCTCGTGATGAGCTCCGCTCATCGGCAGTCCCCGGCCGGCGGGCGGACGTCGGGATTTCTCCCCCAACGAACTGAGATGGGAAGCGGGCGGAGTAGGGGCCTTCCATCTTGCCGGCCGAAGACTGCTGATGAGCGGGGCGGGCTCAGATCCCAAGCTCGGTCACTGCATTGGTCAGGCTGTCGTCAGCAGCGCTGCTGACGTCACGCCACCGCGACGCATCCCAGATCTCGATTCGGTCCAACGCACCGATGATCACGACGTCCCGCTCGAGACCTGCGTAGGTGCGCAGGCGTGGTGGGATCGTGATCCGACCCTGTGAGTCAGGGCGCACTTCGGTGGCGTTGGCGGCAAAGGCACGCACCGCGTTGTGCGATGCCTTGCCTTCGCGCACCTTCGCTTGAAGGCGCTTGGCTACCTCGGCAAAGCCCTCTTCGGTCCAAAGACCGAGGCAGCGTTCGTACTGGGAGACGAAGCCCCGCTCGGCGAGGTGACTGCGGAACACCGACGGGAGCACGAGCCTCCCCTTGTCGTCGAGCGAGTGCTCAAACGTTCCGACGAACACGCGTCCCTCTCCCGGTCGGATCTCCGAGCTTCGGCCACTCGGTTGTCAAACCGTGCGGATCAGGGGAGACGCCGCTTCTGCCTTTACCTGCCAACAGCTCTCCCCTGCTCCCCACTTCGAACCACTTTATGCCACATTCCACCACCGGTCAACAGCGGAGGGTGGGTGCGGGCGCGAACCCCACCCAAATTGCGCAAGCCGTGATCGCCGGCCTTCAGGTCACCTCGCGCTGTGAGGCGAGCGGCAGCGACCTCGACACGAACGTTGGCAGGCCCGCCTAAGGCGGCAACGAAGCGACGAAGGCCTGCACCACCTCCGCTGGCACCGCTCCGATCAGCGCTGGCCGGGCGACCTGTTGATCGTGTGCGCTGAGGCCCCGCAGCGGCAGTGGACCGGGGTCGGCCACATAGCAGACCGACTGGAACCGAGCCGCCACGCGGGTGCGGCGCTGCGAAATCCCGACAAGCTTTCCGCCAGTGCCCACCACCTCGCCCCACCCGGTGCCAGCGAAACAGGCGACTGCCGACAGGCCAGTCTTGGGCGGCGGCGACCGGTGGACCTCGCAGTCGACACCGAGCGAGCGCAGCGCACGCTGCCAGACCTCACCGAGCCAGAGGAACGATCGCCCGATGTCGTCGTCCCACAAGGGGTCGACTCGGGGAACGATCAGGTCGATCCAGACGTGGCCGCCAGGTCGCACGAGCACCGCCCCTCCCCCACTTTCACGCTGGACGATGTCGAGGCCTGTCGCGGCCTCCGGATCGACGTCGCCGTCGTGCTGTGTACTGCCCAGCACGAGCGCTGGCCGGCAGGTCTCCATGATCCACACTTCGCGGCCGCTCCTTGCAGCGAGCTCGCGGCGCTGGAGGGTTCCCGCATCCCCACGCAGGCGCCGGACGACCCAGCTCATGGGCTCATCGAATGGGTCGCGACCACAAGTTCGGCCAACCGCTCAGGCCTGGGCGTGACCCCGATGCCTGGGCCGTCGGGCACGGCGAGGTAGCCGGGCTCGACCATTTCGATCGGCTCGGTCACATCATCGTCGAAATAGCGCGACGATGGCCCGAGATCGGCTGGGAGCCTGAATGCGTCCTGGGCGGCGAGCGCGAGTGCACCAGCTCGCCCAACTCCGGTCTCGAGCATCCCGCCGACGAATGCGCCCAGTCCGGCATCCGCGATCGACATGGCGAGCGCGGCGGCAGCCGCGTAACCGCCGACCCGTGCCGGCTTGACGTTCACGATGTCAGCAGCCCCAAGTGCCACCACCAGGGCGAGGTCTTCGGCACCGCAAACGGATTCATCGAGCGCCACCGGTGTCTCGAGGGCTTCGGCCAGATCAGCCAATGCCTCGTAGTCCTCAGCGGCGAACGGCTGCTCGATATAGGTCAGCCCGAGCGAGTCGAGCGCAAGGAGCGTGGGCAGATCGTCGGC
>JANZZE010000090.1 GCA_026419545.1 Acidimicrobiales bacterium
GGGCGGGCTGGCGATCGACGCCCTCGCTGGCGAACCGCCGCTGCAATGGCACCCCGTCGCACACTTCGGAACGATCATGGCGAAGACCGAGCGCTGCACCTACGCCGACCGGCGCATCAACGGCGTGCTGCATCTCGCAGTAGGCGTCGGGCTCGCAGCTGTCGCCGGCTGGGGTCTCCAGCGGCTGCTTGGTCGGCGAGTGGGAACCGCGGCCGCCGTGGCACTGTGCGCGGCTGGCCGCATGCTCGATTGCGAAGCCGAAGCGGTGGCCGTGATGCTACGTGCTGAGGACCTCGGGGGAGCACGACGGCGCCTCCGTTCCCTCGCCGGGCGCGACGCCGAGGACCTCGACGCACGCGAGCTTGCTCGGGCCGTCATCGAATCGGTGGCCGAGAATCTTTCCGACGCGGTCACCGCAACGCTCTGGTGGGGATCGGTCGGTGGGCCGGTCGCGGTGTCCGTTCACCGAGCGATCAACACGCTCGACGCCATGATCGGTTACCGTGACGACCGCTACGGACGCTTTGGCTGGGCCGCTGCCCGCGCCGACGATCTCGTGAACTTCCTTCCCGCTCGCCTCACGGCACTCGCCGTTGCTGCCGCCCGTCCCGCCCGAGCCCGCGCCGTGTGGCGAATCGTGCGACGCGATGCGCACCGTCACCCATCACCGAACGCAGGTATCGTCGAAGCCGCTTTTGCCGCCGTGCTCGGCCTCCAGCTCGGCGGCGTCAACAGGTACGGGGCCATCGTCGACGACCGCGGGACCCTCGGCGACGGACGCCGGCCAGATGTCAACGACATCGACGCTGCAGTCCGTCTACGCCGCGACGCGACGCTCGTCTTCGCAGCGGCACTGCTGATCATCACGGAAGTCCTGCACAGGCTCCGCTGGCGTAACACGTAACAGCCACACAACCCGGCACGGACCCTAAAGAGCAACACACACTCACCGGCGGCGCAACAAGTAACAGTCAAAGACCCAGCCGTGCTCGGCGCGGAGGCGTTCCCGGAGTTGCACGATGTCGGTTGCCACCTCATCGAGACGGCCAACGATCAGCTGTTCATCTGGCATCCCCAAGAACGCTCCCCAGTAGATCTCCCAGTCACCGCCCCGCAACGTCATGAAACTGCAGTTCGCGTCGAGGAACACCACGACATCGTCGATCCCTGCCGGAATTCCCTCTCGCAGCCGCCGACCGGTGGTGATCAGAACGGAGCCGCCGATTGCGTGCAGCGGTATGCCATGCCGGGCGGCCAAGACGTGCAAACTGCTGACGCCGGGTACGACCTGCACCTCCAGCTCGGTGTTCCCGCGCCCTGCGACCTCATCGAGGATCCGCAACGTCGAGTCGTACAACGACGGATCACCCCATACCAAGATCCCCGCGACTTCGCCGTCGCCAACGTGATCGCGAAGCACTTGTTCGAGCGCGTCGGCCCGGCCGCGGTGCCAGGTACGCACAGTGTCGCCGTAGTCGAGCGAATCGTCCCGCCGGGCGTCGGGCAGCTCGATCATGCGGCATGCTCGACCGGCCCGGGCACGGTCGAGGATCGCCTCGCGCACCGCTCGCAACTCGCCAGCCCGATCGCCCTTGTCGAAGACGATGATCACATCGAGCGAAGCAAGCACCTGGAGCGCTTCGACCGTCACAAACCGGGGATCACCGGCGCCGATCCCGACGACTGCGATTCGGCGACGTGGACACTCCGCTCGCTCCACCGCTCAGGCCTCGCTCTCCCAGAGGCCATTCACCGACGATGCGTCGATCACCAGACGATCATCGATCAGCGATGCACAACTCGACCAATCCGACGGCCGGGGCGGTCCGAGCACGCACACCACTCAGAGACCCTCAGTTGTCGCCGTCCGAGCCCGCAGGTGAGACCGGAGTTCGTTTGCTGCGAACACGACGAAGAACTCGGCGATACAGGCGAAGGCGATACTGGCGCCGCCAGCGGTCCCGTAATGAAAGCTCACTTCGAGACCGACGATGACCGCAAGCGCTCCCAACACCGCTGCAACCAGCATCATCGATGGCAGACGCGACACCAACAGAGACGCTGTCGCAGGGGGACCGACCAACAGGCCGAACACGAGCAACGTGCCGATGGCCTGAAAGCTGCTGACGATGCTGATGGTCAACAAACCGAGCATCGCCGCTTGCGCAAAACCAGGGCGCATACCGAGGGTCAACGCCTTGTCACGGTTGAACGTCAAGGCGAGGAATGGTCGGTACAGGACAACGGTCACGACCACTACCACGGTGGTTGCGATGGCTTGGATCACGAGATCGTTCGCGGTCACCCCGAGCGGATCACCGAACAGCATCGCCGTCACTTCGGTGGCAAAGGATCGGGCCCGGGACACGATGATGATCCCAAGTGACAGCATGCCGACGAACAGCAACCCGATGCTGGTGTCCTCCCGGACGCTCGTGCGCGTCGAGACCACGCCGACCAGTCCGCTCATGATCAACGCGGCAAGGAACGCACCAAGTATCGGGTTGAAACCGAGGAGCACCGCGAGCGCAATGCCGGGGACGACGCCATGTGCAAGCGCGTCACCAAGAAAGGTGAGGCCTCGCACCACCACCCAGCTCCCGACGACCGATGTCGCAACCACTGCAAGGAGCGCGGCAAGCAGCGCTCGCTGCATGAACGCCGGTCCGAACGCTTCGAGCAGCACGTTCATCGCTGCTCAGCCTCGCGCAGAACCGACGATCGGCGGCGCCCCTACCAACCCTTCCAGTCGGCAAAGAGCCGTGTCGCTGTCATCGCAGGACCCGGCATGGTCATCGTTGACAAGCGACGCGAGCGCAGGTACCAAGCACGTGCGCTTCGCAGTCATGAACCGGGAGGTGCACGTCCGCTTCGCAGTCATCAACCGGGGTAATGGTCACCTGAGTGCCTCAACGATGCGTTGACCGTTGGTTCGCATCATCTCGAGGTAAGTTGCCGCGCCCGACGCCGGGCCACCAAGCGATTCGCTGAAGAGTTCGACGACACGTACGTCTCCACCAACTTCAGCCGCGAGTGCATGGGCGAGTTTGTCACTTGATGCAACGTCCGCGAAGACTGCACGCACGTTCTTGGCTTTCATGAGTCTGGCGAGCGCGTCGAGGTCGGCTGCACTGGGCTCGTCGGCGGTCGCGCCACCCGGGATCACGGCCCCGACCACCTCGAACCCGTACCGGTCGGCAAAGTACCTGAACACCTCGTGGTTGGTGACCAGGACGCGCCGCTCGGCCGGGATCACTCCGAACATGGTCGCGAGCTCAGCGTCGAGGTTCTCAAGTGCTGCGACGTACGCTTTAGTCCGGGCCTGGACGCTGGCCGCGTCGAGCTGGGCGACGTTGGCCACGACAAAGTCACTGATGCCCCGCACCGCACTCGCCATCCGCCGTGGATCGGTGAAGAAATGCGGATCCACTACCGTCGTTCCCTGATCAGCAACCGCCGGAGACACACTCGTGCCACGCTCGTCATGCTCATGACCGGAGCCGGACTCACCGCTCAGTCGATGCCCATCGTCATCGAGCGTCAAGGCCTCGACCGCAGAGATCGCGTCGTACACGGCGACCCCATCAGCCCGCGCCGCGCGGATCACGTCGACCAAACCCGCTTCGAATCCCGCTCCGTTGGCGATGAGCACATCTGCTCGCCGTATCTGGTCGACCTGCTTCGCCGAGGGCGAGAACTCGTGCGGGTCGACGCCTGCAGGCATGATCGTCACGACCTCAGCCTGGTCACCAACGAGTTCCCCGACGACGTCGCCGAGAATGCTGGTCGTCACAACAATCGTCGGCCGCCCAACACCGTTGGACCGAGAACCCGTGACCGCTTCTCCCCGGAGACTCGTGCCACTCTCCTCGCCACGTCCAGCGGAGGCGGTGTCTCGTGACGAGGTACAACCAATTACCAAGACCAACAAGAACGCCGCTACGACAGTCAGCGCGTGTCGTCTCCTGTTCCACATCGTGACCGTCCTTCTCCGGCACCAAGCGAACAAAACTGAGAATCACTACCAAGTTATGCCACCGTATGACCCCGGGCAACCATAGATGAGAATCAGTCCCATTTTGTCTGGACGACGACTACGCTCATCCCGTGGCCAGTTCGCTGTGCATCCAAGGTCTCGAGGTCCGCTACGGAGACCGAACGGCGCTGCACGACGTCGACCTCGAAATCAAGGCAGGCTCTTCGCTTGCGGTGATCGGGCCAAATGGCTCCGGGAAGTCAACCCTGCTCCGAGCGATCGCCGGTTTGATCACCCCGACCGCAGGGTCGATCCAGCGGCCCGGCAACGGCACGGTTGCCATGGTCTTCCAATCCACCGAAGTAGACCGGAGCCTGCCTATCAACGTGCTCGACACAGTGCGCATCGGTCGCTATCCCCATGTTGGGCTGCTTGGCCGGTTCCGTCCCGCCGATCACACCGCAGTCGACAAGGCGCTCGAGCGGCTCGCGATCGCGGCATTGGCCAAACGGCAACTCCACCACCTCTCCGGTGGCCAGCGGCAACGAGTGATGGTGGCCCAGGGATTGGCCCAGGAGGCAGATCTCTTGTTGCTCGACGAACCCGTCACCGGTCTCGACATGGTCTCACGCCAGACCATCCTCGAGGTCATCGCAGCCGAGACCCGTGCTGGGCGGACGGTGGTAGTGACGACCCACGATCTCGAGGATGCCCGACGGTGTGATCAGGTCCTGTTGCTCGCTGGTCGCGCGATTGCGGTTGGATCACCCGAGGATGTCCTCCAGCACGATCCCCTGCGCCGGGCCTTTGGCAGCCAGGTCGCCCGTGTCGGGACGGACCTGATCCTTGATGACCAGCACCATGATCACCACACCCACCTCTGACGCGTTGTGCTGACCGCAGCGCTTCGGCGAGGGTCAACCAGTGACGATCAACCTCTCAGCCCTCATGCGCAGCTCCGGCAGGTCCCGACAAGGTCGAGACGATGGGCTGCCGCACGAAATCCCTGGACACGGGCCAACTCGCCGAGACGTCTCGACAGCGACCGCTCCAGGCTGTGGGGAACAGTGAAGTCTTCGACCGCTCCGCAGCTCGTACAGACAAGGTGATGGTGATGGTGCTCGGTCACTCGTTCTGACAACTCGAACCGGGCGTGGGGCTCGGCTGTCTGGACCCGGACCGCGACACCCGCCCGTTCGAGTACGGCGAGATTGCGGTAGGCGGAACTCAAGGGAACCGGAGGGTCAAGCTCCCGGAGCGACTCGACCGTGATGGGCCGGCTCGCTTGAGCCAGGGCCTCGACAATGCGGCGCCGCTCCTTGGTGTAGCGCTGTGACTCGGCCTCCAGCAGGGCCTTCACCCGCTGGTGGATCTCGTTGAGAATCATCCTTGAATTGTACGTATTGATGCGCGTCGGTCCGGGCGGAGACATCGTCACAACGTAAGCCGGCGCTGGCACAGCACAGCCTGGGACGTCCCCTCGCGGCAGGCATCCTCGGACTGGGTCGTGTATTTCGTCGTGGTGCTAGGTTCCTGTTGTGAGTGACAGGATCCGAGCTCTTCGGGAAGAGCTCGGCTGGTCGCAGGCTGAGCTGGCTGATCGAGCCGGAGTGAGCCGTCAACTCGTTGGGGCGGTTGAGCGCGGCCTGCACCGCCCGAACGTCGATGCCGCGCTCGCACTGGCTCGAGCACTTGGCTGTTCGGTCGAGGAACTCTTCGCCCCCTCACCTGACGAACCCGTACCGGTGTTTGGCACTGAACTGCCGCCAGCGGGATCGCCGCTGACCGTCGCTCGGGTCGGCGAGCAGCTGGTGGTGATCCCCATGGCGGGCGGCGCCTCGAGCCCAGAACAATGGGCGCTGGCCGACGCCACGCTCAGCCCGTCGGGTGGACTGGAAATGCTCGTCGACGGCTATCAGGACGGTGTGGTGATCGCCGGATGTGACCCGGCACTCGGGTTGCTGGCAACTCTGGTCGAACGCCGCTCGCCCCACCGGATCCTGGTCACCCCGGCATCGACCGGCCGTTCCCTGGAAGCGTTGGCGAGCGGTCGGGTTCACGGGATCCTCGTTCACGGCCCGACGAAACAGCTGCCGAAACCGCCGGTGCCTGTCGAACGCTGGCACCTGGCCTGCTGGCAGGTCGGTGTGGCCTCGGGCCGGACCTCCGGCGTTCCTTCGGTGGAAGAAATCGCTGAACGCCGCCTGCGCGTCGTGCAGCGTGACGGCGGAGCAGGCGTGCAGGCGGCGTTCACCCGAGCATTGGCGCGCGTAGGCGCGCCCAGCCAGCTGCCAGGACCGATCGCTGACGGCCACCTCGACGCCGCACGCCGAGTAGCCGCGGGCGCGGTCGCTGGGTTGACGATCGAGGCAGCGGCGCGATCGTTCGGGCTTCGGTTCACCCCACTCGAGGAACACGCTGTCGAGGTGTGGATCGACCAACGATGGGGCACGTTGCCCGCCGTGACCGAACTTCTCGCCACGATGAGCGGCCGATCACTTCGTGACCGGCTCGGGCTCATCGGCGGCTACGACCTGTCGTCATGCGGGCAAAGGATCGTTCGATGACGATTCTCTTACAGACACCAGAACGCCAGCCCATCCGCTGCGCAGTCACAGCTTCGTCGCCGGACAGTGACGTGCAGGCCGCCCACACCCGAGCCGCCCGCAACACATGCCGAAACGGCGTCACATCTTCGTCTCCGGACGGTGACATGCGGGTTCTGCACAGGTCGTTGCGCCTCCGGACCGTCCAGTCCGCGGTCATCGCTTGTGCAGTGGTCGTTGGAGCAACAGCGTGCGGCCGGTCGTTGGGCACACCACCGAGCACAACAGGGCCCCTCGAGATCAAGGTCGCAGCAGCCAGCGATCTACGACCCGCGTTCGAAGAGCTTGGCGAAAAGTTCAGGCAACGCAGTGGCATCAACGTGGTGTTTTCATTCGGGTCCTCTGGTCAACTCCGTGAACAGATCCTCAACGGGGCGCCATTCGATCTGTTCGCTTCAGCCAACGTCGAGTTCGTCGACGAGGTCATCGGAGCGGGGCGAGGCATCGCTGAAACAAAGGCGGACTATGCACTCGGTCGGATCGTGTTGTGGACACCAGCCGGCGTCGCACCGCCGGCGCGCATCGAAGACTTGACCGACGCCCGGTTCGGACGTATCGCCATCGCGAACCCCGAGCACGCGCCCTACGGGCTCGCAGCACAGCAGGCACTCCACGCTGCAGGCATCTACGCCGCGGTGGCACCAAAGCTCGTGTACGGGGAGAACATCGCGGACACCTTCCGGATCGCCCAGTCCGGCAACGCCGAGGTCGCCATCGTCGCATTGTCTCTCGCCGTCGCCTTCGGTGGGGACTACATGCTGGTGCCAGCTGACCTGCACCAACCGCTGGAACAAGCCTTGGTGGTCACATCCAGAGGTCCCTCTGGCGAGCGCGCGCGAAAGTTCGCTTCCTTCATCAGCTCGCCCGAAGGGCGCGAGGTCATGACCCGCTACGGGTTCGTCGTGCCTGACGAACCCGCCCCCGAGCAGGTGAGGCAGTGATCGCATGCAGCGCTCTCTGCAACGCCAAATCCGACGACGGGGCGGTCGATCGCACCGTCGAGCCATGTGGCAACAGTGTTCGCATGCAGCACTGGCGCCGCGTCCGTCCGTACGGTCAGTGCCGAGCCGAAAGGAGGGGTCGCATGCAGGACTGGTTCCCGCTTTGGTTGTCACTTCGTGTCGCCACGATCGCGACCGCGCTCGCCGGAGCCACCGGGATCACGCTTGCGTATGTCCTGGCCAAGGGACGGTTCCGTGGCCGCGGTCTTTTGGAGGCGATCGTGACCGTACCGATCGTGCTGCCCCCGACGGTGCTCGGCTACTACTTGCTGGTCTCCCTCGGATCGAACAGCCCAATCGGTCGTGCGTGGGAGGCGATCTTCGGCCAACCGCTCGTGTTCACGCCGACAGCAACCGTGGTGGCCGCGTCGGTTTCGGCGCTGCCTTTCGTCGTACGCACCAGTCGCGCCGCAATCGAAGATGTCGACCCACAGCTCGAAGCTGCGCTCCGGGTTGCCGGGCATCCCGAATGGCGCGTGGCCATGCTCGCGACCTTGCCGTTGGCCCGACGGGGACTCCTCGCAGGCGTCGCACTCGGGTTCGCTCGCGCACTCGGCGATTTCGGGGCAACGGTGATGGTCGCTGGGAACATCCCGGGCCGGACACAGACGCTCCCGATCGCGGTCTACGACGCGGTCCAAGCCGGAAATGACACCGCTGCCCAAACCGGCTCGACCGTGTTGGCCGCCATCGCCATCGTCACCTTGCTCGTCGTGACCGGCCTGTCGAGGCGGCGGGCATGACCAAAGGCGGCGCCAACAGCGAGCCGACGATGACCGCTGCGTTCACGACCGCGGTTGGGTCCTTCACGGTGACTGCCGAGTTCGACGCGACACCTGGTATAACGGCCTTGTTCGGGCCATCGGGGGCCGGCAAAAGCGTCACGCTCGCCACGATCGCTGGTTTGCTCCGACCCAATTCAGGAATCATCAAAGTCGGTCACAACGTCGTCGCGGATGCGCAACGTCGGATACACGTCCGCACGCAAGACCGGCAGCTCGGCGTGGTGTTCCAACATGCGGCGCTCCTCCCACATCGGACTCCGCTGGACAACGTGGCACTCGCGATCCGGCACGGCAGCAAGACCCAGCGACGAAAGCGCGCCCGACAGTGGCTCGCATGCGTCGATGGCGAACATCTCGCGGATGCCAACACTGCCACGCTCTCGGGCGGTGAACGACAACGGGTGGCCTTTGCCCGGGCACTGGCTAGCGAGCCGCGCCTCCTGCTGCTCGATGAGCCGTTCAGCGCGCTGGACGGCCCGTCCCGACAGGCACTGCGTACGCTCGTCAACGAGCTCGTCGATCACCAACGTCTCACTGCGCTGCTCGTCACCCACGATCTCGTAGACATCGCGCAGCTGGCCGATCGGGTGGTGCTGTTCGAAATCGGCCGCGCCGTTGCAACCTATGAGCTCGGTGACCGCAGGACCGACGAACTCGCGCGGCTGGTCAACCTACGGCCCGGCTCAGCACCATCCATCGATCTGTAGCATCGTCTCAGCCGGAGTCTCACTCCGAGCCGCTCGTAAGGACGGTCGGTGAACCCCACCCGAAGTCCAACGCCGATGTCCGTGGAGAACCCAGGAGCCCGAATTGCCGGACACGCTTGCGGCCCCGGGGTCATTGGCCTCCCGGCTTGTCGTGTTCATCAATGATGATGTGCAGATCATCTGGTCCTTCGAGCTCGATGTCGACGCCTTCGGCCCGATACGCAGCACGGCCCACGAAATGCGCGACAGCAGGCGAGGTGATGAAGACGAAGACGACGACAAGCAGGACCTTCGCTCGGCCATGCTCGAGGCCCGAAGCTGCAGCAAGCGCTACGAGGGCAAACCCAAGCGTCGTCGCTTTCGTCGCCGCGTGCATCCGACCATAGAGGTCACCAAAGCGCAAAGTTCCGATCCCGGCAAGGAGGACGAAGGCCGCGCCGATGAGCGCCAGGATGTCGGTAATCGTCCCGTTCACTACTGCGCTCACCCTCCTCGGCGCTCGATGAAACGAGCCGCCGCCGTCGATCCGACGAACCCGATGAAGCTCGCCACCACTGCGAGGCTCAGGAAGTAGTCACCACCTCGGTCCGCTGCATGGATCAGCGTGCCCGCGACCGCAGTGATGATGAGACCGTCGACGGCCACGATCCGGTCAGCGAGAGACGGGCCGATGACGGCACGCAACAGGAAACAGCAGGCTGCAACCGCGAGCACGACAAAGACAACGGTCGTCATTCAGCCCTCCAAGAGGTGATGTCGTCGACGGCGAGGCCGGCGATGGCGTCAGCGTCGCCGAACGCGCGGACCGCGAGTAGTTCGAGGGTCCGCACCTCGCGCTGCACCTGGGTGACGTCACGGGTGTCGAGGGCGTGAACGTACAACGTCAGCGGCTCGCGGCGGACCTCGAGTGTCAGCGTGCCCGGCGTGAGGCTGATGGCATCGGCGACGAGCGTGGCAACAGCATCAGAACAACCTTGGAGCGGCACGGCAATAATCCCGCGACGGACCCGTTTGTGCGGGACGACGACGGTGACCGCAACGACGAGGCTGGCTTGCACGAGCTTGTAGAGGAAATAGATCGCGAACTTTGCGAAAGCCAGCGGTCGGATGGCGAGAATGCCGCGGTTCCACGCCGGGAACAACGTCGCGATAGCGCCAGCCACCACGAAACCGCTGACGAGGTTGGCCCAGGAAAGATCAGACCACAGCATGAGCCAGACGGTCACCAAAACCCCGAGGCGCAGGACCTGGGTCATCGCTTCAGCACCGCCGTGAGATAACTGGCTGGGTCCAAGAGGTCGTGCGCGGCTCGCTCAGCAAGTTGATAGAGCGGTCCCGCCCACAGCGCGATGGCAAGGCTCAACGCCACCAACGTGCCGGTCGCGGCGAGCATCGCTCGACGGCTCGCCAGATCCGGGATCTGTGTCGCTCCGACCGCCACATCAACCGACATTGGCGGTCCCCAGAACGCGTTCGACCAGATCTTGGTCATCGAGAACAAGGTCAGGAGACTGACGGCGAGGCTGACACCGACGATCGCGTAGGAACCAGCACCGAAACCTGCGTCAACCAGCGCGAGTTTGCCGACGAACCCCGACAGAGGTGGCAGACCCGCCAAGCTGAAAGCAGCGAGCAAGAACAACGCGCCAAGGACTGGTTCGATACGACCGAGACCCGAGAGCTTGTCGAGTCGATCGCTACCGAGGCGCAACTCGATCAGCCCGGCGACGAGGAAAAGACTGGTCTTGACGACGATCTGGTGAACGATGAAGAACGCGGCTGCGGCGAGACCCGCGACGGTGAACAGACCCAGACCCATGACCATGTACCCGATCTGGCTGACGATGTGGAACGACAACAGACGTCGGATGTCGGTCTGAGCGACCGCGCCCAGCACGCCGATCACCATGGTCAGCCCGGCGATTACGAGTAACAGCTCGCGTGGCCAGGTATCAGGTGGGAAGAGCAGGGTCTGGCTCCGGATCATCGCGTACACACCGATCTTGGTGAGCAATCCAGCGAACACGGCGGTCACCGGAGCCGCTGCAGTCGGATAGCTGTCGGGTAGCCAGAAGAACAGCGGGAACACCGCTGACTTGATGCCAAAGACGACGACCAGCGATACGGCGAGAGCACTGCGGATGCCCGGCGGGAGTTGCGCGATCTTTCCATGGAGGTCGGCGAGATTGACCGTTCCGGTCGACGCATACACAAAGGCCAATGCGAGAAGAAACAGGGTCGAGGCGATGAGCCCGATGGCGACGTAGGTCATTCCCGAACGCACCTGATCCGGTCTGCCGCCCAGTGTCAACAGGGCGTAGCTGGCCATCAGCATGACCTCGAAGGCAACGAAGAGATTGAAGAGGTCACCGGTCAGGAACGACAGCGCAACGCCGGCGGCGAGGATGAGGTAGAGGGGGTGAAAGCCGACATGGGTTTGTTCGGCACCGGGCTCGCCGATCGCATACACGAGCACGGCGAGCATGGTCAGTACCGAGACGAGGAGCAGCATCACCGCGAACCGATCCGCCACCAAGGTGATCCCGACCGGCGCAGTCCACCCACCGACGTGCGTCACGGCGATGCCGTCTTCATCGATTCTCCCCAGCAACGCGACGGTCAAACCCGACATGACGACGAGGGTGGCGACACCGACAATGCGTTGCATCAGGCGGGATCGCCCGACGGCGATCGACAACGCCGCCCCGAGCAGTGGCAGCAGGACCGGGAGGGTGACGAGCGCGTTCACGACGCCGCTCCGTTCCTGTCGGCACGCTGACCGGGCGCTGCGATCCGTCTGTCCTCGAGGTCGTCTTCGACATCGTCAGCACCGGATAGGCACCAGCTCCGGTACGCCAGCGCGAGGAGGAACGCGACAACGCCGAACGAGATGACAATCGCAGTGAGCACGAACGCCTGGGGGAGAGGGTCAGAGAACCGAGCAACGTCGGTCGCCGTCGTACCCGCATCCACGAAGGCGGGTTCGCCTCGTTCGCCTCCCGAGAGGACGAGGACGAGATTCACACCATGTCCCATCAGACCGAACCCGACGATGACCCGACTGAGCTGGCGGGACATCAGCAGGTAGGCGCCACAGCCACAGAGCACACCTGCGGCGATGATGGTCAACCAGCTCACCGCCCGCCCTCCGAAACTCGTTCCACAAGCGCTGCCGTGGTGGGCCGGTGACCGAAGCGATCGACGATCCCTATCACCGTCTGTCCTCCCCAACCCTTTCCGAGTGGCTATCGGCTGTGTCGTCGTCGCCGAGTCCTTCGAAGATCATCAGTACCAGACCGACGACGATCAAATAGACGCCGGCATCGAAGATTGTCGCCGTCGTGAACTTCGCCGTGCCGAGCACCGGCAGCGCCCACTCGAAGGCCTGCTGATCAAGCGCCGCGCCTCCGCCAAACATCGGCCGCAACGCCGTGGCAACTACCAGGGCGAGACCGCCGGCCAACAAGAGCCAGGGGCGCACCGGTATGGTCCTGAACAGGTCGTCCAGTCCGCCCGCGAGATACCGAAGCGCGAGCGCCCCGGAGGCGACTAGGCCACCCACGAAACCGCCACCCGGTCGGTTGTGCCCGGCGAAGAGCAAATACAGCGACAACACCAAAGCCGCGTCGAACACCAGACGCACCGTCGTGTCGAGGATCAACGAACGCAGCTTCATCCTTGGACGTCGCCCCCGATCGGATCAGACGCTCGCGTCTCACGCCGAGCTAGGCGTCGAGGCCGCGGACGCGGCCGGCGGCCTACCCTGCCCAGTGC
>JANZZE010000091.1 GCA_026419545.1 Acidimicrobiales bacterium
GTCGATCCCAAGCGCGGTCAGCGCGTCGGCAATCAGGCCACCGGGCGCCAGACCCGCAACCAGGGCCGCAGCCCCAACATAGGAGGGGATCACCAGCGGAACCGGGGCCACGGCTGCCCAGAGCCGACGTCCTGGGAGATCCGACCGGGTGAGCAACCAAGCGAGCCCCACGCCGATCACCCCGGCAGAAGCCGCAGAAGCGGTGGCGAGCAGGAGACTCCGACCCAGCGGTCCAGCCGCGTCGTCCCGTAGGGTCGCGACCACGTCGGCGACGCCGAGACCTGCGGTTCGCACGACCAAGAACGCGAACGGCACCACAAACGCGGCCGCGACTGCGAGCGAGCCTGCGATCAACAGTTTCGGTGGGCGCGGTCGGGCGAGGGTCATCGTGTCACCCCCCGCGGACTACCCGCTCAACTGCACTGGTCCCGCTCCACAAACAGTTGTGTCGCGGCGTCATCTGGTTCTGCACCGTTCCACCCGTCCAAACGTTCCGCTCTGGCCGAACCACAAACAGCGGTTTGGTGGCGTCATCGTGTCCACTCGCCGCTCAACGGGTCAGCCCGCTCTCTTTGATCAGGGCGACGGTCTCGTTGAAACGAGCACCGAGTTCGTCAAAGTCGACCCGGTTCACCGGGATCGAACCGATCGGCGGCACGCCCGGCGCAGGCTCCACCCCTTGCACCAGCGGGTATTCGAGCGTTTCGTCGGCGAAATACCGCTGGGTCTGCTCGCTCAGCAGGAACTGCACGAGCCGTTCAGCTGCCGAAGGGTTCTTGGCCGACTTGAGCACGGCAGCCGCTGACACGATCCGGACCGAACCCACATCGCGGTCGGGGAAGAAGTAGTTCTCGGCCGGAATCCCAGGGTCTTCCTTCTTGGCCCGCAACAGGTAGTAGTGGTTGGCCAGGCCCATCGGGACCTCGCCACGGCCAACCGCATCAACGATCGCGTTGTTGTTCGCGTAGGTCCGAGGTTGATTCGCCTCGATGCCTTCGAGCCAGGACCTGGTCACGTCGTCACCATGTTCAACCCGCATGGCTGACACGAAGTCCTGGAACGACCCGTTCGTCGGGGCGACGCCGAGCTTGCCCCGATACTGCGGGTCCGTGAGGTCGAACACCGATCGAGGCAGCGTCGCGGGATCGACAAGTTCCGTGTTGTAGACCAACACTCGGATCCGAGCCGACAGCCCGACCCATTCGCCGTTGGCGCTGCGGTTCTCTGGCTCAACGCGCTCGAGAATGGAGTTCGGCAACGTCCGTAGCAGTCCCTTCGACGCCAGGTACGAGGTCGCGCCTGGTGTCTGGGAGATGAAGACGTCGGCCGGGGAACGGTCGCCCTCTTGCTCGATCGTCAGTGCGAGGTCTGCGGTGTCGGCTTGTTTGAACTCGACACTGATTCCCGTCTCCTTGGCGAAAAGGTCCAGGACCGGTTTGATGAGCTCAGTCGAACGACCGGAGTAGACAACGACCTTTTCTCTACTGCCGCTCGAGCAACCGACGCCGAACGAGGCAAGGAGCAAGACGACGGCAAGCGCCGCTACCAGGTGGAGACCTTCGACTCGCCTTCCCGTTGACATGGGTTCTCAGGCTAGCGAAACCGACCAGATTGTGTAAAGTTGACCTAACATGAATGGGTCTTCCGGCATGCACCTGCGCCTCGGGAAATTGCGCTCTCCTCGCGCGACGGCAGTGGTGGCGCTCGGGTCACTTGGGGTCGCCATCGTGCTGGTGGCCCGCGCGGCCGACGCCGATGCACTGCGCGAGAGTGCGTCAGCCATGGCCGATCAACCGGGACGAGTCGGAGTGGCGCTCGCCGCGTTCGCGGCAGCCTTCGCGGTGCGAGCACTGGTCTGGTGCCGTGTCCTGCCTGGGCTTTCGGTCGGCCATGCGCTCGCCGGGCTCCACGTCTCACTCGGGGCCAACCACATACTCCCGCTGCGCCTCGGCGAACCCATGCGCGTCGTCAGCGTCGTCCGCCGAGCCCGTATCCCCCTCGACGCGGCGAGCGCCTCGACGCTTGCGCTTCGATCGGCCGACATTCTCGCGGTCGCCGTGGTCGGTGCTGCGCTCGGGCCAGCGGTATTCCTACAGCTGGTCGGGCCCCTCGGCTGGGTGGTGTTCGCTGTCATTGCGGCCCTCGGGACGACAGGGTTGGTGTGGCTCATCCGCGTCCGCCGACACCACGCTGGCCGCAACCGGGTGCGACTGCCGGGCATGCTCGCCGTAGCGGGATCGCTGGTGGCGTGGATCCTCGAAGCGGTTCTCGTGTGGGAGTGCGCACGTTTTGCGGGTATCGAGCTGGCCTTCCGGGACGCGGTCTTGGTCACAACCGCGTCGGTCGCGGCTCAGACCGTCGCCATCGCCCCGAGCGGGATCGGGACCTACGAAGCCGCCGCCACCGCGGCCTACGTTGCGCTCGGCTACGACGCGGGCGCGGGGCTGACGGCCGCAATCGTCACACACGCCCTGAAGACCGCGTACTCGTTGGCCGGTGGTGCCCTCTTCTCGTTCATTCCCGCTCCGTCGCTGTTCGGCAGGGCGCGTCTGCCTCGTGACCGAGCGCTATCACCCGTCGTGAGCGAGGAAGAGCAGCCGATTCCGCTGAGTGCGCCTGTGGTGCTCTTCCTGCCTGCCCACAACGAGGAAGCAACGGTCGGCGGCGTCGTTGCCCGCACACCGACCTCGGTGGTGGGCCACCCGGTACGCTGTGTCGTCGTCGACGACGGCTCGACCGACGACACCGCCGGCCGAGCCGCCGCCGCTGGTGCGGAAGTGATCTCGTTGCCCACCAATTCCGGCCTCGGCGCAGCCGTCAGGGTCGGACTAGATCATGCACTGGCTTCCGGCGCCGCGGCCGTTGCGTTCTGCGACGCCGACGGCGAATACGCCCCCGAAGAACTCGAGCGCCTCGTCGGCCCGATCCTCGACGGAAGAGCCGACTACGTCGTCGGGTCCCGCTTCAGCGGGACGATCCTGGCGATGCGGCCGCACCGGCGGCTTGGCAACCTGGTGTTGACGAAGGTGCTCTCCTTCATCGCCCGCACTCGGATCACCGACGGTCAGAGCGGTTACCGGGCACTGTCAGCCCGGGCTGCCCGTGCCGCCCACATCGAGCACGACTTCAACTACGCGCAGGTGCTCACCCTCGACCTGCTCGCCAAGGGATTCCGCTATCTCGAGGTGCCGATCACCTACCGGTTCCGGACCGAGGGCCGCTCGTTCATAACGCTCGGCCGCTATGTCCGCAACGTCGTCCCTGCCGTCTATCGGGTTCTCAACCGCCCGCAACTATCCAACTCGGCGTCTTGACCACCAGCCATCGGGCGAGGACAGCCAACGCCTCGCGAGCTGCGGCTGGTGACAAGCGGCCACCTGCGCACTCCGGGGTCTCTAATCCTCCACGACGTGGTCGCAGAACGCGAGCCGGGCCACTGCCCACCGTGCTCTATCGATCTCCCCGTCAGGACCGATCGAGTCGACGGCAGCCCACGCCATCGCCAAGGCATGGTGCGTGTTGTCCGGGGTGAACAGACCGGCACGCCCGAAACTGAGCACACGAGGCTCCGAGGCCAGGGCAGCCTCGGCAGCAGCCAGTTCGTTCTCGAAGCCCCGCCGGTAGACGGGATAGACGGTCGGCAGGCGCACGACGTGATACCCCGACAGGCGTTGTCCAACAAGCGGCAGCCCCACCGACGCCAGCTCATCGACCACTCGTTCGGCCAACGCCTGATCTTGCTGATTCCACAGGGCATCGCCAACGATGCACGGGACCTCCGCGCACAACACCGTCCGGTCCGGCGGGTCGGGTCCTTCCCGATAGTTCTTCGGTTCCGAGAGCCGGCTGATGATGGTGCCCGGGTCAGGCACGTAGTGTGCGTCGAACTCGGTGTAACGGGGGCAATCGATGACCAGGTACACGAGCACCATGCCGCGGTAATCGAGTCTGGTCCTGAACGCCGGGGAGACGAGCCGGGCAAGCACCCCGATCGGGATCGTGGACAGGACCACGCCCGCTTCGACGCACGAGCCATCGAGGGCCTTCACGGTTCCCGCATCGATCGAGGTCACGGTGCCCGACGCCCCGAAACGGATCTGTGCCCCAGCCCGGGCCGCAGCGTCGGCAAACGCTTCAGTGATCTGACCGAACCCTCGTCTCGGGTAAAAGAACCACGGCGGTTCCCGCCGTGCCATGAGCAAGCGCTGAGCAATCTTCGCCGGTGACCGAGCCGCCACACGCCGGCGAGCAAGCTCACCCGCGAGTTCATCGGGACCGAGCCCCCAGAGCTTGCGAGCGTAGGGGCCGTAGAACTCCCGCAGCATCACCGGACCGAGCCCCGCCCGGATCACCTCGGCGTAGGTGTCGGCTCGCGGCTTGCGCAACGGTGCGGTGAGTGTGTCGATGGCCAAGCCCGCAACCATGTCCCGCGGGAGGTTGGCGAGGAGATCCACCGTCGACAACGGGAACCGGACGAACCGGCTGCGCAGAACGATCCTGCCGTTGCGGCGTCGACGCTGCAGGTCAGCTCCCAACAGTCTGGTAATCGCGTCCAGGATCGGGGCCGGTGTGGCGGGGTGGAGCCGATGACTGCCCAGGTCGACCCGCTGGCCTCCCACCATGAGGCTGGCGGCCATCCCACCGACCTGTGCGGATCGTTCGAGCACGATGACCGACAAGCCCCGAACCGATGCTCGCCACGCGGCCGCGAGGCCTGCCGGACCGGCACCGATCACCACGACATCAGCCGACGCTGTCGATGCAGGCGCGGGGTTCACTCGCGTTCAGCCGGATACGCCATCGCCGGACCACCGGCATACCGCACCACAACCGGGTCACCCCGACCGAACAGCGGCTCGGCCGTCTCCCGCACCCGCAACCGCTCACCGCCGGCATCGACGACATACACCGTGTCGTGACCGTAGTACTCGATGAGAACAACCACACCGGTCGCGGGCGTGACCGGGCTAGGCGCAGTGACGCTCAGCTGTTCAGGCCGTACCAGCACGTCGACCTCGCGGCTGCCGACGGGCAACTGCGCCAACGGGACGGCACCGATCACGGTGTCTGCTACCGCTGGCCCTGACACTGTGGCGGCACTGCCCACTGGTCGGACCGACCCTCGCAGCAAGTTGGCCTCACCGACGAAGGTCGCAACCCAGCGGTCCGCGGGATGCCGGTACAGCTCCGCCGGTGACGCGACTTGCGCGATCCGACCGTCGTGCATCACCGCGACCTGGTCCCCGAGGACGAACGCTTCTTCCTGATCGTGGGTCACGAAAATCGTGGTGATCCCGAGCTCGACAAGCAGCGCGTGCACCTCTGAACGGACCTGAACCCGCAGAGCGGTGTCGAGGTTCGAAAATGGCTCGTCGAGCAGCAGCACGCTCGGGGCGGGAGCGATCGCCCGGGCAAGTGCCACTCGCTGCTGCTGACCTCCTGAAAGGGTGCTCGGCATACGGTCGCCGAGTCCTTGGAGCCCTACCATGGCGAGCGCCCGTTCCACCTGTGCCCGACTATCGGCCCGTTTCGGCAGCCCGTAAGCGACATTTCGGGCAACCGAAAGGTGGGGGAACAAGGCCCAATCCTGAAACACCATCCCGATCTGGCGCGACTCGGGCGGCACCGCAACACCTGCAGCCCGGTCAGTAAGGACACGGCCAGCAACGGTCACCCTGCCGGCATCCGGGGACTCCAACCCGGCGATGATGCGCAACAGTGTCGTCTTGCCGCATCCGCTCGGCCCGAGCAGTGCGACCATCGAACCCGGCTCGATCGACAACGAGACGCCCACGAGCACTGGCAGTTTCCCGAACGCTTTCGACACGTGGTCGACCTGCACGGCGCACGGCATACGCCCGGCAACGGTCCAGGACCCGTCGGGCTCCACAGCGGTGGTCACCTTTGGAAGGCTAACGGCGGATAGCACAGGCGATCGACCGCGCACCCGCGCGTTCGCTCTAGAAGCGGACCAAGCAAGCGTCACCACCACACATCCGCAGTCGACGGCACACGCACTCCGTCACGCGGGCGGCGGACCGGACAGCACTAGGCCAGCATCGCCGTAGGTCCCCGCGACGAGCATGCGATCACGCCAGCGGGTGGCCAGGAACGCCGCGCCGTGCGAGCCACCGGTTACGGTCGCGACAACCTCCGTACGCAGCTCCCAGTTCGCTCCATCACGCGAAGCCCAAACGACGGGATACCAGGTGCCAATGTGATCTCGCCCTGACCCGACCGCGAGCCAGCCCGACCCGTCGTGGTGCACGGCGAACGCCTGCGCCTCTCCCATCTCGGTGATCGGTCCCGTAAGGGGCAAGACCTGCTCTACCCAGGCGGCGTCACCAGCGCTCCGGCGCCACAGCGCGGGCAGGGCGCGCCCGTCCGCCGCTTGGATCCACCCCACGACGACCAATGCGCCATCACTTCCGATCGCGCACCCGCGCACCGACTCGACGACCGAACCAAGCCGGAGGTCCTCCCAGCTGCGTCCGTCAACGCTTGACCAGATGAATGCCCTGGCCGGTCCCTCGCCCCGCTCGGCCCGAGTGGTGCCCACTGCGACGACCCGGTCGCCCGTGCTGCAGAGCCCGGTGACCATGCCGACCCCAGGGGGATCAGGGACCGTTGCTGGCTCCCACGCCACGCCATCCGTGGACGTCCGTATGGCGGGCCGCACACCGGATGCGACATCCACCTCCACGCCACCGGCCACGAAGACAGAGCCGGGCCGCACAACCCGGGCAGGTAGGAACAACGGCTCGCGCAGTGAGTCCTCGGCCAACTGGAGGTCGAGCCGATCCCAGTGTCTGCCATCGGCTGAGCGAAGCCAGGCAGGGCGCAAGACGCCGTCGTCACTTCGGCGCACGCCAGCAGCGAAGAACCCGCCGGGGATGGCGAGCACGTCGTTGACCGAGATGATCGCCCGCGAAAGGGCGACTTCCTCCCACCGCCGAGGATCGTTGGCCACCCACAGACGGCCCCCGGTTTCAACGTCGGCTTCCGGCAGGGTAGGTGGCTCTGGCGTGAAGGGCCCGTGATAGCCCACCACCACCGCGGTGTCGCCTGACGGCGAGGCCGCTGCGGCCAAGACGTGGTCGGCACCCATGCGGGCTGGCGGAGGGATGAGCTCGGTGTCGGCCCGCTCCCACGCCCCGTCGCCAACCTGCCCCGCAACCCAGATGTCCTGGCTTCGCTCACTGGGTTCGCTCCAGACCAGGCCACCGCCGCTCACGGCGATCACGGGAGGTGGTCCTAGCTCGCCGGGCGAACGACCCGCAGCGAACCAACCCGGGCGGTCGAGTTCGGTCCAGCGCGCACCGCCATCGAAACCTCGGTCGACTCCGCGCCGGTACAGCCCGAACTCCGATCGCTTGTCGCTTCCGACCGTGACCGCATAAAGCTGCTCCGGATCGACGTGGCGATCCACTGCGAGCCGCACCACCCGTCCTCTACGGTCCGAGGTTTCGGTCTCCTCAGGCCCGGGGACCGGCACCCATGAGAGGGCATCGGTACTCGCCATAAGCGACGCCGGACGATCGTGGTCCGGGCAACAGTCCACTGCGGCCACGAACTCGGGACCTGCCGCCACGAGCGATTCAACCGATACTGCACCGGCGAGCGTTCCGGTCGACCATACGCTGCCGTCGACGGTGCGGGCCAGCACCGCTGGGCTCGACGGTCCCACCGGATTGAGTGCGAGTACTGCAACACCGGGTTGTGAAGCCAGGCCCGCGACCGTGTAGCGCCCCGATGACAGCACCGGATTTTGCGAGCCGAGATCGACGAGCGACCATGACTCCGCATCCGGCGAGTACCACACAACCGGGTCGGCGCCGACACCCGGAGCAGTTTCGCCGGCAACCAGCCAGCCGCCTGCCGACCCCGGTGCCGGTGTCATCGCCACCGCCACCATCCCTGAAGATCTGCCTGGGGGGAGCGGCAAACGGACAGGCTGGCTCCATCGCCACCCGTCGGTACTGCGCCAAAGTGCCGGAATTGCGCCGGTGCCCGTGCCGACCGCTCCAGCGAGGAACGCGGTCCCGCCACCACTGGCCGCGGCTCGCACCTCGCCCCCTTCATCGGCGGGCACTGGCACACCGACCTTCTGCCAGCGTGTCGCGTGCCCGGAGGCCCACGCCGCTGGCTTCACGAGCCCACCGGGTCGCTCCTGGTAGGTGCCGAACGCCGACCAGGTGCCATCGCCGGTGGCTAGCCATTCGATCCCCGCGATCGTGGACACCTCGGCTTTGAGTTGGTCGCCGACGATGATGCGTTCCCAGCCGTCGAGCTCCGCGACTGGCGGCGGTCGGTGGTCGAGCTGGTGGGCACAGCCTGGGGAGGTCACCAACAACACGCTGGCCAACCAAGCCACCCAGTTCACTGGGCCACGCCATCCGCTCGCAGCACGCGACGAGGACCTCGATCTGATGTGCCATCGCGCACCCCTCCCGGCCCGGCCACTGTCCAACCCGACCGCGCACCGCCGACCGCTAGGCGTCATCCACGTCACCTTCACCACTCGCGGGGGAACCCCCGGAACAGACCAGGCTGGCGGAGGAGTTCGACGCGATTTGCGTTGATGAGGCGTCCCAGCTCGCGCGGGGACCCCCGGACCAGACCAGGCTGGCGGGGCACCGATACGAACTGCCATGCATGTCGAGAGTGTCTAGTCGTAAAGAGTCGGCAGCAGATCGCAACCGCAGTGGCAGCGCTCGCGATTTGCTCGCACCACTGGCACACCTAGTCGCCCAATGCCGCCGGCAACTCACGACGGTGCACGATGGCGAGTCGTTTGGTCGCCCTCGTCAAGGCAACGTACAAGGCCCGCAAACCTTGGGCTTCTTCGTCCACGATCGCAGCCGGTTCGACCACCACCGAGGCATCGAGTTCGAGACCCTTGACCAAGCTCACCGGCACCACCGTGACCTGTGCGTCGAGACCGTGCCGGGTGGCGTGACCGTGCTCGACCCCAGCCGCAGTTAACGCTTCGCTCACCGGGCCCACCAGCGAGTCCGGGCAGATCACTGCGACGTTGCCTGTGCCGACAGCGGCGAGCTCGGTCCGTGTCGCGTCCACCACGGTGGCCAACAGTTCGTCTTGCGTGCCGGTCTTGATGATCCGAGGCGGGTCTCCGTCCTGGCGCACCGAACTCGGCGGCTTGAGTTCGGGAGCGGCGTAGCGGAGCACCTTGGCCGCCAACGCCATGTTCGGACCGGGAAGACGGTAGCCGAGCGTGAGTTCCGCCCGACGCGGTGGCCGCTTGCCGGGGAGGTGGGCGAGGATCTCGTCCCAGTTGGCGTGGGCCCACTGACCAGTGGCCTGGGCAATATCCCCCACGATCGTCATGGAGCCGTTGAGGGAACGCCGGTTGAGCATCCGCAACTGCATGGGCGAGAGATCCTGGGCTTCGTCGACCACGATGTGCCCATAGGTCCGCACCTCGTCCTCGGTGACACCCTCGGCCTGATCGTGATGCCGGCGCCGTTTCGATCTGGGCTTGGGCCCGAGCAAGGCACGGGCCTCGTCGAGCAACGGCACGTCGTCGTGGGTCCAGGTCACCTGATCGAGATCATCGGCCCGAGGACGGTAAAGGGCTTGCCATTCGTCCTCCGCAAGCAACGCTCGAGCTGCGTTCTTCAGCAACGCCTTGGACCCGAAGAAGTCGTGGAGGAGCTCGGTCGGCGTAAGCACCGGCCACATCCATTCGAGCGCTTCACGAACCTCGATCGCTGCACGCAGTCGCTCACGGGCTTCGCGAGGGTCGATGTGCTGTCGTCCGCTTCGAGCCAGCGCTGCGAAGAGTTCATTCTCAACGAAGCGCCGAGCCGCGTTGTGCTTGCGGAACCGACGGCGGGCTTCGCCGACGATGCGTCGGCTCTCCTCGGTCGACAACCGAAGATGCTGTAGGCCGTAACCCACAACCAACGGTTCCCGCAGCGCCCGCTCACGTTGACGAACAGCTCTCGTCAACAGCTTCGCCATCCGCAGATCACCCTTGACCCGGGCAGTGAGGCCATGGTCGTAGCCATTGATGCGCACCGACTCATGGATGAGGTCGGCGAGCACGGCCAACTCGACACCGGCCTCACCGAGCGACGGAAGGACCTGGTCGATGTAGTTGAGGAACAAGCGGTTCGGTCCGACCACGAGAACGCCCTGGCCCTCGAGCGGGAACCGGTACGTGTAGAGGAGGTAGGCGGCTCGGTGCAGCGCGACCACGGTCTTGCCGGTGCCGGGACCACCCTGGACGACGAGCACGCCCGGCATTTCGGCCCTGATCACTTCGTCTTGTTCGCCCTGGATGGTGGCGACGATGTCGCCGAGCTTGCCGGTGCGTGCCGTCTCGAGCGCGGCGATCAGGGCACCGTGGCCGCTCACCCCATCCTCAGCCGCCTCCCCGGTGAGACACAGCGATGCCGCGGCATCCCCGAACAGTTCGTCCTCGATGTTGAGCAAGGTTCGCCCCCGCACCGCGAAGTGCCGTCGGCGGACCAGACCCATGGGCTGGCGACCGGTCGCCCGGTAGAACGGTTCGGCCACCGGTGCACGCCAGTCAACAATCACGGGCTCTTGGTTCTCGTCGGATACCGCAATGCGACCGATGTAGTAGCTGGCCCCGATCCGTGGCGCTTTCCTGGGAGTCGCCCCTCCGTGCCCATTCCCGTGGTCACGACCCTCCCCGGCCGGTGTGGAGGCACCCGCTTCAGCTCCGTTCTCACCGCCGTGGTCCGTTGGGCCGTTGCTTTCCGAGCGCTCGCCTTCGGCGGGATCTGCGGCTTGGTCGATGCGCCCAAAACACAACGCCTGATCACCGAGCTGCAGTTGGGCGAGCCGGTGCAGCATCGTGTCCCAGATGACGTCGCGCTCGAAACGAGCTTGGTTGGTGCCGCCTCGGCCGACCTCGACCAGGTTTGACATCCGGGCGGCGGCCTGGCGGGTGGCCTCAAGGCACTCATAAGCATGGTCGATGTAAGCCTGCTCCGCCTCGAGATCCGGGTGGGCCACACTCATACGATGCTGTTGCTCCCTCATTCTGCCCTGTGGGCGAGTGCTCCCCAGCCTCCCCTGAGGAATTGATCATCCTACCCCTTGAGAGGGGCCTCAGCACCGCTGGATACGGCAGGATGCAGGAATCAGCAGGGTTCGGTATGGGCGACACTCGACGGCGAACAGCCTCAGCACCGCTGGATACGGCAGGATGCGGCAATGGCTGAGTCGAACTTCGGAACCTTGATCGAGACGCGACTCCGTGTCGCCACGTGGAACCTCTGGTGGCGATTCGGGCCTTGGGAGGAGCGGCTCCCCGCCATCGTGGAGACGCTCCGAGCCGTGGACGCCGATGTGGTGTGCTTGCAGGAAGTGTGGCTCGAACTCGATTCAGGCCGCGGTTCCGCGGACGTGATCGCGGAGGCGCTGGGTGCTCACGCGGTCGTGGCAAACCGGGCCGATCTCGACGGCATCGGTTTCGCTAACGCTGTGGTGTCCCGCTGGCCGATCGCTTCGCACGACTGGCGGCCGCTCTACTCGCCACCGCAGCTCGAGGAATACCGGCTGGTGTTGCGGGCCGACATCGACGGGCCCCGAGGCCCGTTCCAGATCTTCACCACCCACTTGCATTGGCGCCTCGACCACAGCCACATCCGCCAGCGGCAGGTACGCGAGATCTGCGAGTTCGTCTTGGCCGCCCCCGACCGGACCTACCCTCCGATCCTGTGTGGTGACTTCAACGCCGACCCGGAGGCGGAGGAGATCCGCATGCTGACCGGCCTTACGTCGGTGCCGGTCCCGCCGCTCGTATTCCACGACGCTTGGCGCTTTGCCGGCGAAGGCCCGGGGATCACCTGGTCGAACGCAAACCCGTACGCGGCGCGGGATCTCGAAGCCGAACGTCGCCTCGACTACGTGTTCGTGGGCTGGCCCAAGCGAGGCGGGGCCGGTCACATCGTGGGCGTCGAACTAATCGGCACGGAGCCTGTCGAGGGGGTCTGGCCGAGCGATCATTACGGCGTCTGCGCGAGCCTGCGTTACTGACGCACGAGCCGAAAGGAATCGCGAGCCGCGATCAACTAGCACAGGACTCTCTATGTCGCAGCCATCGCGTTTGCAATAACTCACGGAACCCGAAAGCTCCTGCTCACGCGACGCGAACCGTGCCACCGGACGACACTCAGGCACCGGCCGTGACACCACCGCGGAGTCAGTTCCCTGCGCTACCCGACTCCCTGAGCTACCCGACCTACCCGCATGTCGCACATGTAGCGGCCGTGGCTGTGAGGAGGAATCAGCTCCCTTCGTCCTCGCCGAGTTCACGCAGGGCGTCTCGCAACGCGACCCGCAAGCGGCGAGCGATCGCCGGGGAGAGGTGGGCAACAAGTCCCTCGCCCGCGCGTCCGACCGGCTCGAGCGTGAGCACCACCCGCGGTTGGCCGTCTTCATAGTCATCGCTGATCGCGATCGCCCAGGACACGGGCGTCAGCTCACCGTCGTCATAGGTGGCGGGGTAGTCAGCGGGGTCGAAGGGGTAGTCATCGATCGAACGGCGCATCAGGTCATCCAAGCCGCTCGGACACGTACCCGTCGAACCTCGCCTTCGACACCAACGTCCGCACCACCAACATCCACCGGCAACCGCTCCCACCGCAACACCCGTCAAACCCCGCCCTCGACCAGCCGGCGGTGGCGGTGGTGAAGCGGCTCCGGCTGAGGACCAACATCCACCGCCAACCGCTCCCACCGCAACACCCGTCAAACCCCGCCCTCGACGGCCGACCTGCTCAGACC
>JANZZE010000092.1 GCA_026419545.1 Acidimicrobiales bacterium
CGGCGAAGCGCAACAGCACGGAGACGAGATCGTCGAACCACAGGGTCTGCACCATGGCGCGGTCGCCCCCAACCACTGGGAACACCCCGAGTTTCGCGGCTGCTTTCGCGGAACGCCCGAGCAAGCCGTTCTCGCTTCCGTCGTAGACGAGACCGGGGCGGAGAATCATCACGCCCTGCCGTCTATCTAGTGCTCGTTCGGCTGCTCGTTTGCTCCGGCCGTAGCGATTTCTGGCGCCGTCATGCGCCGATTGGGTTGAGACGAAGATGAAACGCTCAACTCCGGCAGCCGCTGCGGCTTCCTGAAGGCGAACCGTCCCAGTGACGTTGACGGCGAAGCTCGTCTCCTCCGATGAGCCGTGGGGCGCGACGGCGAGATGGATCAGCGCGTCGAGACCCTCGAGGTCACGTGGATCAGGGGCATCGGGCAAGGTCAGTTGATGCCTACAGGCGCGTGGAACGAATGGAACGCCTGTCCAGGACGACCGACAGAACGTGTGAACTTCATGACCGGCGTCGAGCGCGGCCTGGGTCAGTTTCGACCCTATGAATCCTCGGGCCCCGGTGACGCCGAGGCGAAGTCTGGACGGCATTCACCAAGGATAGGGGGAGAGCAACCGATGTCTCCTGATCGGCGGCCTTGAGCTGGGATCAGCCGTCTTTGAAGACTTCGAGGAGCAGGCGGAGCTCGTCGCTCGTGCCTGATGGCACGGTGTAGCCCTCCTCATCGCGGATTTCATCCCAATGGTCACGGACGTCTTCCACCGTGAGATCCGGCTTGTAGAAGCCTTTGGTGCGACCGATGAAGAAGCGGGAGACCTGACCGCCGGCTACTGAGTACACCTCGCCGGTCACAGGGCAGTCCTCATGGCACAGCCAGGCGACGACCGGGGTGACCAGTTCCGGCTGCAGCTTGTCACCGAGTGGCCCGAGGAGCTCCTCGGTCATCCGGGTCTTTGCGACCGGGGCTATGGCGTTGGCCTTGATGTTGTGCTTGGCACCCTCCTGGGCGAGCACTCGGGTCAATCCGACGAGACCCATCTTTGCAGCGCCGTAGTTTGTCTGGCCGAAGTTGCCGAGGATTCCCGCGTTCGACGCGGTGTTGACCACCCGCCCGTAGTTCTTCTCGCGCATGATCTTCCACGCCGGTTGCGTCACATAGAACGCACCCTTGAGGTGCACGTCGAGTACGGGGTTGAGCAGTTCGGGTGTCATGTTGTGGAACGACTTGTCCCGCAGGATCCCGGCGTTGTTGATCACGATGTCGACGGTTCCGAACGCGTCGAGCGCCGTTTTCACGATCGCCTCGCCACCTTCGGGAGTGGCGACGCTGTTGGTGTCGGCAACAGCCTCGCCACCCAGCGCAATGATCTCATCGACGACCTGTTGTGCCGGCCCTGCTGAACCACCCTCGCCGGAAACCGAACCGCCTAGGTCGTTGACGACGATTCGGGCCCCACGGCGAGCCAATTCCAGTGCATGGCACCGACCGAGCCCACCGCCCGCGCCGGTGATGATCGCGACCTTCCCGTCAAATCCGAGATCTGCCATTGCGTCCCCTCATGATTGTGTGCCGACCGGCGAGGAGCTCGGTTCGGCCTGGCTGACGAAACGACGGCAGCGTAGTCAGGGATCGGGTTCGGTCCAGAATCGACGCACCACCTGGCACGACCCGGTGTTCGGCGACCGTCTTCAGATAGGACGACCACCTGGTCAGCGGCGCTGAGCGTCACGGGAGTGGTTCGATCGGGCGTAAGCACCAGGCCGAAATGCCCACCGGGGGTGAGTATGCGAGCTCGCCATGAGGTACCCGGTTCTGCTGAGTACGGGACCTGGGTGCCAATCACGATGCCCTTGTGTGTGCTCAGCCTGCGACGGGGATTCCGAGCTGTTCGGCGGCGTAGGCCTTCATCCGCTTGTAGTCGACCTTGCCGTTGGGGGCCCGGCCGATCGTGTCGATCGACACGACGCGCTTGGGTGCTTTGAACCCGGCGAGGTGGGCTTTCACATGGTTGATCAATTCTTCCTCGGTTGCCGACTCGCCTTCGCGGAACTCGACCACGGCGGTGATTGCCTCGCCGAACTTGTCGTCAGGCACGCCGACGACTACCGAATCAAGCACAGCAGGGTGCTTCTTCAGTACTTCCTCGACCTCTTCCGGGAAGACCTTCTCGCCGCCGGTGTTGATGCACACCGAACCCCGGCCGAGCAGCGTGAGCGTGCCATCGGCTTCCACGGTGGCGTAGTCGCCGGGGATGGAGTAGGTGTCTCCGTCGATCACGACGAAGGTTCGGGCCGACTTCTCGGGATCCTTGTAATAGCCGATCGGCGTGAACCCTTTCACTGCGACCCGTCCGATCTCACCGGATCCGGGTTCGACGTCGCGCCCGTCGTCGGTGATGACTCGGGCGTTCTCGCCGAGGACGAACTTCGCAGTGCCACTCGAGCCTCCTGCGGTCGACACCGATTGCCCGAGGCCGATCGCTTCGGATGACGAGAATGCGTCGATCAGCATCATCGTCGGGTTGTGCTTGAGCAGGCCGTCTTTGGTCTCCTTGCTCCACATCACACCCGATGAGGTCATGGCGATGACACTCGAGAGGTCCCATCGACCCGGATTCTCCTCGAGGGCCCGCAGCATCGGCTTTGCAAACGCGTCACCGACGATCACGACCATGTTGACCTTTTTTTCCTGCACGGTGTCGAGCAGCTCCTCCACATCGAAGTGTCGGTTCACCAAGGTGACCACGGAGCCTGCGGTCGACAGGGCGATGAGGGACGTGAACTGACCCGTGCCATGCATGAGGGGACATCCGGGCAATACCCGCAACCCTGGCATGGTCATGGTTTTGCGGAGCTCGTCGTAGTCTGGGTCCTCGCGATAGATCGCGTTGGTCGCGCCAGTGGTGGCCCGCATCAAGGAGTCCTGGCGCCACATCACGCCCTTGGGCATTCCTGTTGTGCCGCCCGTGTACATCATCAGGATGTCGTCGTCGCTCCGGCCCCAAGGCGCGACAACACGATCCGTAGGCGTGGCAGCGGCTTGCTCGTAGGGAACGGCCCAGTCGGGGCACGGGCCGCTCCCGTCGTCAACCCAGAGCCAGGTCTTCACCTTGGGGACGCGATCCCGGATGCGCTCGATGCGTTCGGCGAAGGTTCCGTGGAACACCACCGCGACTGCGTCGGCGTTGTCCCAGAGGTAGAGGAGCTCGTCGTCCGCGTACCGGTAGTTGGTGTTGACCGGCACGAGGCCTGCTTTGAAGCACGCAAACATCGACTCGAGGTACTCGGGGCAGTTGTACAGATACTGTGCCACCTTGTCTTGGTGTTCGGCCCCCGCATCAAGCAGTGTCCGGGCCAGGCCGTCGGCGCGGCGATCGAACTCCTTCCAGGTGATGACACGGTCGCCCTGGAGTAAAGCAGGGCTGTCTGGCAGGTTGTCTGCCGCGATTTCCCAGGTCGTCGCATAGTTCCAGGCCGCCATTGGTCCCCCTTGCGTTGGGCGCGCCGCGCTGCGGTGGCCCGTGTACTGCCACTGATCGGGGGGAGTTTACGGGTTCGAGGGTGATCGGAAGCCAGTTGTGGAGCCACGGCGGGAGCTCACGGGCGCACCCGCGGCGGTGCGGCAATCGCGTGCCCAGGTCGCAGCCAAGGGGTGGGCTAGAAAGGTTTCATGAAGATGGTGCAACGGACTCTGCTCGTCGCCGCTCTTTTGACTGTCCCAGTGGCAGCGTGTGGGAACAAGAGCGAATCACAGCAGCAGCCTGTGCCGGAGCCCATTGCGACTGAAACGACGCTGCCGGTGGGGA
>JANZZE010000093.1 GCA_026419545.1 Acidimicrobiales bacterium
ATGTAGGACTGGGGTGCTCGAGATGTGGGGGTGTGGGGTGCCCGGGGGCGGGGGATGTCTCCGTGCGGGGTGAGGGCTATTGGGGGTCAGCGAGTGGGGTCGCTGCGAGCGCCTGGCGCAGGATCCAGGTTCCGACGAGGGTGCCAGCCGGACCGTTGAAGTGGAGCCCGTCGTCGCGTAGCGGGGCAATGCCGTCCTTCTCGTTTAGGCACACCGGCCGTTCAGGGCAGACGTAATTCATCAGGTCGATCAGCGTGACCCCTGGCGTAGAGTCGGCGACCTCCGCGTAGATGCGGTTGATGCAATCGACCTTCGCATCGTTGCCACTTGGTGCGCGCGGGGAGCGCCAGTAGGCGGCATTCGTCATGGCGACGGCCACGCCAGTCGACGTCAGGACCGCTAGCGCCTCACGGACTTCGCCTTCGTACCACTCGTCGAACACTGGTTGGCAGGGGGATCGCCATTCACCGTCGAAATCGCGGTCAGTACTTCCCGGCCACCCAACGATCAAGAGCACGACATCAGGTCGGAACTGGTCGAGTTCGGCCCGCCACGTCGTCGGCCAGTCGTGGCAGGCTTTGGATTCGACCGCGACTGATCCGTCCGGTAACCGTACGCGTCCGGAACCGCGGGCGACGCCACAGGCGATGACCGCCTTGCTGCGCACCTCGATGCCGAGCTGGTCGGAGACCGGCACCAGCCCGGCGGCAACGGTGAACCCGACGGAGTCACCGACGATCAGGACTCGGGGCGGTCGACCGAGGGATGCGCTCGCGGCTGCGATCGGGTCGACCGTTTCGGCACCGGCCGAGTTCATCGGTCCGTCCTCACCATGAGGGGGAATCGAGCCCGTTGCCGCGGGCGTCGGAGTTGCCCTGAGTGCAGCAGCGAGATCGGCGCTACCGGATCGAGCTCCGGATGGCAGAACCACGACGGCCAACACCGCGGTAGACGCAACTGCCGCTACGGTCGCCGCGATGCCGGGTCGGCCCCGCAGTGCACCTTGCCGAATTGGCTTCTCCAGCAGGAAGTACGACGCAACCGCGATCGCGGCAGTCACCACCAGCCGCAGCAGCAACAACGTCCCCGAGTCGGCAAGACCGGTGCGCTCCGGTGACAGGAACACGAACACGGGCCAGTGCCAGAGATAGAGCCCATAGGAGATCAGCCCAACCCACCGCAAGGGTGCGAACGACAGGGCGCGGGCGAGTATCGCCGGCTTGGGGTTTACACACGCCGCAATGACGGCAGTGACGGCAAGTCCGCAGAGCATGAGCCCGCCTCGGTAGAGGAAGGTGCCCTGGCCGTCGATGGTTGTCCAAGCGAACACCAGCCATGCGGTCCCGGCGAGGGCCACAAGCTCGAGGGCTACCCGCCAACCCCGGCTCCTGGGATGACCGTACGCGGTGACTGCCGCGGCGAGGGCGGCTCCGTAACAGATGGATGCGATCCGGGTGTCGGTACCGAAGTAGACCCGGCTCGGGTCGGTGCCCGGCGTGTACTGGGCCAGCAGCAACCCGATGGAAAGAGCAGCGCCGACCCCAGCTGTCAAGAGCAACCCCCGAGCCGAACGGCGTGCCACGACCAAGACCAGGAAGGCGACCAGTGGCCACAGCAGGTAGAACTGCTCCTCGATGCCGAGACTCCAGGTGTGCTGGAGCGGTGACGGGTCGCCGAATATCGCCCAGTAACTCTGGTTTGATCCGATTGCACGCCAGTTGGCGACGTAGAACAGCGTGGCGAGCACATCTCCACGGATGCGGGCCCGTTCTGCTGCTGAATCGACGAACACGGCGGCGAACAGCGTCACGGCAAATAGCGTCGTGAGGAGTGCTGGGAGTAGCCGTCGCGCCCGCCGTTCCCAGAAGTGGGCCAGATTGATGTGGCCTTGTGCCTGCCGCTCGTGGAGGAGCAGCGAAGTGATCAAGAACCCGGAGAGGACGAAGAACGCGTCGACCCCGAGGTAGCCGCCGGTCAGGTGGCCTGCATGGAAGGCGATTACCCCGAGGACAGCCAACCCCCGTAGCCCGTCCAGCGCTGGCATATGGGGAAGACGGGGCCCGGGTCGCATGAGCACGCCAAGCGTAGTAGACAAGCCCTCAGGTCCAAGGATTCCTGGGTTCAGCCGGTACTGAGCTTGCCGAGGGCGCCGGATTCGATGTCGGCGATATCGGGGCGGATCCTGAGGAGATACCACAGCGAGATGGTGAGACCGCCGATGACGCACAGGAAGCCAACCAGGATCGCGAACAGCCAATGGACTCGCTCATGATCCGATAGCGCCCAAGCCCACCCCGGTCTACGAGCACAGTCGAGGAGCGCCCAAAGCGACAGCCCGAGCGGGATGCAAAGCAGCGCCGTGATCGCGATCTCACCGAGCAGGTCACCGAAGCTCACGAAGCCACCGTAGTTACCTTTGCGCGCTGAAGGAGAAGGCCGCGAGGGTGGAATTGACGAATCTGCATTGCCTGCCACAGTGCTTGTTCTTTTCGCGGCCCCCCACCGGATCAAGAGTGCTTCTGGAAGGCGGCTGGTGTGGTGTTCATCCACGTCGACGGGGAATCGTTGCCGTCGACCAACACAGGATGTGATCGCGGAGGACGGGTAGCCTGCCGTGTCATGAACGAACCGAAGCCCTACGACATCCCGGGCGCTCGCCACCGCTTCGTCGAAACCAATGGTGTGCGGCTTTCCGTGTACGAGACCGGTCAGCCGCGGCCCGACCGTCCGGTCGTCGTGTTCTCCCATGGTTTTCCGGAACTCGCCTTCAGTTGGCGTCATCAACTCCGGGCGGTTGCTGCCGCGGGCTTTCACGCGGTGGCCCCGGACCAACGCGGGTATGGCGGTTCTTCCCGACCAGACGCGATCGAGGAGTACGATATCTTCCACCTAACCGGGGATTTGGTGGGCCTGCTCGACGAGATCGGCGCACCCAAGGCGGTGTTCGTGGGACACGACTGGGGCGGACTCGTCACTTGGCAGATGCCATTGCTGCACCGCGAACGGGTGGCTGGCGTTGCTGGCCTGTGCACGCCATACGTCCCCCGTTTTCCGGCGAAGCCGACGGAGGTTTTCCGGATGATGGGTGGCGAGAACCACTACATCCTCTATTTCCAGGAGCCGGGTGTCGCCGACGCCGCGCTCTCGGCGAACACGGCGGCATTGTTCGATCGCATGATGCGCCGGGGAGTTGACCCGCAACTGTTGCGAGAAGCGGCTTCCAACGCGTCGGATTTCGTTGCTGCGATCGTCGACGCCCCGGTGCTCGGCGAGGAGCTGCTGACACGAGCGGAGCTCGACGTTTTTGTGACGACCTTCTTGAGGACCGGATTCACTGGTGGACTGAACTGGTATCGCAATTTCGACCGCAACTGGGAGCTCACACCCCAGCTCGACGGTGCCCGCATCGACGGGCTGCCGTGCCTGATGATCACTGCTGAATGGGATCCGGTGCTCGTGCCAGCCATGGCGCAAGGCATGCCCGAAGTCATCGATGATCTCGAGATGCATCAAGTGGCGCGGGCGGGTCACTGGGTCCAGCAGGAACAACCTGATGAGGTCAATCGCTTGCTCGTCGATTGGCTGACGCGGCGCTTTGCTTGACGCCCGACGTTGGCAGCGGGGGAGACGTGATCATCACACGAACCTGGCTGGAACACGGTGGCGGGGCGTGCTGCGTCTGGCAATCGGGCTGACCTTGTGAGGATGACTAGACGCTGGCTGGAACACGGTGGCGTGGCGTGCTGCGTCTGGCAATTGGGCTGGTCCGACGAGATCATTCTCTGCTCGCGGGAATGCAGCCCTGCTCGACCTCCGAGTTAGGCAAGGAGATGCTTGACGAGGTGCTTGACCAAACGAACGTTTGATGGAATGCTGTGGTCGATGGCAAGCACAATGCACGGCGCGGATGCGCCTTCGATCGACATCAACGACGGGCGGCTCTACGACGACCCATGGGAGACGTATCGCTGGCTGCGGCACAATGACCCCGTTCACTGGGACGCCAAGAACGGGCTTTGGGTCATCTCGAAGCATGAGGACGTCGCGCACATTTCGCGGACCCCCGAGCTGTATTGCTCGCGTTACGGCGTGCGGCCCAATGTGTCGGTGCCGATGTCGATCATCACGATCGACGACCCCGAACACACCCGGCAGCGACGCCTGATCAACAAGGGCTTCACACCGCGTCAGGTGCGGCGGCTCGCTCCCCATATCGAAGAGCTTACGAATGCCATCATCGACGAGATCCAACACCGCGGCGAGATCGACTTCGTCGAAGATTTCGCCATCCACGTGCCGCTGATCGTGATCGCAGAGCTCATGGGTCTCGATCCGGAAGGGCGAGACCGTCTCTACGAGTGGAGCGACAAAATGATGGCGGGCGACGGCGCCACCGATCCGGACGATCCACGGCTTGCCGCTGCCGCCGAAGCGTTCGGCGAATACGTGGCTCATCTGCTTCCCATCATCGAAGCCCGGCGGGCTGAGCCCAGAGAAGACCTGATTTCGATCCTGACTGGGGCCTACGACGAAGGCGCCTTGGATCCCGGTGAGTACATGGCGGTCGAGGGCAACGATGAACTCACCAGTGACGAGTTGCTGATGTTCCTCGTGATCCTGGTGGTTGCCGGGAACGAGACGACGCGCAACGCGATCACCGGTGGCTTGAAGGCGTTCTCAGACTTTCCTGATCAGAAGCAGAAGTTGCTCGATCAACCGGAACTCATCGATCTGGCGGTTGATGAGATCGTGCGGTACGTATCGCCCGTCATCAGCTTCACGCGCACCGTGACCGAGGACCACGAGTTCAAGGGTCGTCACCTCCGTCAAGGTGATCGGGTCCTGATGCTGTATCAATCAGCCAATCGCGATGAGGATGTGTTCGACAATCCCGACGAGTTCCGGATCGATCGTGATCCCAACCCGCATCTCGGGTTCGGGATTGGCCCTCACTATTGCCTGGGAGCCAATCTGGCTCGCCTTGAGATCAAGATCGTGTTTGAGCAGTTGTTCCGGCGGCTGCGTGACATCCGGGTAAAAGACGGGGCGCAACTCCAACGGGCTGACAACGCGCTCGTCTTGGCGATCGAGCACCTGCCTGCAGTTTTCACGCCGGTTGGCCTCTGATGGTAGGACGGGTTTCAGCCGCGGTTACGTCCGAGGCCGATCTGGGAGGTCAGCGGGACCGCATTCTGTCGATGGCGTTGAAGCTGATGTCGGAGAACGGCGTGCATGCCATGAGTATGCGACGGCTGGCTGACGCGTGCGGGCTCAACGTGGCGACGATCTACCACTACTTCCCCTCGAAGGCCGACCTGCTGACAGAGGTGATCGCCCAGCGAAGTTACGACCAGCTCCTTGAGCAGCCGCCTCCGGTCGATCGTTCGCTCGCACCGCGTGCCCGCATGGAACAGATGCTCTCATGGATCTGGACGGAGATGGCGGGCCAGGACGACATGTGGCGGTTGCTCCTTGGCGAGAGCTTGCGGGGGGAACCGGAGGCACTCACCTCCGCGGCTGAGTTGTCGGCCACCTTTGAGCGGGCGTTGAAACGGTGGATAAGCGAATGGTTCGATGACGTCATCGATGAGCCAGCTGTGATGGCTCGGGTTCTGCGAGGAGTGATCTACGGCTTTTTCGTAGAACACCTACCACTACGCAACGAAGACCGGTCGAAATTCTTGCGCCAGCGAGCTCGGGAGGTTGCGGCCGTGCTGGTTCGGGATTCTGCGTGACGGGTGGTCGCATCGCAGGTCACGACCCGATACGGCGTCCGCAATCACTGGTGACGCCGGGTGCAAACGGTGGTGCAGAAACCCTCGTCGCTACGGTCGAGTTGTCACGCCTGGCTCGGTACTTCATCGAAGCGACGACCGCTTCATCGGCGGCACCGCAGGCCGAATTGGTGCTCGAAGGACCAGATGTGATCTCGACTGCTGGCAGTATCGTAGGAATCTCGCTCGGGGGTGTTGTCGTTGGTCGCGTGGCTGGTGGTGGGCGCAGTGGAACGGTCTCGACGTACTGCTTAGGACGGGCGGACCACGCGAGCCAGCAGCGCTGGAGGGAACTGAAGAAACACCGTGGTTCGCGAGATCGATCAGCGGCGCGAGGCGCGGGGGCGTGCGAAGCGAGGGTTCGGCGGTACCGGGCGTGGAGCGGTCTCCGAAGTGTCGATCTGACGACCGGGAGCCAGAGCTCCCGATAACAATATCTTGAGCACCGTCTCCCCGACACGGCGGTAGCTCGTCTGAAAGGTACCCGTTGCCTGGCGACGGCCGAGACCATCCCAGATGATGTCGAGGAGCTCGACGGTGGCCTCGGGATCGATGTCTGGGCGCAAGAACCCCTCCGCCTGGGCCTGCTGGACGAGGGGAGTGAAGCCTTCGACGACGAAACGATTGAGCCGGGCGATCGCTTCGGCCGCCTCGCCAGTTTCATGGACGCGTCCCCGGAATGTCGAGACCGCGACCGCAGCTTCTGGCTCAACCATCGCGTAATCGGAAAGGAAACGAAGTAGTCCGTAGCCCAGGCTCTGGCCGTCGGCATGTTGCTTGAGAAGGCGCTCGATGTCGTGAGCGAGCAGCTCCTCAGCCAACGCCTCATAGAGGTGTTCCTTCGAGGGGAAGTAGTTGTAGAAGGTGCCGGTCGAAAGGCCCGCCTCAGCGAGTAGCTCGCGGGTCGTGATGTCACGGTAGCCGTTACGTTGGAGGCAGGTGATTGCTGCGTCCATGAGGCGACGCCGTACGGCATCCTTGTGGGCATCGCTTACCCGTGGCACGTCGCGTGCTCCTCAGCGAGTTTGGTCAACAACGCGGTGGTCATAGCGACGGCGCCTCAGCCGGTACGACTGGTTCTTCGAGCAATCGACGGAAGGCGCCGTGGTCCCACAGGAGTGGCACATCAGGGATGAACAGCTTGCCGTAGCGGTCGAAATAGACGAGTTGTTTACCGAGCAAGAACATTCCCCGATCGAACTTCGAATCGCCCACGCCGAGCTTGCGCTGGGCGCGGACCCGTCGGCGCTCAGAGCGCCACAGCTCGAAGGTGTTCAGCTGTGACGCCGATTCGCGGGGAGTTTCGATCTTGGCAGAGACGTTCTCATTGTTGACGATCAGGTCGGCGACGTTGATCTCACCGAAGGGGCGATGGAACAGCGGCTCGACTTGCATGCGGACGAACTGCACCATCTGGTCGTCGCTCAAACCGAGGCTCTGTTGCATGGCCGGGCCGTAGATGGCTCTGGTGTGTTCCCAAACCTCGGCCCACGCAGTTTCGTCGCCCAAGGCGCCCTCCACGAGGCGGCGGAAGAACCGTTGCGTCGAGTGGTCGAGCCGTCCGACGATGCCCCAGTCGAGGACGCCCAGGTTTCCTCGTGGGGTGACCAGGAGATTGCCGGCATGTACGTCACCGTGGAATGCGCCGGTGCAGATCGCAGTCGCAAACCACGCCTTGACACAGTCCTGGACGAGTGGCGCTGGATCCACCCCGAGTTCGGCGATGCGCTCGACGTGATCGACCGGCACCCCGTCGATATAGGTCATGACCAGCACGCGGCGTGCTGCCAGACCCTCAATCGGGAGGGGTACCTCGAGTCGATCGAGTTGGAGCGTTGACCTCAGGTGGTCGAACCACAGCATTGACCGTGCCTCGTTACGGAGGTCGACTTCTTCAGCGAGTTGTTCGGCGAGTCCGCCGACCAGTGACGGCAGCTCGCCGAAGATCCCGACCGCGACCTGGCTGCCGAGAAACTCGAACAACGGTTTCATCACGGCGATGTCGACGGCCATCCGGTACTCGATGTCAGGTCGCAGGACTTTCACTGCAACCGTGCGACCATCGTGCAGGACTGCTCGGTGTACAGCTGCCAGTGATGCGGCAGCTATTGGTTCCTCGTCGAACGCACGGAAGATGTGGGCCAGCGGAAATCCGAGTTCGTCCTCGACGGTCTGGCGCACGTCTGACCATGGGATCGGGACCATATTGTCGAGCGTGGCTCTGAACTCGGCGGCGACGACGTCTCCGAACAAACTCGGGGAGGAACCGATGAGTTGACCGAACTTGGTGAACGATCCGCCCATGTCGTCGAACATGAGCCGCAGCGATCGGGCCATGAGTTCGTTATTGATCGGCTGTCGTCGAGCGATGCGCGTCGCAACTGGTGCGAGACGCCGACTCGTCACACGGACCGCTTGCGCGAGTCGTCGGGCGACGTCGGAGCGGCGGACGCTGGGGAGAGCGACCGGTCGGATGATTAGTTTCGGCCCGTGAGCGGATGACGCTAGTGGGGTACCCAGGCTCGAGCCGTGTGGATCGAGTTCGATCACGGCACCTCTCCGCGTCGGTCGGTGGCTACAGTTGCTGACAATCGGCCCCCTGCTAAAAACGAGCAGTGCTCGTTTTTCTACCGGAGTCGGCGCCGACGGTCAACGTGTCACCCGTCGCACCGTCGAGTCAGGTCCTTCGAGGTCACAACCGGCTGCCGTGTAGCCGCGGAGGCTGCAGACTCATCGCGTGCGTCTGCGGCATGATGAGCGGGTCTCAACTTGGGCCCCGTGTCCGCCCCCGGCTGTCGAGGCCCGGGCCGTGTCGGCGGTGTTAGGTCCTCGGGGAGAGTCGGTCGACCTAAGGTGCGGGCATGGCGTTGCATTTGGGATTTCTCGGGGCGGGATTCATCGCCCGGTACCACCGGACCATGTTGCAGGCATCCGGTGCTGACGTGCAGATCGCAGCGGTGTACGACATCGAGGTTGAGCGGGCTGAACGCTTTTCGTCCGAAACCGGTGCGGCGGTTGTCGGCGATGAGACGGCAGTCATTGAAGCATCAGACGCGGTGTATGTGTGCACCTGGACCTCAGAACATCGACGATGTGTCGAGGCAGTTGCGGCCGCGGGCAAGGCAGTGTTCTGTGAGAAGCCGCTCGCCCCCAACCTGGCCGACGCGCTTGAGATGGTGCAGGCTGTGGAGAGCGCAGGGGTGACAAACCAGGTCGGACTGGTGCTTCGCGATTCGCCGGCGTTCTGCTGGGTACGGCACCTGGTCCAACGGCCGGAAGCGGGTCGGCTGATGACCGTCGTCTTCCGTGACGACCAGTACATACCGATCCAGGGCGTGTACGAGTCGTCATGGCGAGCCGATCAGGCGCGAGCCGGATCAGGAACGTTGCTTGAGCATTCCATCCACGACCTCGATCTGCTCGAGTGGCTTTTCGGTCCGGTCTGCGAGGTGAGCGCCCGAACCGGAGAATTCCATGACATCGAAGGCATTGAAGATCTCGCGGTCGTGACGCTCGTGTTTGAGGGCGGAGCGGTCGGGACGCTGACCTCTGTGTGGCACGACATCCTCGGGCGTCCGAGCCAGCGCCGTATGGAGGTGTTCTGCGAGCGTGCCCATGTGGTACTCGAAGGTGACGTGTTCGGGCCGGTCCACTGGACCTTCATGGGACCGGATGGTGAAACGGCTGAGAGGGGCAGTGCGGAGAACCATGAGCTGTTCGCGCGTTGTGCTGAGGCCGGTTTCAAGCCGCGCAACCCGGATGGGGCATTCATCGAGGCAGTGCTCGCGGGGAGACCGGCTTCTCCGGATTGCGCCGCGGCGCTCAGGCCGCATTTGCTCGCCGAGGTGGCGTATCGATCGGCGGCGGCAGGGGGCGCAACACTGTCGGTGCCGCCTGGCAGGCCAGCTGCTCCTTGACTGGGAGTACGACAGGGCCGCGGTTGGCGCTTGTCCGATATCGTCGCCAGCCATGGAGACGAACGAAACGAAGGTGGTTCCAGGTCCGGGCAGCACCCTTGCCGATGTCGAGCACCTACTCGACATGCCATTGCAACAGGCAATGATGACCCAGCGGGCCGTTCGGAGGGTTCACCCCGATCCGGTTGATGATGCCATCATCCTGCGGTTGATCGAGCTGGCCATGAAGGCCCCGACTGGCTCGAACAGCCAGAGCTGGGAGTTCGTCGTGGTCAAGGACCGGGCGGTGAAGGAGAAACTGCAGAAGCGTTACCGCCAGGCCTGGTCACTCTACGGCTCGGTTGGCCGCCGGATCGCGGGTGGTGACGAGAAGATGCTGCGCCTCATGAACGCGGTCAAATGGCAGGTCGACAATTTCGCCGATATCCCAGTGTTGATCGTGGCCTGCTTGCGGACGACGCCACGCAGCGGCCACCTGCCCTATGTCCCACTCCCGCACATCGCCACGACCTCCTTCTATGGATCGATCTACCCGAGCGTTCAGAACCTGTTGCTCGCGGCCCGGGCGGTCAATCTCGGGGCGTCGCTTATCACGTTGCCCTTGTGGAGTGTCACCTCTGCCCGCTCAATTCTTGGCATTCCTCTCACGGTGACGCCTGTTTGCATCGTGCCGATCGGGTGGGCACGTGGTCGGTACGGGCCGACTACCCGGCGGCCCGTTGGTGAGGTGGTGCACCTCGACCAGTACGGCAATCGGCCGTGGCAGGGGGTGTCGTCAGCGCGGTAGGTCGCAGGGTCTTGGGTTCTGAGGTGTGAGCACGAGTTTGCCGGTCGTCTTGCCAGCGGCGAGGCGGGTCAGTGCATCGGGTAAGTCGGAGAAGGCCACGGTCTCGGTGACGCCGGGGTCGATGGCACCACGGCGGTGGAGCTCCATGATCGCGCGGTGCGCTTGCTCGACGATTTCTGGTGCGCGGGTCCGGTAGCCACCCCAATGAAGACCGACCACGCTGTAGTTCTTGACCATGACGTGGTTCGTTCGAGCAGGTGCGTAGTCACCCGAGGCTGCGCCGAGCACGAGAATGCGACCTTCCCAGGCAATACATCGTGTCGAGCGCTCGAACGTCTCTCCGCCGACGGGATCGACGACCACGTCAGCACCGCGGCCGCCAGTCGCCTCGAGCACCGCGGGCACGAAGTCGTCGGTTCGATAGTCGAGGACCAGATCGGCACCGAGGGCGCGCGCCCGGGCGACTTTCTCCGGCCCTCCCGCGGTGGCGATCACTGTCGCGTCGGCCGCCTTGGCAACCTGGACCGCGGCGGCACCGGTTCCTCCGGCTGCTGCATGGACCAACACGGTTTCGCCGGGCTGCAGCCCTGCTCGTCGGTGAAGTCCGATCCACGCGGTCTGATAGGTGATGTGCAGCGCGGCGGCCTCCACGCTGGACAGCGATGGTGGGACGATGAACACCTCATCTGCCCGGGCAAGGGCACGATGGGCGGCACCGCCAAAGGGGAGCAATGGCGATCCGACGACGCGCTGGCCCGGGCCCAGTTGGCACGATGGATCGGCAGCGACGACCGTACCCGCGACCTCGAGACCGGGTGTGAACGGGGGCGTCGGGCGTTCCTGGTAGGTGCCCCGGCACAACAGGATGTCTGCAAAGTTGAGGCCACAGGCCTCGACGTCGATGACGACGGTGTTCGTTCCAGGTCGAGCCTCAGGGTCGGCAACTTCGCGAAGTGCCAACGCCTCAAGCGGCTCGCCGTGCAGTTCAACCATCCAGGCTTTCATGTCTGTAACTCGCGTATGGTCCTTTCTGATCGAATCCCTGCTCCGTCGTTGAAACCCCGCAAACCCGTGGGCTCGTGGTCGCCCAATGCCAGTAGTTCGATCGCGCCAACTCCTCCTCGAGCGCCGGTGGAGTCGGACCATCGAGCGTGCATGCACTGGCGATTGTGCAGGAAGTAGAGGTCGGTCCACTCGATCGTGTCGAGGTGGACGGCCTCGATGCCGATCGCGTGTTCGCTCCTCCAGGTCCCGCGGGCCCAGTGTGGATGCGTCGTCCCAAGACCACGGAGAGGGAACGGCTGGCCGAAAGCGTGCAGCGTGAGGTGGGTGTCGCAATCCGAGAAGGTGATCACGGCGGCGCGTGGCCGGCGGGTCCCTGGTTGCCAGTCGACCGATACCCGGACTGACCCCAGAGGTTCCTGCATGCCGTTGCCTCGGATCTGGCCGGCTTGTGCGTGGCGTTGGTGCCCGGTCGAGCCCTCTTCGAGGTCGACGAGAACAAAACGGCCGTCGTCGAAACGCAGCGTGGCACGCAGCCGGAACGTTTGCGGGAGCGTCAGCGCCGGGGCACCTGGTTGGTGATCGAGGGGGGTGAGTCCCCAACGTCGGACGCGATCGGCGGGCCAGTGGTCGACATTGATCGAAAGCACGGTCGTGCCGGCGCCTTCGTCGTTGCTGTTGCCGTGATGGGAACTGTCGGGAAGCTGAATGGTCCCCGCCCAATGGCCCCACTGGGTCAACCCGCCTTCTTCGGCGACAAGGCCGAACTCGCCGAAGGCACGACGGCGAGTGTGAGCGATCGAGCCCGAGCAGGCAGTGAATACGAGGTCGGCGGCGATACCTATGTCGTTTGGATCAACGCGCACCCGGAGCCGTTCGAATGGTTCAATGACTTCTACGGCGATGGGGTCGATTTTCGAGGCGCGTCTTTCGCCGGGGGCGCGACCGGACGCGTACAGCGAGTATTGGACGCCGGCGTGCACGACGCTGAAGGCCGCGTCGATCACACCCAGGTTGGGATGGAGCCCAAGGGTAGCGCCGAACAGGACTGTGGCCGCCGGGTCGCTTCCGAAGAACTCGTACCGATCGAACACGCCGGGCGCACCCGATGCCGGCACCGCGACTGAATCCGCCGTTTGGTGCACCAGGAAATCGTCGAACGGGTCCAACATCCGCCGCAGCCTACTCATCGCCCCTTGGGTGTTTTTCTTCCCGTATTGACTGGTGTTGCGCACCCGTCAGGTGAGAGTGGTTGGGGGGTGGCGGAGGGTGATGATCGAGTGGGGGGTGTGCTAGGC
>JANZZE010000009.1 GCA_026419545.1 Acidimicrobiales bacterium
AAGAGACAGCCCCAGCCCCACTGGAACACCGCAACAACCACTCCATACGCCGCGCCGATCGACAACAGGTTCATCAGCACCGCCTTGACCGGCACGAGCACGGAGCGGAACACCACGAGCAACAGCAAGAAGCTGAGAGCGAGCACCACTCCGATGAACACCGGCAGGCGCCGTTGCAGTTGCACGGCGAGGTCTTCGAACAGTGCGGTCACCCCACCGACGTGGACGGTGATACCGGTCCCCTCGGTCGCGGCTGGGAGAATCTCAGACCGCAGGCGCTCGATGAGTTCGATCGTTGCTTCGTCTTGCGAAGACGTGGTCGGGATCACCTGGATGATGGCTGCATCACCGCTCGGGCTCGGCATCGGCGGCGCGACTTGGGCCACACCCGGGTCGGCCTGAACAGCTTGGAGCACCGGCAACAACGCCTGCGGCGTGACGCCGTCTGGAAGTTCGGCAACAAGCAGCAACGGACCACTCGCGCCAGCACCGAAACCCTCCGCTTTGAGGTCGTACGCTCGGCGAACGGTCATGGTCTCGGGCAAGTTGCTCTCGTCAGACGAACCGAGCCGCATTGAAAACACCGGCGTTGCCAGGCCGAGGAGCAACACCAGCCCGCCGACAGCAGCTACCCATGAGTGGTGCTGTAACAGCCGGCTCCAGCGGAACCAGAAGCCTTGTCGGCTCCCATGGGCGTGCTTTCCCAGACCCGGGATCGCGAACCGGTCGATGTTGCGACCTACGAATCCCAAGACGGCGGGCAGCAGCGTCACCGACGCGACCATCGTCACCGCCACGACGGAAGCCGCGGCCAGACCAAGGCCCTGGACGAACTTGATACCGATCAAGAGCATCCCAGCCAACGAGATCACGACTGTGCAGCCTGCGAAGAGCACCGCACGCCCCGCGGTGTCGATCGCAGTCACGACCGCGGTCTCAGGTTCGAGACCATCGGCGAGCGCCTGCCGGTAACGCGTCACGATGAACAGCGCATAGTCGATACCGACGCCGATGCCGATCATCGCCGCGAGCTGCGTCGAGAACTCCGGCACTGAGGTCAGGTGAGCGAGCAGATTGACAACGCCAAACCCGACACCGATGCCGAACAGCGCTGTCGTGATCGGCAATCCCATGGCCAACACCGAGCCGAACGCGACCAGCAGAATGACGACTGCCGCGAGCAAGCCGATTGCTTCACTGCCAGGGGGCTCGCGTTCCTGGAACAAGAACCCCCCCAACTCCACCTGAAGGTCGTCGGCTCGGGCATTTGCCACCAGAGATTCGATTGCCGCAATGGTCGAGCGCGAAATTTCGTTGCTCGATTCACCCCCGAACTGGATGATGGCGTAACCGATGTTGCCCGACGGGGCGATCTGGGCTGCCGCCATGGGCCCCGAATACGGAGTTCGGACATCGACAACACCCTCGACCCGTTTGATCTCAGTGAACAACGCCTCCAGCCGCGCCTGCACACCGGGGTCGGTGATCCCGGCATCTGCCTTGAAAACGATGTCGCCGGTCAGGCCGGACCTCCCGGGGAAGCGCTCTGCGAGTACGTCGAACGCCTTCTGCGAGTCGCTGTTTGCGAGTTTGAAGTCCTGTGAGAAGGCCTTGCCAGCTGCGTTGGAGAGCAGGCTGATGCCCACCAACAGGACGAGCCAAGCCAACACGATCCAGCGCCGTCGGCGGTAGCAGAACGTGGCAAGTCGACTGAGCACGAGATCCTCCGGTCAGCGACGCCAGACACAGCTGGCTCAGGTCAACCGGGTCAGTCTACCGAATAGTTGGATATGCCAACTATTCGGACCGGCTATCTTTTGAGCGATGGCTGTGATCGATTCGACCGGGTCAAGAAGGTCGGCCCCAGAGCGCATGGGCGGGCGTCATCGCGAGCCGTCGAATCGGGATGCAGGCCTGGATGCTGAGCTCGGTGGCCTTCTGATCGATCTCATGGAAGCGATGAAGGCCGAGTTCCTGGCGACGATCACCGATGAGGGCCTCACCCTGCCCCTTGGGCTCGCGCTCTGGCACCTAGACCAACCACGGTCCATGCGCGAGTTGGCCGAGGAGCTGGCCTATGACGCCTCACACATCACCGCCATCGTGGACCGTCTCGAAGAACGGGGCCTCGTTGAACGCCGGATGGACAGCCAAGACCGGCGGGTCAAACGCATTGCGCTCACTCGTTCCGGCCGGGCAGTCCACAACCGGCTCGCCCGGAAATTGATCCGGGACCTCCCCATCCTCGGTCGCCTCTCGGTACCACAACGGCGCCAACTGCGGGATCTCCTCGCCATTGCCACGCAGAAACGCTGAACCGAACCCGCCGGACCGCCGCAGGGCGCGGACCGCGTCCCGGCGCGTTCGGCCCACTGGCAGGTCGTGACATGAATGGCGACTGCTCCTCCGACACAAACAACTCGGACCGCGTCCCGAACGGCTGTCAGTCCTCATCGACAGGACTAGACGAGCTCAAGATGCTCGAGTACTTCCTGAACTCGCCTCGAACAGCCCGCCTCATCGACAAGACCTGAAGGCGCTGCGACAAAACCTGAAGGCGCGGCTCCCTAGTTTCCCGCCCTCAAGAGCGTCTCGGCCAGGTGCCGATCTGTGGAGACGTGCAGTTCATAGCGCCCCGGCGGTCGCTGGAGGTGTTGGCCGTGTTCGCCAGCACCGTGCTGGCCACGTTGGCAGCTCTCGACGCCCGACCGCGTCCTGCCGACGCTGCCGGAGGGCCGCTCTACGGCGTCGACATTGCGAATTACCAGCATCCCAATGGCGCGCCCATCAACTGGCGCCTCGTGAAGGCCTCCGGCAACGCGTTCGCCTTCATCAAAGCGACCGAGGGACCCATCAGCTGCGGCGGGAGCTACTTCACCAACAACTGGTTCGCGCGGGACTGGGATGATGCCGGCGCAGTCGGTCTGTATCGAGGCGCATATCACTTCGCTCGACCGATGCGACCGGTCACGACCACTGCCATCGACCAAGCCCGCTACTTCGTGAGGATGACCGGCCCGATGCAGGGACCTCGGGATCTCCCCGCGGTACTCGACCTCGAGGTGACCTGCGGTCTTTCGCCGCCTGAACTCGCGACCTGGGTCCGAACCTGGCTCGAGGAGGTGACCCGGCTCACTGGCCGCCGTCCAATCATCTATACGGGCCCGAACTTCTGGGCCACAGCGATGGCCGGTAACTCCACCTTTGGTGCCTACCCGTTATGGCTTGCCCGGTGGGGAACCTCTTCGCCGAACCCGCTCCCGAAGAGCTGGAACACCTGGACGTTCTGGCAAACAGGAGTGGACTCGGTCGCCGGCATCGTCGGCACCGTCGACGTCAACCAGTTCAACGGGGATCTCAAACGCTTGGCGGCGCTGAGCGACTTCGTGCGTCCCTTCCCGACCAGCCCAACCGGGCACGTCGAGTACGCCAAGGCCTCGGGCCGTGACGAGGCGGTCGTCAAGGGCTGGGCCGCCGATTACGACACCGGCGATCCAGTGAAGTTGCAAGTCAGCATTGACGGGGTCCTACAGCCCGATGCCACTGCCGACGAGTGGCGACCCGATCTCACCGACCAACTCTGGCTGTGGGGGCCGTTCCACGGCTTCACCCTGACCTTCGACGGGCTAGCACCCGGCAGGCACCACGTGTGTGTTGTCGCCCGCAACATCGGTCCCGGCGCCGACACCCACTTCGGGTGTCACTTCTTCGATATGCCAACCGGGCCACCCATCGGCAACCTCGAGTATCTGGCCTTCGAGCCTGGCGGCTTCCACCTGCGCGGGTGGACGCTGGATCCCGACACGGCCGCGTCACTGTTGACGGTGGTGACAGTCGACGGTATCGGTGCCGTGGCCACACAAGCCGATGTCCATCGCCCTGATGTCGGCGCGTTCTTCCCCGACTGGGGGCCGAGCCACGGCTTCGACATCCTAGTCCCGACCCCACCTCCTGGTCCTCACACGCTTTGCGTCTACATAGGCAACGTCGGTCCGGGTGCCGACATCGTGCTCGGGTGTTGGCCAGTGATCGCCCCGCAGCCCAACCCGATCGGCGGGGTCATCGAGGCCTCAGTAGGTAGCGCTTCGGTATCGCTCGCTGGCTGGGCACTCGACCCTGATTCGAGTGCCTCGCTGGACATCGCCATTACCGTCGACGGGAAGTTGGTCGGCATTTTCCCGACAGACGTGGACATCCCCGTGATCGGTGTGTTCTTCCGAGGCTGGGGTTCGGTGCACGGTTTTCGGGTGACGATCAACAACCTCACACCGGGCAACCACCGCATCTGCGCTATCGCAAAGAACCTCGGCGCCGGCACCGACACCACCCTCGCCTGTGCCCCCCTCTCCTCGGGTGCTTTTCGCCCCGCATAGCGGGGAGAAAAGCACCCGTCAGCAGAAGGTGGCAGAGCCCCTGCGGAAGGTGAGCCCAAGGCGACGTCGAGGAAGCAACAGGTAGCCGCACCTCGTTTTTCACAGCGTCAGCAAGGTTGCTACAACTCAAACAAAAGATTTCCAACGCAGAAACGAAGGGAGGTCCGTGCCCACCAGGTCCGTGCTTCCTGGAGAGCCAAAGCGACTCGTCGTGCTGGCCAGCGGAATGGGATCGAGGCTTCGGGCAAAGGCAACGGCAAAGCCACTTGTTCGCTTGACAGGGACCAGCCTGATCGAGCGGACCCTTGCAACCGCCCATGAGGCCGGCTTCGAGCAGGTAATCGTGGTCACCGGTTACCGATCCTCTGAGGTCGACCAGCACGTGTTTGCGATCGCGCGCCGTCGTGGTTTCTCGGTCAGGATCGTCCACAACGACCGGTACGAAGAAGGTAACGGTCTTGCCGTGCTAGCCGCCCGAGCCGTGGTGGGCGATGAACCTTTCGCCTTGATCATGGGTGACCACGTCTTTGCACCGTCGCTGCTCGCTCGTCTCCGCGACGTTCGCGTGAGACCGGCGGAAGTCCTGGTGTTCGTCGACCGCCTACTCGGTCGGGCAGTGGGTGTCGACACCGAGGACGCCATGAAGGTCACGCTGGAGGAGAATCGAGTCTGTTCTGTGAGCAAGGACCTCCCGGTGTACGACGCCTTCGACGTCGGAGCGTTCGTATGCACGCAGGCAATCTTCGAGGCCATCGAGATCGCGATGAGACGGGGCGACAGCAGCCTCGCGGGTGCCATACAAGTCCTTGCGTCCAGAGGGCAAGCACAGGCGGTCGAGGTGAAGGAAAGCGAGTGGTGGTTCGACGTCGACACACCCCGAGATCTCCACAACGGCGCCCGCTTCCTGTTGCGCGGTGCCGGCAAAGCCCTTGACGGCGCCCTCGCGGCAAGGGTGAACCGCGTGCTCTCCCAACGGGTCGTGACGCCGGTGTTGCTACGTGCTGGGCACCTCACCCCCAATCAAGTCACCCTCGTCGCCTTCGCCGCCGCCCTGGTAGCTGCGCTGATGTTCGCGGCTGGCGCACCGGTCGCAGCCGCGCTGCTCGTCTGGCTCGCCAGCGTACTCGACGGCAGCGACGGCGAGGTCGCCCGGCTCACGTACCGATCGTCACCCTACGGCGGCTTCCTCGACGCCACTCTCGACCGAGCCGCCGACAGCCTGTTGCTCACTGGCGCCGGGATCTACCTCGCCCGGAGCGCATCGCTTGCAGAGCTCCTCGGTGCCTTGCAGGTCCCTGTCGCGCTCGGTATCACCGGCCTCGCCATCACCGGCCACCTGCTCGTGAGCTACACGTCAGCGAAAGCGGCGGTCGACCTCGGGCATCGCTATGAAGGCCGGCTGGTGGGAAGTGGCCACGGCCGCGATCTCCGTCTCGGGATCCTCACCGCCGGCGCACTGGGCGCGTGGTTCCATCCGATCTGTTTGGCCACAGCCCTGGCGCTCGTCGGTCTCCTGGGCTGTTGGATCACGATTGTGCGGCTGACCGAATCCTGGTGGGCACTGGGCCCTGGCCAGCCGTTCTTCGGTGTACGCGCCGTTGCCCTCGACTTCGACGGCACCGTGGCCGACTCGATGGGCTTCCTCACCGACCTCGCCGTCGACTTGCTCGTCGAGGAACTCGGTTTCGATCGGCCAACCGCGCTCGAACGATACCGGGCTACGGCGGGAGCCGACTTCAGCAGCCAGCTCGAGGAGCTCGCTCCTTGCGATCCACGTTGCACCGAGGTCGCCCGGCACTTCGAGGCAGCCAAGGCCGACTGGATGGAGAACTGCTCGCCATTCGATGACGTACCAGGTGCGCTCGCTCGCTTGGCGAAACTCGGAATACCGGTACTCGTGTGCAGCAGCACACGCGTCGGTCTCGTACAAGACTTTTTCAAAGCGAACCAACTCGAGGGCCTGGTGACCACGATCTCCGGCTGGGCTCCGGGACGTGACAAGCGCACCCAGCTCGCTTCGTGGCTACGCGAACAACACCTCATCCCCGACACTGTGGTATTCGTCGGCGACGCGAGGCGCGACGAGGAACTCGCAAAGTCGGTCGGAGTTCGGTTCGTCGGTGTGGTTAGACCTGGTCAGCCAGATCTGCTCGCGGGAAGCGCAGCACCAGTGGTGAGCTCGTTGCTCGACCTCGCAGCCGCGGTCGAGCGAGCGCACCGAACGCCGGTCCGGCTGACCAGCTACGCCCCAGGCCAGCGTGACGCCGCCAGCCACCTTGGCCGAGTGACCGAGCCTCAGCACCAGCGGGCGATCTCACTCGTCGAGGAAGACGGGAGCCAGGTGGCAGACGTCATTGGAACGTACGAGCTCCCGTCGGTCACCCACCAGAGCAACCGTGGTGATCGAGCAGTTCGACACCCGCACATGGCGGTAGATCGCAGGTCCGGTCTCGAGCGCCCAGGCGACAGCACCCCTGACCACCGCGTCGTGCGTGAACACGACCGCAGTACCGCTCGGAGCTAAAGAGCCGAACAAGTCGTCGAGTCCTTCTGCAACTCGGGCGTTGAGTTCTCCAACTGTCTCGCGGCCCACCAGCTCGAGCGCGTGCGGGGCATTACGCCAGATCTCCCATTCGTCGGGCCAACGCCGGGCGATCTCGTCTTCGCTGTACCCCTGCCAGGGTCCGACACGCAGCTCACCGAAGCGCTCGTCAATCGCCGGGGTACGCCCAAGACGTGTCGCCAAAGGTTCGGCGGTTTGTAGCGCCCGGGCCAACGGACTGGACACGAGCAGATCAATCGATCGCGACTGCAACACGTCCGCGACCGCTTCGGCGGCTGGACGCCAGGTCGGCAACAGTCCCTCATCACTCCACCCCATCGCCCTACCGGCGTCGTTGGAAGCAGTCCGTCCGTGACGAACGAGATGTACGCGCTTCATCGCAGGAAATCCTTATCATCATGTCACCCACGGCTGGCCAACTCATAGGGGCTCACCGAGCGGAGGAAGATCACCGAGCCGGGCCCCCGCATCACGAAGTGGACCAACGAAACAGCGCCATTGCAGGAACCGGAACCGGCCGCGCACCGAAAGCACTGAGCCGACCGAGCAAGCATCGAGCCAACCCAGGTTCGACGAGGCGGCCACGTCGATGGTGCGACGGCTGTCAGCGATGGCCGTGACGCGTGGTCGGCTTCCGGTGTGGTGAGCCGACAAGACGTTCGGTCCGTAGACCTCGGGAACCTCCGTCACCTTTGCGCTTGCGAGCCGCCGCAGGTGGGGGCATGGCGCCGCCTCGCTCGACGAACTCGCGCAGCGCCCGCTCCATCTCCTGAGCAAAGATGAGTTGCACGGCGCGCAACCCCTGCGGTCGTAATGCCTCGTACGCCCGCACGATCTCGTCCGGCGCGCCCCGCGCGCCGAATCCTGTGCTAGCCCGATCACTGAAGAACTCAACGAGCTCCTCGGCCAAGCGTCTGATGCGTTGGCGTATCAGCTCTTCGGCTTCGGCCACGGTGACCGGATCAATACCGGCCCGAATGAGTGCCAATCCGATCTCGAGCAGCCCGGGACTCGGAACGAGATAGGCCGCTGGGCGGCTGTGCTTCTCCCGCTTGATGAACCCGATGCGCTCGAGTTCGGCCAATGTTCCCGGTCGCGGGTGGTCAAGCTTGTCGAGCAACTCCTGCTCGGTGAACACCGCGGGTCGATCGTCTGACCACGGCGCCTGGAGCTGGTCTCCCATACCGAGCCACTCGCCGAGCGAGTCGTCACCCGCTTCAATCCGGCTGAGTGCGTCACGGATGGCGTCAAGTCGCAGCCCGCGATCCTGCAACTCAGCGATGAGTTCGAGCCGACGCAGGTGATCAGGTCCGTAGTAGGCGACCCGACCTCGACGTTCTGGCGCAGGCAGTGTCCCTTTGGATTGGTAGAACCGGATCGTACGAGTCGGTACGCCGCTGCGAGCCGCGAGTTCATCGATCGTGATCCACTCAGGTTCGGGCGCCCGCCCAGGTTCCTGCGGCGGCTCCGGCGGACCCACACCATCGCCAGTTGAGTCGCTGGGGATGTTCGCACCGGTCGCCGCCATGACCATCATGATGGCCCAGGAGCTGGTACTGCGGCGACCAAACCGAGCGCCCGCCACACCGGGCGGGTGAAACGATTGATGACCCCGATGCCTTCGAGCAGGCCGGTCAAGCGGCCCAAGTCGCGGATCACTCGCTCTCGGTGCACCGGGTTCTTGCGTGCTTGCCGATAGCCGTCCTCGATGCCAAGCGTTTCGTACACGGCCGGGTTCACGAGGGCATCTGCCACGCCTCGCACGATAAACGGGGCACGGATCATCGCAACAAGCCGCTGGAACCGGCTCAGGGTCGGCCAAACCTCAGCAATGTAGGTACGGGCGAACGACATGTGCCGGGCCTCTTCGAGAACATGGATCTGGGCAATCCGGCGAGAAGTGGGGTGCACCCGATCATCCTTCATCGTCGCTCGGTTCGAGATGTCGAGCAGTTCTTCGGCTGCGAGGATCGCGATGTAGGACTCGGGCCCTCGGCTGGTTGCCTTCAAGAAGTTGCCGAGCCGGCGAAGCAGGGGGGAGACCTGGTACGCGGGGGTACCGGCTTGGCGGATCAGCTCGCCGAACATTGCCGAGTGCCGGCATTCGTCGGCGGTTTCGATCAACAGGTAACGGTGCGACCCGTCGTCGGCTGGCAAGTCGTACAGATGGCGCAGGACGAGATGCATCAGGATGTTCTCGAACCAGATACCTGCGCTGCACAGCGCTGCGACCTCGTGACGGCTGTAGGCGATGCGCTCCTCCTCAGTCATCGCCGCCCAAGCCGCTGTGCCATACAACGGCAAGAACTCTGGTGGGAGGTAGTAGGCGGAGTCATCGAGCGGCACCGACCAGTCGACGTCAGTGAACGGATCGAAGCTCTGGCGCTCGCTGGCGGCCACCAGACGGCTGGCCTTCTCCGCGAGCGCTGGTGGGGAAAGCGTTACTGCCATAGATGGCAGTGTTAACCGTTACAGTTTGAACTGTCAATAAGTGTGACCGATGACCACGGGCTCCTATCGGTACGGTGACGACGATGACACGACGAAGCGTGGGCGCGCGCACCGACGAGCGGCTCGAAGCTGACGTGAGGGCTCTAGCCACCCAGATCGCCGCGCTCGGCGAGGGCGAACGACATCGCTTGTTCCACTTGTCGTTTTGGACCGAACGGCTCCTGGATTGGGCCATGGCCCACGACGACTTCAAGACACAACTGTTCCGCCTCGTGGACGTCTTTCCCGCCACCAGAGGCGACGATGACGTGCTGCGTCATATCGAGGAGTACTTCGACGGTGTCGACGTACCCAAGGCGCTCGATCTGGGAATGGGGGCGGCGGCGCATCTTCCATTCGGCCGGGCCGCGACGGTTGCGGTTGCCCGCCGCAACATCCTGCGTCTCGCAAAACAGTTGATCATCGGTTCCACGCCTGAGGAAGCGGTCAGCGGTCTCGAACAGTTGTGGCGTAACGGCACCGCTTTCACCGTCGATCTGCTCGGCGAAAAGACGCTGCTTCGCGCCGAAGCCGACCTCTACGCGGGCAGGGTCGACGAGCTGTTGCGAGCATTGCTCGATGCCACCCCGGCCTGGCCCCAGGACGACCATCTCGAGCGCGATGACCGCGGGACCGTCCCAATCGTGAACGTGAGCGTCAAGCCAACTGCCCTAGCAACGCACTACGAACCCCTAACCGCTGCAGAAGGGCTCGCCCAAGCTAAGGCCCGCCTCCGGCCGATCCTGCGGCTCGCTCGAGACCGCGGAGCACATATTCACCTCGACATGGAACATGCTGACGTCAAGGACCTCACCCTCACCCTGTTCTACGACCTGCTCGACGAAGACGAATTCGCCGACGTCGAAGCAGGCGTGGTGATCCAGGCCTACCTGCGCGATTCCTATCGGGACCTCGAGGAGTTAGTGCGTTGGTCAGGTGAGCGCCGGCGGCCGGTGACCGTGCGACTCGTCAAAGGCGCCTACTGGGACGCCGAGACCATCAAAGCAAGCGCCAACGCCTGGCATTCGCCAGTCTTCGAGCACAAGGCCGAAACCGATGCCAACTTCGAACGTTGTGTCCGCGTCCTCCACGAAAACCACGACGCGATCCGTGCTGCCTTCGGCTCGCACAACCTCCGGTCCCTCGCCTATGCGATCGCGTATGCCCGCTCGATCGGGATTCCCGACAACGGTTACGAGCTCCAAATGCTTCACGGCATGGCCGAGCCGATCCATGCCGCCATCCGCAAGCTCGGATTCCGGCTGCGGGTCTATGCGCCGGTCGGGGAACTCGTACCGGGCATGGCGTACCTGGTCCGCCGATTGCTTGAGAACACCTCTAACGAATCGTTCGTCCGCCATCGCTTTGCCGAGAACTGGAACCTCGACGAGTTGCTGGCCCCGCCAGCCATCGGTGAAGAGGACTTGCCAGGGCCCGCCCCGCTGTCGCGCCCTGCGCCGACCCGGCCGAATCGACCCGGCCCCTACCGCCCAGAACCCCTCACCGAGTGGCGTCGCAAACCGGCGCGGGCAACCTTCGCATCGGCTGTACATGCCGCCGCCCAAGCCGACACGGTCGCCATTCCCGCACTGATCGGCGGAACGACGGTGCACACCTCCGCCACCATCGACTCGATCGACCCCGCCGCTCCGACCCGGGTTGTCGCGCGTTCGGTGGCCTGCGGCGAGCCCGAAGCGAATGCCGCGGTCGCGGCCGCCGTCGAGGCGAGTCGCGCCTGGAGCCGAACGCCGGTCCATGAGCGGGCTGCCGTGTTGTTCAACGCGGCCGAATGGCTCCGGGCCCGTCGCAACGCGATCGCCGCGCTCGAAGTCTTCGAAGCGGGCAAGCCGTGGGACCAAGCCGACGCCGATGTCTGTGAAGCGATCGACTTCTGCGAGTACTACGGGCGCCAAATGCTCCGACTCGATGATGGCGTCGAGGTGCAGTCGCCACCAGGCGAACACAACCAGTTGCGCTACCAAGCCAGAGGGGTCGTCGCGGTGATCGCGCCCTGGAACTTCCCCCTTGCGATTCCCTGCGGCATGACGGTCGCGGCCCTTGTCACCGGAAATACGGTCATACTCAAGCCTGCCGAACAGACACCGGCGGTCGCCTGGCAACTCGTCCAGGCACTCCACGCAGGCGGGCTACCACCCGGAGTCCTGCAATTCACCCCCGGTTACGGCGAGCAGGTCGGCGCAGCCCTCGTCGCTCATCCCGACGTCAGTGTCATCGCCTTCACCGGCTCGCGTGAGGTGGGACTCGCCATCAACGCCGAAGCCGCTTGCACGCAACCAGACCAACGCCACGTCAAACGCGTCATCGCCGAGATGGGCGGGAAAAACGCGATCGTCGTGGATGCCGACGCCGACCCCGATGTCGCTGTCCCCGAGATCGTGAAGTCTGCGTTCGGGTTCAGCGGACAGAAGTGCTCGGCCGCGTCCAGGGTTATCGTGCACGAGGCAATGTTCGGCACGATCACTGAACGGCTCACCGGCATGGTCGAGGAGCTGACCATCGGTGCACCAAGGGACATGGCGACCCAGGTCGGACCGCTCATCGACGCCGCTGCGTTGGCGAAGGTACGTGAGTACTCAGCGATCGCGCGTGAAGAAGGCACCGTCCTGGTCGAAAGAACTGACCTTCCGGCCGAGGGGTTCTTTGCCGGACCGATGGTGGTCGCCGACCTTCCTACAGGGTCCAAGGTCTTGCAGGATGAGATCTTCGGACCAGTTCTCGCCGTCATGCCCGCTCGTGACCTCGACGAAGCGATCACGCTGGCCAACGACACGCCGTACGCGTTGTGCGCCGGCGTGTTCTCGCGCTCACCGTCCACCATTCGGCGAGCGACCGCGGAGCTGCGAGCGGGGAACATCTACGTGAACCGGGGCATCACGGGCGCGGTCGTGGGCCGCCAGCCGTTCGGGGGCTACGGCTTGTCCGGTGTCGGCTCAAAGGCCGGAGGGCCTGACTACCTGTTGCAGTTCCTCGACCCGGTGACCACCACCGAGAACACGATCAGACAAGGCTTCGCGCCGGCATCGTCTCACTGACGCGCACCACCGCTCACTCTGGCGCGGTGTCCCCCCAACGGGCACGCTCGCCCACGCCGGCGCTCAAGCGCCGTTGGTGGCCGACGCCAAGTTGACCAAATGGTCGGCCACGGCACGACCGAGCTCGCTGGCTTCGGGGCCCTGGTCCCGGTGGCGCAACACAACGTGCCCGTCGAGGCTGGCGAGCATGGCGTCGAGCACAACGCCGGAACCGTCGGGGAGAACCGTCGCATGCGCACCAGCCGGAAGGTCGCAATCACCGCCAAGTGCAGCGAGAAATGCCCGCTCAGCATCGACCGTCCAACGCGAGTGCGCATGCTCGATAGCCCGCACTAGCTCGAGGATCTCGTCCTCACCGTCGCGTACCTCAACAGCAAGGGCACCCTGGCCGACTTGTGGCACCAAGACCTGCGGTTCGAACACCTCCCATACCAAACCCCGCAGCGTGATCTCGGGCCACAACCCGAGCCGGTCGATGGCGGCGGCCGCCATCACGATCGCCCCGCCGTCCGGGACTTTCTCGAGCCGAGTGCCTATGTTGCCGCGCAGCTCCACAAAGGTCAGGTCCGGACGAAGGTCGGCCAGCTGGACTCGTCGCCGAACCGACCCGGTCGCCACGGGAGCACCAGGCCCGAGCGCGGCGAGCTCGGATCCAACGAGCACGTCGCGGGGATCAGCTCGCTGTGGAACCGCTGCGAGCACAAGCCCGTCTGGTGTCTGTCCGGGGAGATCCTTGGCGGAATGCACAGCGAGATCGGCTCGGCCATCAAGCACGGCCTGCTGGATCTCCTTGACGAACACGCCTTTCCCGCCCATTGCCGAGATCGGGACCTCTAGGCGACGATCCGCCGTCGTATCGAGGGGGAGCAACTCGGTCCTGATCGCTGATCCAGCGTTGTGAGCTGCCTGCTGGAGTAATGCTGCGACGTGTTCGGCCTGCCACCGAGCCAAAGCACTGGCGCGCGTTGCGAGCCGCAGGACCGCGGTCACAGCCCGAACAGGTCGCGTGTCGCCTCAGCGAGACGCTCGCCCTTTGCCGTGCCTGCAGCCTTCTTCAATCCGACCGTGGGATCGTGGAGCAGCTTCGCCACGATGCCTTTCGTCAAAGCCTCGATGACCTCGAGCTGTCTGTCGTCGAGTTCGCTCAGTCGTCCAGCGAACCGTTCGAGTTCTGCAGCGCGCACCTGCTCGGCCTTCTGGTGCAATGCCGAAACAAGCGGTGCGACCTCGCGGGCCGAAGCCACTGCCAGGTACCGCTGGACCTCCGCGTCAACGATGGCCCGGACCGCCGCGACCTCGCGACGGCGTTCGGTCATGCCTATCTCGGCGAACGCTCGCAAGTCGTCCATGTCAAGCAACGTGACGCCCGCCAGCGCCGCGGCCGAAGGATCCACATCTCTCGGTACGGCGACATCGACGATCAAGAGCGGCCGACCGGCTCGCCGAGCGACCGCGTCCTCCAGGTCGCTGTGCTCGATGATGATCGACGAGGCACCGGTGGAGGTGAGCAGTACGTCGACCTCAGCAAGTGCAGCATCGACGTCGCTGAGGCGGATCGCGCGGCCACCGATCCGATTCGCCAAGCCCACCGCTCGATCCCACGTACGGTTGGCCACCAATACTTGTGCGACGCCGCGGTCCATGAGGGAGCGGAGCATCCCTTCCGCCATCTCGCCGGCGCCGAGCACGAGTACGGTCCGGTCTTCCAACCCCCCGAGCCGGTCAGCGGCCATCGCAACCGCGGCACTCGACACCGAAGCGATGTTGCGAGCGATGCCAGTCTCCGCCCGCGCCCGCTTGCCCACTTCGATCGCATGACGGAACAGCATGTTGAGCTGATTGCTGGCCACGCCCTCTGCCCGTGCCAGCTCCCAGGCTTCACGCACCTGCCCAAGGATCTCGTGCTCGCCAACCACTGCCGAGTCCAGACCGGAGGCCACCGAGAAGAGATGGTCGACGGCGAGTTCGTCGTAGTACACGTAGAGGTGATCAGCAAAGGCTTCTGGAGGGAGGAACGCCAGCTCGGCGAGGACGTCGCGGACGTCGCGATAGGCGCCATGGAATCGCTCCGCGACTACGTAGATCTCCATGCGGTTGCAGGTCGAGAGAATCACCGCCTCGCTGACGTTGTCCCGGCTCGACACATCGTGGAGAACCTTGACGAGACGGGCGCCGTCGACGGTGACCCGCTCGAGCAGATCGAGAGGGACCGTGCGGTGATTCAGTCCGATGACGACGACAGACACGCCTGAAGGCGCTCCTTCGCTTCGGCGAGGCGACCCTCGCGGACCAGATCCAGTGTTCCCGAGTCCAAGGCCCGTTGCCAATCGAGCGTCTCGGTCGAACATCCATTCGCTTGTAATCGGGATCGTTCAGCCGCCACCAGCTCGATCAACGTCTCGTACTCTGGTCCGATCTCCTCTTCGAGCCGCCGCCGGAGCCAAGCGGCAACTGCCGGGCTCCGGCCACCGGTCGAAACTGTGATCAGCAACGGTCCCCGCCGCAGCCGGGCGGGGAGTGTGAAACTGCAATTCTCAGGGTCGTCGGCGCTGTTCAGCCACACCCGCCGACGGTCAGCTTCACGACGGACTGCTCGGTTCACTTCCCGGTCACCCGTGGCAACCAATGCAAGCCACGCACCGTCGAGGTCTCCGTCCCGATAGGGCCGTTCCTCGAGCACGATCTCGCCAGCTCGGGCTCGAGCACGGACCTCAGGGTCGACCTCGGGCGCAATCACCACGACCTCCGCGCCACACACGAGGAACTCAGCCACTTTCCGGGCGGCGACCCGTCCCGCACCGATCACAACAGTGCGGCGCCCGGCCAAGACAAGCTCGGCGGGATACAACGGCGAAGTGATCGGCACTGGTCAACCTCCAGCCGGTACTGCGCCGGTATTGGCGCGGCGGGCTCGACCAGCCGCGCCGGTGCCATTCCCATTGGCGGTGTCAAGCAGTGCGGCTCTGCGACCCCCCCTCTTCCCGTTGCCGCGGCTGGCACCGCCGGCGCGGCCAAAAGTAGCGCTGTGCTGCTGGTAGAAGCTCAGGATCTGCAGCTCGACCGCTAAATCGACCTTTCGCAGTGAAGTGCCAGGCGGAACGGTGATCACCGCTGGCGCAAAGTTGAGGATCGACGTGATCCCGGCTTCCACCATCCGGTCCGCAACTGACTGCGCGACGGGAGCAGGGGTCGCGATGATCCCGATCACCGGACCGCTCTCGGCCACGACGTCTGGGAGTTCGTCGACATGCTGAATCACGCGACCGGCAACCACCTGTCCTACCTTACGGGGATCGGCGTCGAAGAGTGCGGCCACCGGGAACCCACGATCTCCGAACCCGGCGTAGTTCGCCAACGCAGAACCAAGGTTGCCGACACCGACGATGACGACCGGCCAATCGTGGGTGAGTCCGAGTGCACGGCTCATCTGGAACATGAGGTACTCGACGTCGTAACCCACGCCGCGAGTGCCGTACGAGCCGAGATAGGAGAGATCCTTGCGGACCTTTGCCGCGTTGACGCCGGCAAGCTCGGCCAGTCGCTCTGACGAGATCGTGGCGGTCTTGTCTTCTGCAAGTTCAAGCAAGATCCGCAGGTACACCGGCAGCCGAGCCACGGTGGCTTCAGGGATTCGCCGGCGCTTTGGCTCCGCCATAGATCCAAGGTAGTGCCCATGTTCACCAATTCACAAAGTCACTAGGCTTGCGCGTTGATGTCGGATCACACGCCACCGGCGGCGACCGCCACCCTCATCGCCATCGCGTTTGCGTTCTCGACCCTCGAGCGATACCTGCGGGCACGGAAACGGCACGAGCTGATGTGGACGCTCTCGTTGTTCATGTTCGCCGCCGGCTCGCTCGGCCTGTGGATGGGTGCGGCATTTGGTTGGGGCGAATTCAACTTCAAGGTCTTCTACTTGTTCGGTGCCATCCTCAACGTGCCGTTCCTCGCCTTGGGCACCGTGCACCTGCTCACGAGAAACCAGCGACGGTCTGACGTAATCGCGGCCAGCGTCGCCTTGCTGAGCGCGTTCGCGACCGGCATCGTCGTGGCTTCCCCGGTCATCGGGACGATCGACCCACGGACCCTGCCGCGCGGTTCAGAGGTGTTCGGCCTAGGGCCTCGGATCCTCGCAGCGGTCGCATCCGGCTTGGCGTCGGTTGTGATCATCGGTGGGGCAGTCTGGAGCGCCTTGCGCTTGGTGCTCAGTCACCGCAAGCCCGGGCACGCAACTCTCCTGAGTCCAGGTCGTCTTGCGCTGGCAAATGTCTTGATCGCCATCGGCACACTCATCCTCGGCGCAGGTGGCTTGTCCAACTCGGTGCTGGATGCCATGGACACCTTCGCCGTTTCACTAGTCGTCGGCATCGCCGTAATCTTCGGCGGGTTCCTACTGACCAACACCGCACCGCCGGTGAAACCCTGGTATCCCTCGATCGTCCGCGAGGATCGCGCCGCTTGAGCCAGGTGGCGGTCTGACTCACCGCAGCGCGCGGCGCAACACCTTGCCTGCAACCCCTTTGGGTAGTTCGTCGACGAACATCACCTTGTCCGGGCACTTGTACCGGGCGAGTCGTTCGGAACACCAAGCGATGATGTCGTCTTCTTCAGCCGAAATACCCTCGCGCAGGACCACGAAGGCCTTGACCGCTTCGCCCGTGTAGGGGTGCGGGACGCCGACGACGGCACAGGCCTCAACCGCAGGGTGCTCAATCAGGACGTTCTCGACCTCTGCCGGATACACGTTGAAACCAGACACGATGATGATGTCCTTGGCCCGGTCGACAAGGAACAAGAAGCCATCGTCGTCGACCACGGCAACGTCGCCCGTCCGTAACCACCCATCACTGGTCAGCGCCTGCGCGGTGGCATCAGGATCATTCCAGTAGCCCTTGAAAACGTTGGGTCCGCGAACCCAGATCTCGCCAGAGTCACCGACGAGCACATCCTCACCATCTGCGTCGACGAGCCGGACCTCGATCCCGGGCAGCACCGATCCAACCGACCCGCGAGGAGCGTTGGTCCCGGTTGCGGTGGCCACGACGGGGGAGGTCTCGGTCAGCCCATACCCCTCCTTCAGCACCAAACCGAATCGGTCTTCGACGAGCTGGGCGATCTCAACAGGGAGCTTGGCCGCGCCAGATGCGGCCAAGCGGACTGACTCGAAGGCCCTCGGGTCCGCCCCGGGGAGATTGGCCCACGCCGCCCACATGGTTGGTGGACCGCTGATGATCGTCACCTTGTGCTTCTGGACCGCCTCGAGCGCCGACTGAGGGTCGAACCGCTCGACGAGCAGCACCGTGGAGCCGGTGTAAAGGCTGAGACCGAGGACCACGTTCAGACCGAAGATGTGAAACAACGGCAACACGCACAGCGCGATGTCCCCTGGCTCCTGCCGCCGCCCGAGATGGGCCTGCATCTGTTCCAGGTTGGCCCGCAGATTGCCGTGGGTGAGCACCGCAGCTTTCGGTGAACCTGCTGTCCCGCTCGTGAACATCAACGCTGCGATGTCATCGTCGCCGCGCTCGACCAACGGCACCGGATCCGCGGCCAACAGGTCGTCGAGTGATCGCTCACCTTCGAACACCACGCCCGCAGTTGCCACGACGTGCTCGAGGTCAGGCAGTTCAGTGTGGTCCAATCCACCGACCGAGTGATTGGCAGCAGGACCGGCGACCAGCACCCTGGCTCCGGTCACCTGCAGGTACTTCATGAGCTCCGGTGCGGGGGCAGACGGATTGAGTGGGACCGCGACCAAGCCTGCGCCGAGGGTCGCCAGGTAGGACGCGACGAAGTACCAGTTGGTCCCGCATGCAATCGCGACCCGATCCCCGGGCTCAAGCCCGAGACCAACCAGTCCTCCCCGCAACGCGGCTACCTGATCACGCAGCTCGCCATAGGTGGTCACCTTGTTGCGGCTGATCAGAGCCGAGTGGTCGGCGGGATGCGCGTCGATGATGCTGGCAAGGTTCACGTCAAGCCCTTTCCCGCGCCGAGACTGGGTGATTGAGGCCCCTTCACGTTACCGGTACCACGAGCGGTGAGCAGCCACGCGCGCAAATCGCGGGGTGAGCCGCCAAACTTGGGGATCATGACCGCCGCAATCACGACTGACGCTCTGACGCGCTCGTTCCCGAGCGGCGTGGCTGTGGATCAGCTGAGCTTCGCACTCCCGACAGGAAGCGTGCTTGCACTGCTTGGCCCAAACGGGGCCGGCAAGACGACAACAGTCCGCTTGCTCAACGGAGTCCTGCGTCCCGATAGCGGCCGCGCGTTCGTCCTGGGGTTCGACCCCTCGATCGACGGCACCGAGGTGCGCCGCCGAACTGGCGTGCTCACCGAGAATGCGGCACTGGACGATCGCTTGACCACACGGGAGAACCTGCTGTTCACCGCCCGCCTACGCGGGTTCGATCAGTCGAGCGCGGCACGCCGGGTGGACGAGATGATCGAACGGTTCGGCATGGCCGAGCGGGCTGACGACCTGACCCAGGGATTCTCAACGGGCCAGCGAAAACGGGTTGCTCTCGCCCGGGCACTGCTTCATGACCCCGAAGTCCTCTTCCTCGACGAACCGACCTCAGGCCTTGATCCCGCGGGTACCCGTGACGTGATCAACCTCATCCACACGTTGGCCAGCGAGGGTCGGACCATAGTGTTGGCTACTCATTTCCTCGGCGAAGCCGGTCGCCTCGCCGACTACATGGCAGTGATGCATCGCGGTCGGCTCCATGCGTTCGGGCGACCCGCTGAGCTCGCTTCGACACTCTGGTCCGGTATCGGCGCGATCGTCGACATCGGGACCGCGGCTGACGATGCAACGCTCGCGCTGTTGCGGTCTACGCCCGGCGTACTCGATGCCCAGCGAGCGCCCGACGGCGCATTTCTCCGAGTGGCCGATCGCGAGGTCGTGCCGCGGGTGGTGGGCGCACTGGTCGCACGCGAGATACCGGTATTCGGAGCTCAGGCCCAGCCGCCGACCCTTGAAGACGTGTACTTCGAGATCGAACGACGCATCATCGCCGAGACCGGCGAACAGCTGACCGATGCTTTCCTGTCCGAGATGATGGGCACCGCGTCGGTCACGGCAAACCTCGCCCTACCTGCAACGAGTACCGGACTTCAGGGGCTCGGCGGCAACGTGGCGGAGACGAACTGATGACGGCGGGAAGCACCAAGGAACCAGCGGATTGGTCGGCGATCGGCGTCATCATGCTCAAGGACATGACGGCGGTCCGGCGGAGCAAGGCGATCATGCTGCCGATGATCATCGTCCCGACGTTCTTGCTCGTGGTACTCCCCATCGGCATCGGTCTGTTCGCCCGGTCCGCCCCGACCGATCAGGTGGAGACTGCGCTCAGCTCGCCGATCGTGCGCAACATCGTGGCCGACATCTTGGAACTGCCACAGCGCGAGCAGCTGGTCGTCTTGATCCTGGGCTATCTCCTGTCGCCGCTGCTCATGGTCATCCCCCTGATGGTGAGTGCGGTGCTCGCGGCAGACGCGTTCGCAGGCGAAAAGGAACGACGAACCCTCGAAGGACTCTTGCACCTGCCGGTTTCGGATCGCGACTTGTTCGTCGCCAAGGTACTCGGCGCGCTCGTCCCGTCGATCGCGATCACCTGGGGCGGCTCGATCGTCTACGCGCTCATGTCGAACCTGGTGGCCTGGCCGGTCATGCATCGCGTCTTCATCCCCTTTGCCCAATGGGCAGTGATGATGGTCTGGGTTGCGCCCGCAGTCGGGCTGCTTGCCTTGGGTCTGCTCGTGATCGTGTCTTCCCGGGCCAAGACCACCCAGGAGGCCAACCAGCTAGGCGGCGCGGTCATCCTCCCGTTGATTTTTCTCGCCGCAGCGCAATCCTCAGGATTGCTCCTTGCCCCGGTGTGGGGGGTGTTCCTCGTCGGTGTGGCCATCTGGTTCGCGGCCGGCGTGTTGCTGTGGATCAACAGTCGCCGCTTCACCCGTGATCGGCTGGCAACGAGTACCTGAGACCGGCAGATCCCACCGCTTAACGTGCCCGCGAGAACGGTTCTGTAGAACAAGCCGAGACCAACCGCTCCCTCAACTCGTGCCAACGATCAAGATGCCAACACAGAGGATCCGCGTGAACGCCACCTAGAAGGTGAAGAGCTGAGACAGGACCCTGTCGGCCTACGCGGTCGACCCTCAACGTGCCAACACGAACAGTTGGAGGAAGGCAGCTCCGAGGATCAGCGCCATGAGGATCGCCAACGTGATCGTCGTGCCTTTCCTCATGAGTGCTCCTCCTGTCGCGTCTGGTCATCGGCGCGTCGAACGAGGCGAACCGGGGTCGTCACAACGGTGGGTTGCTGCTGATGACCGGGGTTGTTTTCGCCAATTGGCGATAAGACGACCTCGGTACTGGTACTGATGCCCAACTCGGCGGCTGCAGACTGCCGATCGAGCGCGATGGTGAGCGAGCCGTAGGAGTCGACGAGGAGCCCGACTTCGCCGGGGCCTATCTCCGTGAAGCTGTTCACCCGCCTCGCAACCCGCTGTTGACCATTGAAGCTGAGCTCGATGACCTCGCCGAACTCTGCCACCTCGTTGGGGTCGACATTGAGCTGCGCGTTGCCGTATTGATCCACCCACAGCACTTCGGCAACGAGCGAGCCGTTCTCGACCCGTGTGATCGGCAGGAAACCGGGCATAAGCCGTGCCGGGTCAAGCGGCGTTCCCAGTTCGTCCAATGGCACCCCAGCGCACAGATGGGCAGCGGCGGGAGCGAAGATGTCGCGGCCGGCGAAGGTCGGCCCTGGTGCCTCGAGTTGATAGTCGGGGTTGTCGAGCACCACCGCAGCGGTGGCGCCGCCGCACCAGGCCACAGCCAGAGCGAGCAGCCCGTTGTCGGGACCAACCAACACGGAGGTGCCGTTGTCAACTTCCACCGCGATCGCCCGCCGCTCGCTGCCTACGCCCGGGTCGACGACCGCGAGCACCACACCTGGGCACAGATACGGCGCTGACCGGGCAAGGGTCAGGGCCCCGGCCCGGATGTCGTACCGGGGCACCAGGTGCGTGAGATCGATGACCCGGACCCCAGGGGCGATCGACCGGATGACGCTGTGGACCACCCCGACGAACTCGTCGGCAAGCCCGTAATCGGACATGAACGTCACCGTGTCGTAGCGCAGTGCTCCGGCAGTCATTGCCAGAGGACGCTAGCGGCTGACGGCCGCTAGCCCGCTTCGGTATAGCGGTTGCCGAGGTAGCGATCGACGGCTTCTTCGGGGATGCGATAGGAGCGACCAACCCGGAACGAGGCCAGCTCACCGGCTTTGATCAACCGATAGACGGTCATCGTGGAGACACGCATGATGGCCGCGACCTCGGCCACGGTCAGCAGACGCGACCGAGTCGTCGGCCTGTCCCCCTCGGGCCCCTCGCGCCCCTCTCCTGCCACGGGGCGAACATTACAGGCCGATTGCGGTATGCCGAAAGTGCCGGTCCAACCGGGACCGTCAGGCGTCGATCTCGTGACGGCCTCCCATGGACCACCGTCCTGCAGCGCCAGAGTCCGAGGCAACAGCCAAGGAGTCACCCCCATTAGGAACCTCGGCGCTCGGTTGCTGCCCGTACCAGTGCCCGCATCCTCGCAAGCCGAGGGTGCATCCGAGGACCTCGGAGCAGCAATAGCCGACGCTCAACGTACTCCAGATCAAGACCGGGTCGTGCCTCGGCGATACTGCGGAGATCAACCCAATCTTTGTCTCGGCCAAAGGACAATTTGAACACCACAAGGTCTTCTGCGGAGAGAATCGGGACCATACGCTTCTCAGGCCCAAAGGGAACGCGGACAATGCGTTGCTCAACCTCTGCATACGAGTCGTCGAGTGAGACAAAGACGTCGACCACGACAGGATCGCCGGTACGGACGAAACGAATTCCCGCAGCGGGAACCGCTATCTGTTCAGGCGATTCCAAGGTCCATCCGCTCGGCGCCAACGCGTCGACGACTCTCAGGAACTGTTCGGGTGGGACGAACACGTTTACGTCAATGTCGACGGTCCCACGGGGTTCAGCGACATAACCCAACGCAAGCGCTCCACCAAACGCGTGCCCGAGCTGTGCCCGGTCGAAGTCGGCATCAACCGCCAAGATCGCCTCGACAAGGCTCGTCACGGCAACGAGGCCTCGAGAACAGCGGTGATCGCCTTGACCCGGTCCTCCAACGACGAGTTGGGACCGATGACCGAGCGTTCGTCCGGCGGGTCATCCGGAAGCGGCAGCGGGAGCGTTTCGTCGGGGAACCAACCAGCACGCGGCAACGGAGCAACGATCATGCGACGCCCCGCGACTGCTGCCAGCTCGTAACCGCAAGCCACCAGGAGTCGGTTCAGCGTGTCAATCGTCGGAGTCCGGCGATCGTTCTCGAATGCGGAGATGTTGGGTTGGCTTACTCCCGAGATCTCGCTCAGCTCCGCCTGGGTGAGACCACGTGACTCCCGAACCCTTCGTAGGAACTGACCGTACATAGCCAGAATATATCGTATTCAATATAAGAACTGGGCTCTGGTCACTGACCGAGTTCACGCGAACGATCGGCCGCCGCCTTCACCGCGGCGAGGAGGGCAGCCCGCATTCCCGCCGCTTCGAGGGCATACAGGCCCGCCGCTGTCGTCCCGCCAGGGGAGGTGACATTGGCCCTGAGCGCCGTTGCTGACTCGCCAGTTTCGGCCAGCATCCGGGCAGAACCAAGCACGGTCTGCACCGCCAGGGCTTCGCTGACGTCGCGGGGCAGCCCTACGAATACGCCCGCCTCAACCAAGGCTTCGGCAACCAAGAACACATACGCCGGACCTGAACCGGACAGGCCGGTCACCGCATCGAGGAGAGGTTCGTCGACCCGCACGACAACGCCGACCGCGCCGAGCACGGACTCGGCCCACTCGAGATCTTGTTCACCCGCTGCGGTCCCAGCTGCTATAGCGGCGGCTCCCGCACCAATCAGCGCGGGGGTGTTGGGCATCGCTCTGATCACCGGAACACCGTCGCCGAGATGCGTCTCCAAGGTCGCGATCGTGACCCCCGCCGCGATCGACAGCACGCGGCTACCCGCCACGCCGAGCTCTACGAGCCCCCGGCACACCGAAGCGACATCACCAGGTTTGACCGCAATGACATGCCCTTCGGCAACCGTCGGCTCGGCGGTTACCACGAGGCCGCGAATAGCGGTCGCGAGTTGGTCGCGGCGGCTCCCGAGCTTTTCGACAACACACAGTTCGGATGCGGACGCCCAGCCCGAGTCGACAAGACCGGCCACGAGCGCCTCGCCCATCCGACCTCCGCCGATCACCTGCAGCTTCACCATGACCCGAGACGGTAGTGGCTTCGTCTTCGCTATCCGTTGCCTGAATTGTTCCTTGCGTGCAGCTCGCCGGATCGCTCAGTGCCCCAAGACGTCATACCAGCGGGGCGGCGACGTGAGCTGGACCACAAACAGCACGGTCGCGACGACGGCACCGATCAGGAACACCGCGCTCGGCGTCAAACCTCCGAGCGCGGATGCAGCCAGAAGCGGCCCAGTAGTTTGCCCGGCCCTCGCCGCACCGACCCAGAGTGCCACCACTGCTCCACGCTGGGGCGGTGGCGATCCTCCCGCGACGAGATCTTGGATCGTCGGGATCGTCGACCCTTCACCAAGGCCGTACACGAAGGCACCGACGCAGACCAGCAGCAAAGAACCGGCGGCCCCGATCAGCCAGAAGCCGCAGGCGAGAAGAACGAAGCCCGCTATCAACAGGTAGCGAGCACCGAGACGAGCCCGGGTGCGCCCGAGCATCAGCGCAGCAAACGTTGAGCCGAGGGCTGGGACGGCAAAGACGATGCCCCGGGCACCAGGGGCTAATCGATAAGTCTCCTCCAGCAGGATCGGCATAACGGTGAGGAACAAGCCGAAGATCAGGGCGAAGAGCACGAAACCACCCACAATGGCAGTGGCGACCAATGGTTGTCGCAACACCGCCAATGATGAGCGGATCTGCTGAAGCAGGTGTGGTGATTCCGGGGGCTCGAAGTCCGGCACCAGGATCGCCGCCGCCGCCGCCGTGACAAGCGCAAACGCGAACGGCGCGAACGCCCATCGCCACCCACCCCACTGGTCCAGCCAACCTCCCACCGCCGGCAGGATGGCAACCGAAACCGTGAGTACCGCGGCGTTGAACCCAAGAAGCCGTGCGCGTTGGACGCCGTCCCAGTAGTCGCCGATCAACACAACTGCGAGATTGATGAGCCCGGCCGAGCCGAAGCCCTGACCGAACCGGCAGGCGAGCAGCACGGGGAAACTCGGGGAGAATGCGGCGGCAACCCCGAAGATGCCGAAGATGATTAGGCACGGAACGAGAACCCGGCGCCGCCCGAACCGGTCGGCGAGGACCCCAATGACCGGCGCCATGAGGATGCCGGGCAGGGTTGCTGCAGCAGTCACCCACCCGGCCATGGTGTCGGGCTGACCGAAGTGACTCAGGATGTCCGGCAACGGCGCGGTGACGAGCGTGTTCGCGAGAATCCCAGTGACGGTGATCGAGAAGATGAACGCCAGCGGTGGAGAACCAGCCCCGACCGTTGATCGTCCACTCCGTCGTTCCCCATATGGAGATATCGGCCCAGGTTCGCTCATGGCGGGGACCCGCTTCCCCAAACGGACCGCCCAGTCTCTGGCGAACCCGGACCGTTCAACAGATTACAAAGACAATGAATGAAATACAATGAAAAGACCTTCAGTGGCGGAACCGGCTCGCGAATCCGATTCGCAACGCCGGGCGGAAGCACTGTTCAACCGTGGCATAGATGGTCCCGAGGACCCGGTCGAGCTCACGCTCGTCGACCGCTCGGGCTGCGAGCTGGCCGACGAGAAACACTGCGTCCTCGACCCCCATTGCGAAATGGACCCCGTACAGCTTCAGGTTTCGGCGCAACAAGTGCTCGTAGAAGGCCCCATGGTTCTCTTCGGGCGCAGGCAGGAAGTAGGTCTCGTAGTGCAGGGTCCGCTGCCCGAGCGTGTACCAGATCGAGTAGACGTCCTTCTCCTCCCCCCGGACACGCACATACCACCGTCGTTGACCGGGCTCACCACGCTCGACTGCGTCGATGACTGGATTGGACTCGAGCTGCGCGCGGAGCCACGAATCGACCACTTCCTCGATCAGCTCGAGTTCATCGTCGGGTAAGCAATCGTCGTCGATCATGGCGCAATCAACTCACGCGCAGCTCACGAGACGACGGACGGTCAGATCCGAATAGATGCGCCTCAGGCGTCCGGCGGTAGTCGACCAGGTATACCGACGCGAGCGTCGCGTCGCTTCAGCGCCCAGCGCGTCGGCCAGCGAAGGCGATACGAGGATCTCCCTGACGTACCTGGCAAAGGCCTCGGGGTCGCGCTCCTCGACCAAGAACCCGGTCACGCCGTGATCGACGAGCGTGGTCAAACCGCCCACGTTGGCTGCAACCACTGGTGTACCGCAGGCCGCTGCCTCCAGCGCCACCAAGCCGAACGATTCGCTTCGGCTCGGCACCAGGCACACGTCGGCGGCCCGGTAGTAGGTAGACAACAGATGGTGCGGCTGAGGCTCGACGAACCGCACGCGATCGACAAGGCCGAGTCCGCGAACCAGACGGTAGGCCAGCTCGAGCTCACCGTGACCAGCCGGCCCGCTCGGTCCACCCACGACCAACAGATGTGCATCGGACCAGTCCTCGAGCAGCGCCAAGGTCTTGATCGCGACCGGCAGACCCTTCAAGGGTTGTATCCGCCCGACGAACAACAGCACGGGGTGATCGCCGAGCCCCAGTGCTCGACGGGCGCCCCGACGATCGCCAGGCGAGAAGAATGCATGGTCCACGCCCGGCGGCACGATCTCGATGCGCTCTGGTCGCGCGCCGTAGTGCTCGACGAGTTGCGCCGCCTCGGTTTCGCACGATGCCAGGATGACATCCGAGCACCCGATGACCTCCGCTTCGGCTTCGTCGCGTCGCCGCGGCTCGCGTTCACCGCTGATGGCTTTCACCCGGGCGAGCGTGTGGAAGGTGGAGACGAGCGGGAGACCGAACTCGTGCTTGAGCCGGTGGCCAACGACACCGGACAACCAATAGTTGGCGTGAAGAGCATCCACGTCTTCACCACTCGCGAACCGATGGGCAATCCCTTCGGCAAATTCGTCCGCGATGTCATAGAGCTCGTGCTTTGCCAACTCGGGCCGACCGGCATCGACGTGCACGACCCGAAACCCCGGCTCGACCTCGACCTCGGTCGGAAGGTCAGTGCGCCAACGCCTCACGTAAACCGTCGACTCCACACCGGCCTGCGCAAGCCCGGACACCAGCTCCCGCACGTACACATTCATCCCGCCACTGTCACCAGAGCCGGGCAGGACGAGCGGAGAGGTATGCATGGAGATGACGGCGAGACTGCGCACGGTCGACCGTAACGTCACAATCAAGCGAGAGATTCCTCAGCCGACTCGACCTCGCCGCGACGATTCCCGTCTGCGCCCTCACCGCCGACTATTCCAGCGGCGCGGGGGTCGTCTCGACGATCATCATCAGTGGTTTGCGGGCGCTGATCCTCCGCGGGCTCGCGGGAGGGACGGCGACCGTTTCCTTCCCGAGGCTCGGCTTGGCCTCGCGCCCGCTGTTGGGCCCGGAAGGACTCGTAGATGTGGACAAGGGTCTTCTTCTGCTCTTCGTTGAGGTACGGGTCGCGTTTGATCTCAGCCACCAGATCAAACTCGGTATCGCGTTCTTCGAGGATGCCAGCGCGTACATACAGTGTCTCGGCCGAGATCTGCAACGATCGAGCAATCTGTTGGAGGATCTCAGCCGAGGGCTTGCGCAAGCCCCGTTCGATCTGGCTGAGATACGGATTCGAAATCCCCGCCATCTCCGACAGCTTGCGTAACGAGAGGTGTCCGATGCGGCGCTGCTCACGTATGAACTCCCCGAGTTCTCGCCAGCGCTGCTCCAGCTCGCTCATACACCAAACGTTACGGAGTTCCGCGCCCGAGGCTTTAATCGGCGCGACGGTCAGCCTTCGAGCAGGCTCTCGACACTCGCCTCACCGATCTGATAGCGACGGGCAATCTCGCCTTGGAGTGCGTCGATGATCTTGAAGAAGCGTCGTCGCCGCTCCGACACCTTTGACTCGAAGGCTTTCAATTCGTCGGCGAATGCTCGGAGCTCCTCATCGGTCATCTCGGGGAGCCGAGCCGTGCGCCCGGCCGAGACGAGCTGCCCGAGTTCTGCAGCCAGTTCGGGATCGACCTCAGTCGGCTCCAAGGTCCGAGGTAGGCGACCAGCAACCGCTGGGCGCTGCTCCACACCGAGAGCATCGGGCAACTCCGCGACGAGCGTGGCCAGATCACCGGCGTGACTTCCAGCAGCGCGCCGCTCGAGTTCGTTGTGAATGATGTCGAGGGCGCCTTGCACCAGGCGGCGCAGGTACGAGAGTCCGGTTTCTGCCTCGACACACTCCGCGCGCATTGCCCGCAGCTCGGCCATCGAACGGGATTCGATCCCGTCGAGGTAGCCATCGCTCAGCAACCGGCCGTGGTCAGTCATGATCAGCCTCAGCCTACTCAGCTCACACCCAGGTAGTTCCAGAGCAAAAACAACCACGCCGGACCGGCGAGCATCAGGGAATCAAGCCGGCGCAACGCTGGGGCTGGCGCGCTGGCGTGGGGCAAGACCATTGAGCCGACCAATTCGCCCAACGGAGCGGTGAAGGCAACTACACCGCCGAAAACCCAGGCGTGACCAGCATCGGCAAACGGTTTCATCTCGAAGATCTCGACCGCAACCGACACCGAAAAGGTGAGCACTCCCGCCACGACGATCCCAGCAATGGGCCCAGCCAGGGGACTGGAGGATCCCGCGCCCACAAGGTAGCGCCCCAGGTCGTACCCGCTGATGAGGACGATCAGCAGGAGGGCGCCCACGTCGCTGACTCGGAACACGAGCACCGGCGCGGCTGCAGCCAGCCCTATCAGCGCTGAAGACCGCACGGTGGCGCCAGCTGCAGCGAGCAGTGGGGTACGCCGCCGTCGACGAAGCAACGCCGCTGCCACCGCCGCGACCGGGAGCGCCAACAGTACGAGCCCGCACAACGCGATCCCCCAGCCCGCAGCGAGCGGCATACCCCCCGCCCCCAAGGCAGCGACGAACCGGTTGGGCTGGCTGCCAACACGTCTCCATTCTCTACAGGTCTGCAGCGCGCCAACTGCGGCGACAAGGGCAAACACCGCTCCCAGCCACACCAGCCCGCCGTAAAAGCAGCCAAGCTCGATCAGGAACCAAGCGAATCCGACGATCACGCGGGCGAGCTTGAGTTCGTCCCGGCCAAAAACGCGCTCAACCCACTCGGCCGGCAGTCGCTCAGGCCGGCCCGCCTTGCCTCTGGTTGGAGGACGGGCGCTTCTGCCCGGATTTGCCTTTCGGGCTTCGCCGCGCCGCGAAACGGCGATGGCCCCGGTGTTCTTCATGGCCGCTCGGACGCCGTGACGATCTCCGGCTTGGGTCCGGTTCGCTTCGTCATTCACCGTCCCGGTCAGCAACCCCGCAGGACGCGGCGTGTCGAGCGCGCCTTGCTCCACCGTTAGGCCATCCCGCCTGAAACGGGAGGCAAGATCCCAATTTCATCATTCGGCCCCACGCTGGTGCTGAGATCGGCTGGTTCGCCGTTCACCCAAATCTTGCACGTGGCAAGCACATCGGAGAACGCTTCGCCATAGCGGGACCGTGCCGCATCGAGCACTTCACCGACGGTCCGGCCGGGCAGCGTGTCGCGGCCGGTACCGGCCGCCTCGCGCGCCGACGCGAAGAGCCGCAGGGTCGCCATCGGTGAAAAACCTAGTGCGCAGCTCCTAAGGTGACGACGCCATGGTTAACCACTCGATCCGCCAGCCTCACACCCCGCCATACGCGTCCGTTTCGACGGACAACTCGTGCGCTCTGGTCGACCGTCGCAAACCGTGCGGGTGCACGCAGGCGAACCTGGCCGTCGCGACCGACGAGGCGGAACAGACGTGTCGCATCTGACTCGGATGCTGCTCGCTCGTCACGGCGAAAGCGAATGGAACGCGCTCGGGCGTTGGCAGGGACAAGCAGATCCGCCGCTGTCACCGATGGGCCGACGGCAGGCGGCACTAGCGGCAGATCGACTCGGGGCGATCGATGTGATCGTGTCCTCCGACCTGTCCCGCGCTCTGCGCACCGCGCACGTCATCGCTGAGCTACTCGGCGTTGGCCCGGTAATAGTCGAACCCCGATTGCGCGAGCGAGACGTAGGGGCGTGGTCCGGTCTCACCCGTGAGCAGATCGAAGCGACGTTTCCCGGCTACCTCGACGATGGACGACGGCCACCCGGATGGGAGCCAGACGAGCTGCTCTTGGAAAGGTCATCTGAAGCACTCGACGCGATTGAGCGAACCTATTGCGGCGCCGAGATCCTCGTGGTCACCCACGGCGGGGTCATCTACAACCTCGAACGACATCACGGACTTACGCCCACCCGGCTGGCGAACCTCGAAGGTCGTTGGGTGGCTCATCACGGCAACCGGGTCGTGCTCGGAGAAAGAATCCGACTCGTTGACGACCATACCGGAACCGAGGGGTGCACAACACCCCAAGACGGAGCGACGAACTCCTACAGCTGATGGGTGCGTCACACCGTTCAACTCGGGGACGAAAGCAGCCGTCAGGTCAGAGCAAGCCGCGGCGGGCCTTCCAGTCCTGTTCCAACTCGCCCAGTTCGGTCGCTGGGGGACCACCGTGGCGATACTCATCGAGGATGCCTCGCCACCGATTGTGCGCCTCGAGGCGGCCAAGCAGCGCGCTCACACCCCACACGACTCGGTCGAGGATGACGAACGACGGGGGCATGTTGAGACAGCGGATGACGTCGGCGTAGGGGCCTTGCAGGTCCATGACGTTCTGCAAAGCCTCTGCGGTGTAACTACGGGTAAAGGTGAACTCTTCCACCATGTAGGCGCGATACGGCGCGCTGATCGCCTCGAAGACATGTTCGTCGTCGAGCCCGTGGTCCCTCATGAGGAAACCGACCTCTTCCATCGCCCGCACCGTCGGCCCGACCTTTCTGTCGATGATCAGGTCGAGGATCGGTATGAGCTTGTCGAACTCGTCGGTAGACCACCGCTTGACCAATCCGAAATCGAGGAACGTGACCGAGCCATCGGGATGGAAGCGGTAGTTGCCCGGATGAGGGTCGCCGTTGAACACGCGGTGTTCGTGCACTGAACCTTGCGCGAACCGGAACACCACTTCAGCAGCCCGCTGACGCTGCTCGTAGGTCGCGTTTGCCTCGAAGTCCGTCCAGCTGGTCCCGTCGACCCATTCAGTGGTGAGAACCTTCTCGGTCGACATCTCGGGGACGACTTTCGGGATACGGATGAATGGGTGATCCTTGTATCGCTCCCAGAATTCGGTCTGGCACCCGGCTTCGAGGGTGTAGTCCAACTCGTCGTACATACGGGCTCGCAATTCGTCCACGAGCGCATGCACGTCGAGTCCCTTCAATGCCACCGCCGAGAACATGGCGTAGAGCATCTCGGCGTTGTCGAGGTCGTGCTTGATGGCTTTGCCCACCCCTGGGTATTGCACCTTCACCGCGACTTCTCGACCGTCGTGCAGCACCGCTTTGTGAACCTGACCGATCGACGCGGCCGCAACTGGGACCGAATCCCAGTCAAGGAACAACCGTTCAGGATCAGACCCCAACTGTTCTCGTATCACTTGTTCGGCCAAGCTCGGGGCCATCGGGGGCACATCCTGTTGCAGGGTGGCAAGCGCCAGACGTGCTTGGTCGGGGAGACCGTCAGCAATGAACGACACCATCTGCCCGAGTTTCATGATGGCGCCTTTCATGTTGCCGAGCTCTTTTGCGACGTCTTCCGCCGTCTTGATCGCAAACTGTTCTTCGAGCTCGGCGCGGCGCTCGGCATCGAGCCGGGCGCCCCACACTTTGATCGAAACCCAATGGGCTGCCCGGCGGGCAGTGAGCCTCCACACCCGCCGCTGCCGCCGGAAGCGTTCACGGGTGTCCTCATCTGAGAGCTGTTTGGCAATCACCGCCGCTCCACCCATCGCAGCGGCGACCGCGATCCCGGCAACGGCCGGTCGCAGCGCACTTCGGGGGGACGGCATAGACGAACCGTAGCGGCCAAACCGGCTTCCAAGCGACGCAGCGGTTTCCCGCAACACTTGTGTCTTCTCCGGAGCGGAGAACCCAACGAGGTCAGGCCGGCTTCGAAGCCAAGCAGAGGATCGACAGTCCGAACGGCGGTCTGATGCCGGTCCGACGGACCCAGCAACGCTCTGCTGACGCCAACAGGTACAACAGCCGGTCCATCCCGGGGTGTGCCGCGCTGGTTTCCTCGTCGGTGTCCTTCACCAGCCGACGCAGCGGCGTACGCCGAAGCAACACCGCCGGGGGCACGAGGAACGAGTAGTAGTAGCCAATCCGCTCGACCACGAATCCCGCAGCCTCCACCGAACGACGAAGCTGCTGTGACCGGTAACGGCGACGGTGTGCGGCCCGCACGTCGTGGGCGCTCCACAGGAATTGGTACGCGGGCACGGTGACGAACAGGATGCCGCCTGGCCGTAACACCCGGCGGTATTCACGTAGCGCAACTACGTCGTCGTCGAGATGTTCGATCACGTCCATCGACGTGACTACGTCTGCAACGCCATTCGCGAACGGAAGGTTCTCGGCCGCTGCCTCGAGCACCGGCGGCGCCGGGTCACGACGCCGAGCATGGCCGAGCGCTTGCAGAGAAACGTCGGTGCCTACGACTGCCGCCGCACCGAGCGATCGTAGGGTTTCGACTGACTCGGCTGTTCCGCACCCCACGTCGACGGCAACAGCGCCCGAGGTGAGGTACGGGCCGAGTTCCTGAGCGAGCCAATCTCTGCGCCCGCGATACCACCAGTGGGTTGCTGCCACCTCGGCCATCAGGTCGAAGTAGTCCTCCGCGGGCTGATTCGCGCGTTCAGCGGCGATGGCCAACGATGACGACATGCGGATGAACGTAGCCTCGATCAGCCCTGATCACAGTCGTGACGAGGCCGGCGTCTCGTAGTTGCCTGTCGAACTCGTCCGACGGGGCGAACTCGACTCTTTCTCCTTCGGTGATGCGCAACACCCGGGTCGACACCAGTTCCTGGGTGACAGTCACCGCTGCCTTCCAACGAGGGCGCCGATCAGCTTCCTTCACCACGAGAGTGCCACCCGGCTCCAAACGTCGGATCGCCTCGGCTAAGAGCTGTGTCCTGGCGTCCGAGGACAGCAGATACAGCACGTCGATTATGACCACGGCATCAAATCGCCGATCCGGATCAAGCTCGGCGAGCGGAAGGCACCAGAACTCGGCCAGCGGTTGGCTCCCCCCAGCACGGTCCACGGCCGCATTTGCCATCGAGATCTTGTCGCAGTCGATGTCGACCCCGGTGACTCGCCGACCCGAACTGGCCAGGGCAGCGAAGCACGAAAACACACCGTGGCCGCAACCGACCTCCAAGATCGTGCCCCGGCGCGGCAATTGACGCTCGACAGCCGGGAATGGACAAGTGAGCCAGCGGAACCAAACGTGAAATCGGTCGGCCCGCGGCGCGTCGGCATAAAGCCCCAGCGTACGTCGAGCGATGTCAGAGCGCGGGGGATGCACGAAAGGTCAGACCTCAGCCAGGTCAGCGAACGTGGCCAACTCAAAACCAAGATCCTCGATGGCATGACGGACCGAAGCCCGGCACAACGCGTCGAGTTCGTAAGCCCACCGATACTCCCACTCGTAGCGCACCAGGTCCGGATCACCATGTTCGCCCGGGTGCGTTGCCAGCTCAGCTGACCGGGCACCCGTCGCGGCGAGACGTCCGATCGCAGCGAGCATGGCCGCCAACTCGAGATTTCCAGCCTCGTCGAGTCCGGTGGATGCTTCGGGGTAAACCCAACCGCGCCGATTGGCATGCCGCTCGAGATCACGGGCCAACCGGGACACGACGAGACCCACTCCGGTACGAGCTGCCGACCGGGTGACGCGAACGGCTCGGATCCCGCGTTGCTCCCCCAGTTCGAATACAACGTCCCGGACCATCGGCCAGAGGTGAAGGTTCTGGTGAGTGTCGAGATGATCGATTCGGAGACCGGCGTCGTCGAGTTTCTGGAGCTGCGCCGCGAACTCTCGGCGCAAGTCGTCTGGATCGATACGCCCCGCGGCGGCACGTGGCAGGAACTGGCGCCACGAAAGCCACAGTTTGCCCTTCTTGTCAACAAGTGTCGGCACCTCTCGGGCCGACAGAAGCGGAGGATCCTCCCCCACAGCTGCGAGATGGGCGCCGACACCGAGTTCGGGTGCGTCATGCAACCAGTGCGCCGTCTTCTCGAATCCTGGCGCCAGGGTGAGCACGGATGTCGAGGTCACCACGCCCGCCCGATGTGCATGCAAGATGGCGCGGGAGACGCCAACGGTGAGCCCGTAATCGTCGGCATTGACAATCAAGAGCTTGCGGGAGACGGCGTTATCCGTCATACGACCTCGATTACCTCACATCGGTCGACGACACGTATCGGGAACCGCTTGACGCCAAAGTTGCCCATCACGAACTCCGCCGGCGGATCCGACTCAGCGCCTCATCACTGAGTGGCTCAACCGATAGCAGGTCACGCCGAAGGGAGAACGCTTCCCGCAGGATCGTAAGGATCACCGAATTGGACGAAAGGGTGGAAATGCCGCGGGTTCGCGGAAAGTAGTCGACGCCGAACTGCACGATGTGGAACCCCAACCTCTGCGCTTTGATCAGTAGCTCTGCATCAATGAACGAACCTTCACTCTGCAGCTGCACGTAGTCGAACACGTGACGGCGCACGAGCTTGAACGCAAAGTTCACGTCGCGTACTCGCAGTTTGAACGTGGCTCTCACCAGGTTGTTGTACGCGAACGAATAGATGAGGCGACGCAGCCCCTCCCCGGTGCGGTCGAACCGATAGGCGCTGACCAGGTCGGCTTCGTAGATGCGCAAGAGTCGAACGGCCTTGGCTACTTCTGCCATGTCGAACGGCAGATCCGCATCGGTGTACAGGATCAGCTCACCAGTCGCTTCAGCGAAGCCCGTCTTGAGGCTGCCGCCGAGCTTGCGGTTCCGGTCATGGTGAACCACCCGGACCCGCTCGTCAGCCGCGGCGAGCTTGTCAGAAATGGCACCGGTGGCATCGGTCGACGCGTCGTCGATAATGAGGATCTCATACGTGCCGATCTCGCCTTCGAGTACGAGGTCATCACACGCCTCACGTGCGGCCTGTACTGCACGCTCGATGGTGGCCTCTTCGTTCCATGCCGGGAAGAGGACCGTCATGCTCTCGAAGGTCGCCACGGCCTAGATCATCGCCGATCCGGTGGCTCGCGGCCACCTTCTCAACCAAATCAAGCCACGTAGTAGCCGCGGGCATAAGCGGAGGTCCAGAGAATCAAAAACAAAGCACTGACGACCCAGACCGCAGTTCGCAGGCGTGGTCGGCTCTCCAGCACGCGGCCGACGACAAAGAACACCGGGAACGCGGCGAGGAGATAGCGACCGGTGCCCTGGAAGTCCTTGCTACCCAACAG
>JANZZE010000094.1 GCA_026419545.1 Acidimicrobiales bacterium
TCGCTCGTCGGCAGCGTCAGATGTGTATAAGAGACAGGAGTGGTGATATCCCGGCCGTAGGAGTTCACGTTCTGCCCGAGCAGCGTCACCTCGATGACGCCGTCAGCTGCTAACCGCTCCACCTCTTGGATGATCTCCCCAAAGGCCCGACTGATTTCTCGGCCTCGGACAGACGGCACGATGCAGAACGCACATGAGTTGTCGCAGCCGACCTGAATCGTGACCCAGGCCGCCCAATCGACTTCCCGCCGAACCGGCAAGGCAGAAGGAAACGCTTCAGCTTCGCTGAGTGGCTCGTCCCAGATCTCTACGACCGGACCACCTGTTCGTGCCTGATGCAGCAGTTCGACAGCTCGGTGCACGTTGTGGGTACCGAACACGACGTCCACGTGCGGGGCCCGCTCGCGGATAGCGTCGCGGTCTTTTTGAGCCAGGCACCCACCCACCAAGATCTCGAGGTCCGGGCGGGCCGCCTTCAGCGTTTTGAGATGCCCAAGGGCGCCGTACAGCTTGTTGTCTGCATTCTCTCGGATGCAGCACGTGTTCAGGACCACCACATCGGCGTCGTCGAGATCGGACGCCGGACGCATGCCGTCGGCTTCCAAAAGCCCGGCAATGCGTTCTGAGTCGTGCTCGTTCATCTGGCACCCGAAGGTGCGGATCACGTACCTACCTGACACAGACAACAGGTTACGGCTCTAGCGAGTTCCGCCGCCTCCACCACGAAACAGCAAGCCAGGTCACTACGGCTACCACGAAACTGCCGACGCCGAGGACTAACAGCTGCACGGGCTCAGGACTCTAGCGGCACCGACCCCGGCCGGAACCCGCCTGCCGGTGTGAAGTACCGGCTCAAGGCGGGTTCCCGCAGGGGAGGTAGCTGGCAGGTCATCAATCTTCGAGCGCGATCGGTTCGTCGTCGAGCTCGGTGACGTCATCGCTCGCCCCAATTCCCACCTCGGTGCGTACGCGCTCGGAGATCTCGACCATGATTTCCGGGTTCGCTGTCAGGAAGTTCTTGGCGTTCTCCCGGCCCTGCCCGAGCTGCTCACCCTCATAGGTGAACCACGCCCCGGATTTCTTGATGATGCCGAGTTCGACACCGACGTCGAGCAGCGAGCCTTCACGGCTGATACCGCGGCCATACATGATGTCGAACTCACATTGTTTGAACGGGGCAGCCAGCTTGTTCTTGACCACCTTCACCCGGGTACGACTACCTACGACCTCGGCGCCGTCCTTGATCGACTCGATACGACGGATGTCGAGGCGAACCGACGAATAGAACTTGAGCGCCCGCCCACCCGGTGTCGTCTCCGGTGACCCGAACATCACGCCGATCTTCTCCCGAAGCTGATTGATAAAGACGCAGACCGTGCTGGTCTTGTTCAGGGTGCCCGTGAGCTTGCGCAACGCCTGAGACATCAGACGAGCCTGTAGGCCGACATGGTTGTCACCCATCTCACCCTCGATCTCGGCTCGTGGCGTCAGCGCTGCGACGGAGTCGACGACCAGCACATCGATCGCACCCGAACGCACCAACATGTCAGCGATCTCTAGAGCCTGTTCACCGGTGTCGGGTTGGCTGATCAGGAGTTCGTCGACGTCGACACCGATCGCTTGGGCATAGATCGGATCCATTGCGTGCTCAGCGTCGATATAAGCGCAGATACCTCCGTTGCGCTGCGCTTCTGCTACGATGTGCATCGCCAAGGTCGACTTCCCCGATGACTCGGGGCCGTAGATCTCCACGATGCGCCCCCTGGGCACCCCTCCAATGCCAAGTGCGATGTCGAGGGCCAGGGCACCGGTCGAGATGGCTTCAATGGGCACTACGCCCTTCTCGCTCATCTTCATGACCGAACCCTTGCCGAACTGCTTCTCGATCTGGCTCAACGCCATCTCAAGTGCCTTGTCTCGCTCCACAAGTGTCTCCCTCTGTGCTGTGCGCTGTTGCTGCGCGTCGTTGTCCTGGTGGGCTGGGCTTTGACTGCCGCAACGATCGGTTCGGAGCCACCCTAAAGAGGGGGTATGACATTCACCGGCGAGCCACCGTTGGCTTGGTGCAGCGTGGTCTTGCCGAGTCTCTCGCGCCGACCCACCGCACCAGGCCCTTGAGCCGACCAGGGGCGGTAGATCCCTTGGTGAACAACAGCAATGTAATTGCGAACTGACGTTCGTGCAAGGACCTTTTGCCCGCCCATTGCCGGTTTGCCCCGTGCCGGCTTCAACCGTCCACTGCCGGCGCCAGATGGCCTGGAACCCCCACCCACCTGGCATCGTTGCAATCAAAGGAGAGGAGAACCGACATGTCCGATGTACCAGGAACCGACCTGCCAACAACCACTGCCGCCCGTACTGAACCACAGCAGGCCAGGAACAAGCCGACCGACGAAGAGCTCCGCCAGCGCCTCACCCCAGAGCAATACCACGTCACCCAGGAGGCCGGCACCGAGCGAGCTTTCACCGGCGAATACTGGGATTGCCATGACGAGGGCATCTACCGCTGCATCGTTTGTGACACCCCCCTGTATTCATCACTACACAAATTCGACAGCGGTACTGGCTGGCCAAGCTTCACCTGCCCCGTCGACAAGAACGCGGTGGCGACGTCCGTCGACACGAGCTACGGCATGGTTCGCACCGAGGTCACCTGCGCCACCTGTGGCGCACACCTCGGCCACGTGTTCGACGACGGTCCACCACCTACAGGACTTCGCTACTGCATGAACTCCGCGGCTCTACGGCTCGACCGAGACCTGCCTCCAGACCAACAGGCTTCCGGAGCCTCCTGACCGCACCTACCCGGCGCGTGGGGTCGGCTGATCGGGACTTCTGATCAGCCGACCTCGGCGCTGGAACGGCGCTCACTCGAGCGAGATGGTCAAGCGAGTCGCATAGATGACACGACCGTCGCTGCGGAGGCTCTCCACGAGATGGATCTCGCTCACGAGGAAACGTGCCGCTATGCGCTCACCGCCGATCTCATGCGGTGCTCGTCGACCCAGGCGTGCCAGGGTCACGTGACCACAGAACGGGCGCGGACCTGGGGGTTCGCCAATATCTGCGGTCGCCGTTACGACAGCCGACGCCAGCTCATCCAGGCCACTTACCGGCACGCACAACACGTGGCGCCCGAGCGTACGCACCGCAGGTCCTAGTTCCGCGGTCGCAGCAGGCGCGTGGAACTCCTCAAGAGCAGCGGCGACATCCCCAACCTCAACCTCCCCCAAGAACCTCAGCGTGACATGCCATTGGTCGCGCCGGGTATAGCGCACTCCTGGTATCACCGGCCGAGTGAGTGCTTCGAGCTGCTCTAGTACCGGCGCTGGCGGCCAGACAGCGACGAACAACCGGGCCACGCCTCATCCTTCAGCGTCGAGGCGCGAGCCGCAATCGCAGCAGGTTGAGCACCGAAATCGTGGCGAACTGCCGTATCCGCTCTCGATCGCCAGGAAGTCGGACCTGCACGGCTCCAGCGTCACCTCCGACACACGTTGCGAGCCACGCGGTACCCACTGGTTGGCCCTCTTGTTCATCGGGCCCGGCCACGCCGGTTACTGCAACAGAGACATCAGCCTTCAAGAGTTCACAGACCCCCCGAGCCATGGCTACGGCCGCATCCTCGCTGACGACCGGTCCCTGGGGAACCCCCAGTACCGCGGACTTGACGTCACTGGCGTAGCTCACGATCCCACCCCTGAACACGCGGGAACTCCCGGGGATGGACGTGATGCGTTCGCAGATCAACCCACCGGTCATCGACTCCGCGACGGCAAGGCTGAACCCTCTGGACTCGCACAGATCGAGTACTACCTTTTCCATCGGTTCGTCATCGAGGCTGAAGACGAGATCGCCGAGCGCGTCCGCCACCACTGCGACCTCCCGGTCCAAGATGGCATGAGCCTCTTCAGCCGTTGCCGCCTTCGCCGTCAGGCGGATTTTCAGGCCCTCGACCCCACTGGCCAGGAAAGCGAGCGTGCAACGCCCGGAGCGTTCGAGGTCCTCGTGGTAACCGGCGAGCATCTCAGCGAGCCCGGACTCGCTCTGCCCCCAGGTCCGAAGAACCCGGCTACGGATCGCTCCGGTGATCCCGGCGCGTTGTTTCAAGTCGGGGATCACCGACCCAGTGATCATCTCTCGCATCTCCCACGGCACGCCAGGGACCGCGTAGATGACCTTGTCACCCACGGGGCAAATCAATCCAGGAGCAGTACCGGGCATCTGGTCCATGACCTTGGCACCCTCTGGGACGTCGGCCTGCCGCAGGTTGTTGTCGGGCATGAACCGACCGCGAGCGCCAAACATGGCCCGGATTCGTGCTTCAAGTTCCGGGTCGCGGCGGAGCTCAACGCCCATCACTTCGGCGATCACATCCCTCGTGATGTCATCTTGGGTAGGCCCCAATCCGCCGCACACGATGACGGCATCGCTGCGGCTGAGCGCGAGCTCAAGACATTCCTTGATCCGGCCCCAGTTGTCCCCCACCTTGGTCTGGAAGTATGAGTCGATGCCCACCAGCGCAAGCTGTTCGCCGATGTAGGCGGAGTTGGTATCGACTATCTGGCCGAGCAGCAGTTCGGTGCCAACGGCGACAACTTCACAACGCATGGCGCGGGAGGCTAACCCGCGCCACCAGAAATCGGTTCCATCGCCGTGGCGGCTCGGCTGCCATCGAGCAAATACTGCGCAGCACTTACCACGGCGAGCACGACGGACGTCAACAGCAGCCAATCAGCAATCCATCGGTCATCGGCAAACCAGGGCCAGACCGCGAACCCAACCGCCAAGCTTTGGACCAACGTTTTGGCCTTGGCCGAGGCCCGAGCGGGTACTGCCAAACCCCGGCGACCCCAGTACACCCGGTACAGGCTGATGCCGAGCTCACGCCCACCGATGACGACAACCGGGAACCACGACCACCGGCCAACGACCGCCAACGAGCACATCGCCCCGAGCACGAGCACCTTGTCAGCGAGCGGGTCGAGAAAGGCTCCACTCCGGGTGGTACCAGTTCGGCGTGCGATCCAACCATCAACCCCGTCAGTACCCGCGAGAATCACCCACAGTACGAATACCTTCCACGACGCCTGCTCATTGACCATGAGGCTGAACAGGAACGGGGCAACGAGTAAACGGATCACGGTGACCGCGTTGGCCGGCGTGGCCAGGGCCGACGGCCCGTACACCGTCGCGTCGCTCACTGTAACCCGCCTGCGGCGCCCGTCGGAATGCCGATGAGGTCAGGTCCCACGGCCGCTGTAATCCTGACCTCGACGAAACTCCCGGTCTCGACCCAATCCGGTACCTCGATCACGCCGTCGATCTCGGGTGCTTCGCGATGACTTCTCGCTCGTCCTGGACCGTCCACCAACGCTGTGACCGTCGAGCCGACCAATTCGTCACGTTTCGACCGGGAAATCTCGTCCTGCAATTCGCTCAGCTCAGCCAAACGCTCGGTAACCAGCTCGGTTGGAACCTTTGGTTCAAGTGTCTCGGCAAAGGTTCCTGGCTCCTCGGAATATGCAAAGAAACCGCACCAGTCAAGCCGCACCTCGCGGAGGAATTCCAGCAGCTGATCGTGATCTTCCTCAGTCTCACCCGGGTACCCGACGATGAAGTTCGACCTGAACACAGCCTCGGGTTCGGCAGACCGGATCTCTGCGATCCGCGCCACGAAACGCTCGGCGTCACCCCAGCGGCGCATGCGTCGCAACAAGGGCGCCGACACGTGCTGGAGCGACAAATCAAAGTAGGGGACACCCGTATCGAGCACTGCTGCCACGAGTTCATCTGAAAGCTCACTGGGGTAGAGATACAGCAGGCGTACCCAATCGACCCGTTCGGCGACCGCACGAACCAAGGGCACGATCGCGCGCTCCCCTTTGCCCTGGTCGCGCCCGAAAGATGCGAGGTCCTGCGCGACGAGCACCACCTCTCGCACCCCGAGCGACTCAACTTCCGCGACGATGTCATCGATCGACCGTGATCGCTGCGGACCACGGAATGATGGGATGGCGCAGAACCCACACCGACGATCACAACCCTCGGCAACCTTGACGTAGGCCCACGGAGCACGGGCAGGTGGACGAGGAAGATCGAGCAGATCCATTCCACCCAGCCGTGGTGGAACCGACGGTCCACCACGCCCTGGGCTCAACATCACCGGGACCCTCCCGAAGCCGGCAACTGCGTCGATCTCTGGTAGTGCTTCGGCCAATTCGTCGCCGTATCGCTGCGCGAGGCACCCGGTGACGACCAAGCGGGCACCTTCACGACGAGCGTCACTCAGCGCAAGTATCGTCTCGATGGACTCTTGCCGTGCCGGCTCGATGAAGGCACAGGTGTTGACTACCACGAGATCGGCGTCCTCTGGGCACTGCGCCTCGGTCAGCCCATCAGCAACGAACTGGCCCACCAACTTCTCCGAATCGACCTGGTTTTTCGGGCAGCCGAGGGTTTCCACCCAGAAACGCTGAGGCATCCGGGCAATGCTACTGCCGTCATGACCGGCGTGAGCAGGCCGATCGTTCCCGTCTGCTGAATTCGACCATGAGCGAAACCCCAGCCCGGGTGTGAGAACCTAAAGGTCACCATTCGGCCATGGGCTGGGGAGTCGACAGCAACGGTGGCACGTCGGTCACGATCAATCAAAGAACGGATATGGACAACTGCGCGGGTCCCCGCTGCTCGCTTGGAGCCACGCGTTCGGCCCTACCCATCCTCGTTGGACTTCCTCTTCATCGTTGGTTGTGGTCACAGCGGAACCACAGTGATCCGCGACTTGTTCAACGCCGTGACTGGCACCCATGTCATACCGAACGAAAGCCGGTTGTTCGAGTTCCCGCGCTATTCCTTCGAAGTCAAGCGGGTTCTCCGCCAGTGGGAAGCCGCGGCACGAGCTGATGGCGCGAGTCTGATCGTCGAGAAAACCCCGCAGCAGGTCTTTCATCTCCAGCGCATCTGGCAATGGCTTCCGAACGCCAAGATTCTCGGTGTCGTCCGGGATCCTCGGGATGTGGTGGCTTCGATGCTCGGTCGCGGACGGACCGTTGACGCAGCCGTCAGCCGTTGGTGCCGTGCCGGCGAAATCCTCAAACGAGTCGCCTCTGACGGACGGTGTCGGATCATGCGTTACGAGGACCTCGTCGCCGATCCCCAACAGCTCATGTCCGAGCTCGCATCCTTCGTTGGGAGTGAGGTGCACGAGGCGCTTCCTCAAGTGCGGACCAGAGTCGAAGCACTAGCAGCCAGCGGGCTCGAATCCGAACCTGTACGCGCAGACCACGACAACTTCCGCGAATAGCAACGGTCGCTCCCACTGTTCGACGGCAGGAACCTGTGGCGCGAAGTCCTCCAGCCCGATCAGCTCACCGCCGTCCGACTCGGAACACAGCGGCTCGCCGCTAACTTCGGTTACAGCTGGTGATGACGCGGTGTCTCACCGGCGGGTCCGGATATGTCCGGTGAGCGCCCCTCGCCTTCCACCGGCATGGTGAGGTGTGAACCTCCGACTCGGGTCGGGATTTCGGGACGAACAGCCGCGACTACCGGCGGGTAACCGCGATCACAGGGCATCATGAGCGGGACAAGCCAACGTGAGTTCCACGCACGAAACCCAACGACCCGTAACCGGAGCGCTGTATGTACCTCGACGCCTTCGTCCATCAGCTTCCCGACACCGATCCCGAAGAAACGGCCGAGTGGCTCGACTCGCTCGACGCGGTCATCGATGCCAAGGGCCGCACCAGGGCCCGTTTCCTGATCTCTCGTCTCACGGAGCGAGCCCGGGAACGCCAAGTTGGAACCCCCGCCGAAGTCAGCACGCCATACGTCAACACGATCCCCACGAGCGAGCAGCCATGGTTCCCCGGCGATGAATATCTCGAGAAGCGGATCCGCGCCTACATCCGCTGGAACGCTGCCGTGATGGTGGTGAAAGCCAACAAGCATGCCGACGGAATCGGAGGTCACCTCGCCACGTTCGCCTCGAGCGCCGCACTGTACGAAGTCGGTTTCAACCACTTCTTCCGGGGTAAAGAAGACGGTCTGCCAGGTGACGCCGTCTACTTCCAGGGCCATGCCGCGCCCGGCATCTATGCACGCGCCTACCTTGAACGGCGCATCGACGAGGAACAGCTCGACAACTTCCGCCGTGAATTGGTCAAACCCGGCCACGGTCTGAGCAGCTATCCCCACCCCTGGCTGATGCCGGACTTCTGGGAGTATCCCACCGTTTCCATGGGCCTCGGCCCGATCAATTCGATTTATCACGCGCGGTTCCTGAAATACCTGAGCAACCGGCGCATCGATGACACGAGCGGGACCCGCGTGTGGTGTTTCCTCGGAGACGGCGAGTGCGACGAGCCTGAGACGCTTGGCTCGATCTCGCTGGCCGCAAGGGAACAGCTCGACAATCTCATCTGGGTGGTCAACTGCAATCTCCAGCGGCTCGATGGCCCGGTCCGTGGGAACGGAAAGATCATTCAAGAGCTGGAGTCGGTGTTTCGCGGCGCAGGCTGGAACGTCATCAAGGTCATCTGGGGGTCACGCTGGGACGAACTCCTTGCGCGGGACGTCGACGGCGTGCTCCTGCACAAGATGAACACCACCGTCGACGGCGAGTTCCAGCGTTATGCCACTGAATCCGGTGCCTACATCCGAGAACACTTCTTCGGGCCCGACCCTCGACTTCGCAAGATGGTCGAGCATTTGAGCGACGACGAGCTGCGTGCGCTGCCCCGCGGTGGGCATGACTACACAAAGCTGTACGCCGCCTACCGCGCTGCGACCGAACAGCGTGGGGCCCCAACGGTCATCCTGGCCAAGACGATCAAGGGCTGGGCGCTCGGCCCCCAGGTAGAGGCTCGCAACGCGACACACCAGATCAAGAAGATGACCCTCGAGGAGTTCAAGCTTCTCCGCGAACGGCTCTACCTTCACGAGGAAATTCCCGAAGAAGCGCTTGAGAGCGGCGAACCTCCCTACTACCGCCCACCAGAAGATTCGCCCATCTACCAATACATGATGGAACGCCGACGTGCGCTCGACGGTCCACTCCCCTCCCGGATCATCGGCATCCGCCGTCCCTTGGCTCACCCGAGCAGTGGCTCGTTCACCGAGCTCTACGCGGGCAGCGCTGGCCAAGAGGTTTCGACAACGATGGCTTTCACCCGGTTGCTCCGGAACCTCCTACGAGACGGTGAGTTCGGGAAACGGGTGGTGCCGATCATCCCCGACGAAGCCCGCACCTTCGGCATGGATGCGTTGTTCCGCGAATTCAAGATCTACGCATCGCAGGGTCAGCGGTATGAACCCGTCGACGCGGATCTCATCCTGGCCTACAAGGAGGCGACCGACGGGCAGATCCTCGAGGAAGGCATCACCGAAGCTGGCGCGCTCGCGAGTTGGACTGCGGCCGGCACGAGCTATGCAAACCGGGGTGTCCCGATGGTCCCGTTCTTCGTCTTCTACTCCATGTTCGGCTTCCAACGGGTCGGAGACCTGATCTGGGCAGCTGCCGATGCGCAGGCTCGTGGATTTCTCTGCGGTGCCACGGCTGGGCGTACCACGCTGCTCGGCGAGGGCCTCCAACACCAAGACGGCCACAGCCACGTCCTCGCGTCAACGGTACCCAACTGCCAGGCCTACGACCCAGCGTTTGCCTACGAACTCGCCGCGATCGTCCAACACGGTATCGACCGCATGTACTTCGGTGCGGCGGCGGAGGACGGCCTTGGTGACCGCGTGTTTTTCTACCTGACGCTCTACAACGAGAACTACGCAATGCCGGCCATGCCCGAGGGGATCACCCAGCAGGACATCATCAATGGCATCTATCGTTGGAGTCCGGCCCCCGACCTCGGCGCCGGTGCCCCATCGGCAACAATCTTGTTCTCGGGCAGCGCACAGGGCGCAGCCCGGCAGGCGCAAGTCGAGCTTGCCGACCACTACGGCATCGCCGCCGAGTTGTGGTCCGTACCCTCGTACAAGCGGCTACGGGAGGAGGCCCTCTCGACTGAACGCTGGAACCGCCTTCACCCAGAGGAAGATCCCCGGTTACCGCTCGTCACCGAGCGGCTCAGCAGCTCGCGTGGCCCCATCGTCGCCGTCACCGACTTCATGAAAATCGTTCCCGACCAGATCGCTCGATTCGTCCCAACAGAGGACTCGGGTCGCCCACGCCCGTTCATTCCGTTGGGCACCGATGGTTTCGGACGGTCCGACACCCGAGAGGCACTACGACGGTTCTTCGAGACAGACGCTGCCCACGTTCAGGTGGCGGTCCTCTCCGCGTTGGCCAACGACGGCATCGTCGACCGTTCACTGGTTCTCGACTGCATCAAACGCAACGGCATCGACGCCGACGCCGCCGATCCCCGTACCCGCTAGATTCGCAACGCGGCAGCAACACGATCCGGTTTCGCCGCCGAAGAGGCTGGGCGTCGCTCGGCGAATAGCCTGCGACCATGGCGACAAGGTCAATCCCGGTCACCAACAATCCCGAGGCGAACCAGCTGCTCGTGACCAACCCGTTCGCGTTGTTGGTCGGCATGTTGCTCGACCAGCAGATACCGATGGAATGGGCTTTCCTCGGCCCCTACACGTTGCAGGAGCGACTCGGGAAACCACTCGACGCTGCCACCGTTGCCGCGATGGAACCCGACGCCCTCGAGGCCCTGTTCAGGGAGAAGCCAGCGCTGCACCGTTACCCGGGATCCATGGCCAAACGCACGCATGCACTGGCGCAAACCATCGTCGACCGCTACGGCGGCGAAACGTCGACAATCTGGAAGAGCGCAAAGACTGGCGAGGAGTTGTATCGCCGACTGCGCGAGCTTCCCGGTTTCGGCGACGAGAAAGCCAAGATCTTCATGGCAGTCCTGGCCAAGCGCCTCGGCATCCGTCCCAAGGGGTGGGAGCAGGTCGCAGCACCGTTCTCCGATGACACACCGAGGTCCGTTGCCGATATCACCGGTCCCGACGCCCTCGAACGGGTCCGCGAATTCAAGAAGCTCATGAAGACGCAAGGCAAGGGCAAGGATGGGTGAGGTTCTCACCGTCGCTTGACCATTCCGACCGAGCGGTCGGCCGCTGTGATGTCAGCTCCAGTGCGAGTGTCAAGTTCGGCGTTTGCCGTTTCCGAGCGGGCGGGGCTGGCGATCCAACCAACCCAACAAGGTGGCCACCGCTCGGGGATCGTGACGCAACTGATGAGCACCCCCCTCAATGATCCGTAGGTCAGCCAGGCCATGAGCGTCTGCGATCACACGGGCATCGAACACCGGTACCGCCTCGTCCTCGGATCCGTGCATCACCAGTAGCGGCCGGTCCTCCATCTGCTGAACGCACGCGATGGCCCGGATCTCTTTCAGCTCGCGAGCCCACTGTTCGAACGAAGGTGGGAACGACTCCGACGAAATGATCCCCATGTCTCGGGCATGCTGCAGCAAACGACGGGGATGCGTCGCCCAGTCGTCGAAATCAGCTGGCGCCGCGATCGCTGCGACACCGCGGATTTCGCTGTCGAGCGCAGCAGCGCAGATGGCGAGCGCTCCGCCGGTTCCGAATCCCGCCACCCACACGCCAGCGACACCCTCGACACCGCGCAAGTATGCCACCGCGGCGAGCACGTCCCGAAGCCATCCACGCAGGGAGAAATCTCCAGCCGAATCTCCGCAACCACGGAAGGTGAAGACCAACACGCTCCAGCCCAACTCGTTCGCGATCCGCTCGGCGAGTTCGGGAAATGAATGGGCCGAAAGCCGACCTCCCTCGACGCTGGACGGAAAGCCGTGGCAGATGACGAGCCCAGGCGTCAGCTTTCCGGGACCGACTCGCGGTCTCGCCAAGTGACCCGCGAGTTCAATGCCATCGGACACAAAGAGCTTTTCCACGCGCTGGCGCGCTCGTCTGGTTCAGGCCGCCGCATCGCCATCGGGGTCGACACCGGCTTTACCGCTTCCGTTCCCTCTGTAGGGCTGGTAGCCCCGGTTGCGCGCTTCGAACAGGGTGTCGGGCGCGAAACAGGTATACGCAGGGCCACCCAACTCGGGTACCCATTCGGCGGCGAGCAATTCGTTGATGATCGATTCGTCTTCGATGTTGTCGACATCGTAGACGACCTGGGTGCGACGGTCGCCGATGAACCGGAATTCCTCGAACTTGGTTGGGCGCTTCACACTGCACACGTTAGCCATGCCCGCACGCGCGGCTCAGCCCGGCCAAGAGCTCGCCGCCGCGAGGTGATGTCGGCATCCTGTGCCTGTCTCTTATACACATCT
>JANZZE010000095.1 GCA_026419545.1 Acidimicrobiales bacterium
GTCAACACGAGTGCTCTACACCGTGCTGATGACCACGCCTTTCGTCATGACACCGATCATCGCTGGACTGGGCCGGCGTCCAGTTTCGGCGGTGGCGTTGGTTGTCGTCCTCCTCGCTCGCAAGCCAGTTCTCGCAGTGCTCGAAGGCGCCAAGGGCGCTGCGCTTGTCACGGTCTTGGGTCAGACCGGCCAGGTGCAGCTTCTCTACGGCGTGCTGTTCGCCGCTGGTCTGATCGTGCCCGGCTAGTGAACCTCCGGTAGCGTTGCCCCGCGTACAGGTCAAAGACCCGGATTCGGCGAGGGATCATGGTGGACGCCGGTGGCGATGAACCGATCGACAGCTCGCAAGAGACCGAGTGGAGCGCGGGCTTTGATTTTGGCCATGCTCCGACTGACTCCCTGAGTGCGATCGCTGCATTCCTGGGTGCGAGCAGCCCCGATGCGTTGGCTGTCGTCACCGAGGTGCTCGATGACCGGACCCTGTTTCCCACAGGAGCGGCGCTGGCGGCGCTGGTGAACCAAGCCCAGGACGCCGGAGCGCGAACCAACCTTGCAGCACACGAACTTTCGGCCGCGTCGGGATCATCGGCATCCCAGGTTGGGTCGTCCTCAGAGCGGGGGTTGAGTGCGGTGGACGACACCGCACGCTCACCCGTTGTTGAAGGGGCTCTCGAAGGATTCGGCCCACCACGATGGTTTCCGCTTGATCCGCGGCGGCCCGCCACCGCAGTGCCGCTTCTTGGCTGGTTCGGCTTTGAAGCGGGATTCCTCGCCGAGGTGCGGATCGCGGTCCGAATTGGACTGTCACCGCTTGGCTCGACGCTCGACGTGTTCGCTCCCGCGGGACGACGTGACGTGGCGGGCGAAGTCCTGGCCGACCTCGGTCGGCGCCGCCGTGAGGGCAACCCGTTCAGAGGCGAGGTGCTGCGCGCCACTGGACCTTCCGGGAATCTCACCATACGTTTGCTCGACCACCGACCGCTCGACCGAGACCAGATCATCCTCCCGGCTGGGACCTGGGAGGCACTTGACCGACACGTCCACCGGTTCCTCGGAGTGGGATCCCGCTTTGCTGCGTTGGGTTACGGTGCTCATACGGGAGTGTTGATCACCGGCCCGTCGGGCACAGGCAAGACCGCAGTGTGTCGGGTGTTGGCGTCCGAAGCCAGGGGCGTCGCAACTGTGGTGTTCTGTGATCCCGTCACGAGCCGCGACGCGTTGGCCGAGCTTTATGCCGCCCTGCACCACCTTGCACCAGCGTTGGTCATCATCGAGCACGCAGAGGGCGCCGGCCCTCTTCGCGGCTCAGATGCGCCGACTGCGCTCGCGCAGTTCCTCACCGCGCTCGACCTGGCCCAGGATGCGCCGGCACCGATCGTCACGCTGCTCACGACCAGCGAGCCGGGCGCGCTCGACCCCAGCGCCCGGCACAGTGGACGAGTTCACCTCACGGTGACATTGACCTTGCCCGACCTTGCGATGCGGCGCCGCATCCTCGACGCCCTGTTGGCCAAGGTCGATCATGACGTCGACACTTCTGCGATTGCCCGCATCACAGACGGCGCCTCAGGCGCCGATCTCCATCATCTGCTGCGTCTCGCCGTGGCAGAGGCTGGTGAAGGACCCATCACCACCGCGCTGCTCTCCGAGCTTGCTGCTGCCAAAGGCTGGGGCGGTGGGGACACAGGGCTGTATTTGTAGGGCTGGTGGGGCGTGACCCGTCCACTGCTTCGGACGCGGTCGAGCCGTGGAGTGCAGGTCTCGTCGGGATCGAGTCGAGCGACATCAGCGCTCTGGTGCTTCTTCTGCGGTGTGAACGAGCCAGCGACGCAGGATCGAAAGGAACTGTGCTGATTGTTCGAGATGGGCAGTGTGGCTAGCGTCAGCGACCAAGACGTGGGTCGAATTGGGTCCGATGGCTGCGGTCATTGCGGTAGCGATGCCGCGGAACTTGTCGTCAAGCTCGCCAGTGACGAGTAGCACGGGCATCTCGAGTTCAGCTAACCGTGGCCACAGGCTCGGCTGAGCACCGGCACCTGCATGACGAAGACTGCTGGCCAGGCCTGCTGATGTGTTGTGCCGACGCTCCCGTAGGCAGGCGGTCTCCTCGTCGAGCGTGGCGAAGAAGGGTTGGGTGAGCCACTCGGCCAAGAATCGGTCCGTCCCGACGGTCACGACATGATCGGCGAGTGCCTCGTCTGCCAGCCTGCGCTCGGCTCGGGCGAGGTCGTCCTCGATCCCTGGGCTCGCGCTGATGAGGACCAGGCGATCAACGAGCTCCGGCCGTTCGAGGGCGAGTGCGAGGCAGTAGCGTCCGCCCATCGAGTAGCCGATGTAGGTGGCGCGGCCGCCGACAGTGCCTATGGACTTGGCGCCGGCGAGGAAGCCAGGAGTTGCCGGGGGCGACTGGCCATGGCCTGGTGCGTCGACTAGGACCACCTCGTGATCGTTCGCTAGGTCAGACGCAATCGGGCCCCAACAGTGGCAGTTCTGCGTGAAGCCATGGACCAGCACCAGTCGGGGCCCGGCCCCTCTCCTCTCGGCATGAAGCGCAGGCTCCAAGGCCATCAACGGGACCCTATCCGCGTCTAGGCGAGCGAGTTGTCCCGAATGAGACTGCCGTCCCTGTCCGTCAGATCTGCTACGTCGGCAAAAACAGCCGTATAGCGCGTTGAGGACTGCGGCTTGGTCCTCAACGGGTGTCACGGCTGCACCGTACAGATCAGCATGGGACGAACGGTGCTACACGGGGCAGTCAGCGCAGATCAACTCTGGTCTCGGCCGCAACGGCGCGTGCGGCGAGTGCGGGCCGTGGCGCGGCATCGACGTCATTTGGCCTGCGGGGGTGCAGGCCGAGCGCACTGGGTTCCTCCCGGGCGTCGGTTGCATCTGGTCGATCTGGAGAACCTCGTGGGCACGGATCCCAAGCTGGCCGATCCCGCCGATTTTGCGGCCGCCGCAGAGCGGTTCATGAACCTGGCCAAGCCCCGCCCTGGGGACCACGTGGTCGTGGCGGTCAATCCAGCCCTGGCCTTCGTTGCCCATGACTTGTTTCCCGGCGCTCGGCTGCTTGTGGCCTCCGGTCCGAGCGGTGCCGATCGTGCTTTGTGTGCCGTGGCTGACGAACGCGGCATCGCAGGGTTCTACGACGGTGTCGTGATCGGCTCGGGCGATGGGCGCTTGGTCGATGTTGCCGAGATGTGTCATCGAGCGGGAATCCCGGTCGTTGTGATTGCCCGTCGAGCGGGTTTGCATCAACGGCTCCGATCGCTCGCCAACCGCGTGCAGTACGTCAAGTGTCGTCAACCCGACCTGGTCAGGTGACGCTTGATCCCAATCGTCCCCCACTAGGGATCGGAGGGAGCGGGGGACGGACCTAGGCTTGCTGCGTGGACCCAATTGACCGACGAACACCGAAGGAACATTGACGAGTGGCCAGCAGGTCGGAACGATCCGTCGACGCGACGGCGCCAGCGGCTGAGGATGTCACAGCGACGTTTTGCGCGACGCTCGTCGACGAATGGGTCCGTTGGGGGGTGACTGATGCAGTTGTGTGCCCGGGGTCGCGTTCGACCCCGATGACGCTCGCGCTTGCGCGTGATGCGCGGCTCCGTGTGCACGTGTTCCACGACGAGCGGTCAGCAGGCTTTGCTGCGCTCGGAATCGGCTTGGCAACGGGGCGCGCCGCGCTGGTGCTGACGACCAGCGGTACGGCTGCCGTGGAGCTGCACCCATCGATCGTCGAGGCCCATCACGCGAAGGTGCCGCTGCTGGCTGTGACCGCGGACCGGCCGCCTGAGTTGCGTGACGTGGGTGCTCCCCAAACGATCGATCAATCTGCCATATACGGGAGGACCCTTCGTTGGTACTGTGACCCCGGCGTCCCGGAATGGAGTGCACGTCGTTCGTGGCGATCCTTGGCGTCAAGAGCCATCCTTGAGGCGACTGGCTCGCCCCCAGGACCGGTCCACCTCAACCTCCCATTCCGGGAACCGCTCGTGGGAACCGCCCTCGAGTTTCCGCCCGGGCGCCACGCCGGGCACCCCTGGACCCGAGCTCCGGTGCGTCCGGCGTCATTCGCGTCTGATGCTGCAGAAGCGTTGGCTGGCGCTTTGGCCGGACGGAAGGGAGTGATCATCGCGGGTGGTGGTATCGATGATCCGGAGTCAGTGCATGAGCTCGCCGCTGCGGTCGGGTGGCCCGTGCTTGCTGATCCCCGTAGTGGCTGTCGGCTGCCTTTGCCCACGACCATTGCGCATTTCGATGCGCTGGTGCGTTGCCCCGAGTTCGTCGAAGCCCACGCGCCGGAGGTTGTCCTGCGGTTCGGGGCGTTGCCTGCGTCGAAGGCCCTTGGGAGCTGGTTGGCTAGCCTTGACGCATGGCAGGTGGGGGTTGACGCCGACGGCACCCTCATCGACCCTGATCGGAATCTGAGTTGCGTGATCGCGTCATCCCCGGGCGAGCTCGCAGCTGCGCTCAGCACATGGGTGAAAGGGGAGGCTGCTTCTTCTGACCGGCTGGCCCCTTGGGAACGGGCCGATGCCGAGGCCAGCGCCGTTATCGGTCGGTTGTTGGCCGACGAACGATCGTTGACCGAACCAGCCATTGCTCGCGATGTAGTGGCGGCTGTTCCGGCCGGTGGGTCGTTGGTCGTGTCATCGTCGATGCCGATCCGGGACGTCGAGTGGTACAGCGCGCCGCGTGCTGAGCTCACCGTCTACTCGAATCGGGGAGCCAACGGAATCGACGGCGTGGTATCGACCGCGGTCGGGGTCGCCCTGGCGACTGGTGGACCCACGGTGGCTCTCGTCGGGGACCTCGCGTTTGTCCACGACACGAACGCGCTGGTGGCTTCAGGTTCTCGAACGCTCGACCTGGTCGTGTTCGTTGTTGACAACGGCGGCTGCGGGATCTTCGAGTTCTTGCCCCAGTCCAGGATGTTGGATCGGAATCTTTACGAGCAGTTGTTCATGACACCCCACCGAACTGATCTGCGGAAGGTGGCCGAGGCGCACCATGCCCGTTACGTGGAAGTCGGGGAGGTGACGGCGATCGGTCCAACCCTCAAGGCCGCGTTGGCAACGGGTGGCGTTCACGTCCTTGTGGCACATACTGATGCGCGCGCCAATGTGGCGCTGCACCAACGCCTCAACGACGCAGTGGCCGCGTCGCTGCGTTCTATCCTGCGGAGCTGATCCGTTCGGCTCCTTCGGGATCGACCCAATTGGCATCCGGGTCGGCCATGACGTCAGCGCGGGCGGCCTCCGCTAGTTCTGCTGCCATCTCGGCCAGCCGGGACGGCAAGCGTGAGCCGACCAGCCGCCGAGTGAGCAGTTCGGCCATCTGTTGGTAATACCAGGCAGTGCCGAGCGCCCCTCCGTTGAAGCGAGCCCACACAGCGGGTGATCCAAAGCGGCGGTCGTCCACGATTGCTCGAGCGTTCGCGAACTTGTCAGCCGCCACGACTCGCAGTGCATCGACTGGCGCGTCCTCGAGGTGTCGCAAGTGCGCGCGTTTTCGGGCCAGCCAGGGCGGCTTGAGCGTGCCAGCCTGACCGACGGTGTCGGTGCAGACGTCGACGATCATCGCCACCCGTTCCCCGAATCGCGCCCGCAACTCGTCGAGGTCGATCTTGTCGCCGTGGTCCTCGATGGCGTCGTGGAGCAGCGCAGCGATTGCCTCGTCTTCGTCACCGCCGTCAGTCCACACGATTGCGCACACTTCGAGGAGGTGCGCGATGTACGGGACGCCGCTGGATTTTTTGCGCTGCTCAGCATGGAGCTGTGCAGCGAGCGCAAAGGCGTCGATGAAGCGTTGGGTATACGGCGTGTTCATGGTCGGATGATGGCGCCGAGCAGCGCCTGAAGCTTTGCTTGTGTTTCGGCGAGTTCTTTGCGTGGATCGGAATCGGCGACGACACCAACCCCCGCATACAGGCGAGCGGTCGTTCCGTCGATGGCTGCGCAGCGGATGCCCACCGCCCATTCGCCATTGCCTGCTGCGTCGACCCAGCCCACAGGACCAGCGTACGCACCCCGGTCGAGGCCTTCGTATTTCGCGATCAAGGCGAGCGCTGCTTCACGGGGATGGCCGCACACGGCGGGCGTCGGGTGCAGCGCGGTCATCAGTTCGATGACCGACGCCGGGGGTGAGGAGAGACGACCCTCGACCATCGTGGCAAGATGCTGGACGTTTGCGATCGCGACGATGGACGGTTCGGCCTCCTCGTCGAGATACGAGCACCACGGCAGCAGCGTGTCATGCACCATGTCGATCGTGATCCGGTGTTCTTCCTGGTCTTTCGTGGACGCTAGTAAACCGGCTGCGAGTCGAGCGTCAGTCGTCGGATCACCGCTGCGAGGTGCTGTACCAGCCATCGGGTGAGAACGAACGATTTCGCCACTGCGGGCCACCAACAGTTCGGGCGAAGCGCCGACCAGTGCGTCCACGGCGTACAAATAGCAGCCCGGGTAGGCCGTTCGCAGTCGACTGAGCACCGCGTACTTCGAGACCGGAGCCGATGTCGAAACAACGATCTCGCGAGCAAGAACCACTTTCCTCGCGTGTCCCGAACGGATGGCTTCGCGAGCTTCTGCAACTGCTGCGCACCACTCGCTGGGCTCACGGCTCGAGCGGATGGAGAAGTCGACAGCTTCAACCGCGATTGGGGTCGCACCGTTGAGTTCGCAGCTACGAAGACGGACCGCAAGCGCGTCGATCGGGTCCGTGTCATCTGGACCAATGGCCGTCACCCATCGGCTGCCGTCTTCGGCGCGACCGACGACGAGGCGCGGGACGACCAATCGGCCAGCGATCGCCGGGTCGAAGGGAAGCGCTCCAAACGCGACTGGACCGCACCCAGGTAAGCCGACGTCGTCTTCGACGTCGATCTTTCTGAATGAGTCGGCGACAACCCGTGCGGCTTCACTTGGAGAACTGCGGGGTAGCTCGATGCTGAACGCGACCCCGGAGCCAGCCAGACCCCGTCGGCCCTTCGTGAACAAGATGCCGTCATGACCGGCGACATCGAGCAGGTCGATGTCGCGGTCAAGGCGAACCGTGCGGGCCAGTGGTCGTTTCTGTCCAGTGGTGTCAAACATGGCGACGAGCGGTGATGAGCTGACTGATGCCCGCTGACAACAGTTCGCGCCTTACGTCGTCGAAACCCGCATCGTTCAGCATGGCCAGCATGGTCGCGGGTTCCGGTAGGTAGGCGACCGATTTGGGCAGGTAGCGGTACGCCGAGCGGTTGGAGAGAAGACCGCCGAGCAGCGGGACCACCTGCCCGAAATACATCGCGTGACCAATTCGTAGGACCGGGTTGGTCGGTTCGGCGACCTCTAACAACGCGATATGTCCGCCGGGCCGTACCACCCGAGCCAGCTCGCTGAAGAACTGACCGAGGTCGACGAAGTTCCGCAAGGCGAAGCCACACGTCGCGCCGTCGACGGCACCGTCGGCCACGGGGAGCCGAAGGGTATCGGCCTCGATTAATGGAGCAGTGGTATGGGCAGCGGTCAACATGCCGTGGGCGAAGTCGATGCCGATTGGACGGAAGCCTGCCCGGTCCAATTCCCGGCACAAGTCACCGGTGCCGCATGCGAGATCGAGCACGACCGACCCAGCAGGCAAACCAAGTCGGGCCACCGTTCGGCGCCGCCATCCGACGTCCATGCGGAACGTCATGATCCGGTTGACGACGTCGTAGCGTGGTGCGATGGCGTCGAACATCGACCGGACGGCGCGGGCCTTCTCCTGACCCTGTGGGAGGTGATCGGCATCGATGAGCGTCATCGCCGTGAGCCTAAGGGCCGCAGGGTGGTTACGGCGATCCGCCGGTCACCGGTCGCTCCGGTCGTCAGGAGGGTGTGGGTCAGAAGCTAGTTGGGGCGGTCCCTGGGTCCGCTGCAGCGTCGGGAGGATCAGATGTTGCGCCGACGATCGGGGAGCAGGCCTCGACCCGTCGCCAGGGGCGTAGCCTGGGGGCATGGACAAGCCGCCGCACTTCCGGCTCGCTGGCGTCCCGGTCCGCATCGAGCCCTTTTTCTTGATCGTCATCGTCGTGCTCGGTGTCGGTGCCTTTCAGGGTGTATTCCTGTTCAGCTGGGTCGTGATCGCCACGGTTTCTGTCCTGGTTCACGAGATGGGACACGCGCTCGCCTTCAAAGCATTCGGCATTCAGCCGTCGGTGGTGCTCTATGGGCTCGGCGGGTTGACGACCGGTCGCGGCGAGTTGTCGCCCGGTCGAAGTGTCGTCGTGAGTCTTGCTGGACCGCTGTCGACGCTGGTGCTGTTCGGGCTGCCGACCATCGCGTATGCAGGGTCCGTGCCTCACGACCGGGCCACAGGCATCGTCCTCGAGCAGTTGCTGTTCGTCAACGTCGGCTGGGCCATTTTGAATCTGCTTCCCGTCCTGCCTCTCGATGGCGGCAACGTCTTTGCGTCGCTGGTCGAGATGGTGGTGAAAGGTAAGGGTCGGCTCGTGGGCAACGTGGTCTCGATCGGCTTCGCCGGACTCGCTGCGATCTGGGCGAGCCAGGCGCCGGAGCGGTTCCCGCTGATGATTCTGGCCGGTTTCGTTGCTGTGATGAACATTGCCGAGCTGGCGCAGCGCCGTAGTGAACCCGCGATCGGCCCGAATGGCCAGCTTGCTGAAGCTCAGCGGGCCTTGGTTGCGCGACGACCGGACCTCGCCGAGCACCTTGCTCGTGGTGTCCTCGCGACACGCACCGATCCATCGACCGCGGCCTGGGCTGCGGAGCTTGTGGCCTGGGCTCGTCTGTGGGCAGGAGATCTTGCGACCGCCTCCCAGGTCGCCAGCGCGATGCCGGGCGGAAGCCAGCCGAGCCGCGCATTCCAAGGTGCCTATTCGTTGGCTGCGGGGGATCGGGTGGGCGGCGTGGCCGTGCTCGCGTGGTCGTTCGTCCATGAGCCTTCAACCCCGGCCAAGCTGTTTGCTGCGATGGTGGCTGCGCGTGCTGGCGCAGTAGGAGAGATCGTCAATGAACTCCTTCTGCTTGATCCGGTTCACGGCCGAAACGCTGCAACGGAACTCCAGCAGCTGTTGGCCTACGCCGGCTTTCCCCATCAGGCCGCGGAGGTCGGAGCGATGCTCACCGGCTACTTGGGGCCGACCCATCCGCCGAGCGCGGTACCGGATCCCTGGCACCACACCAGACCTTGACCGCTCGGTCAAGCGCGGTGACACACTGAGTCTATGGCCATCGACTTCACATTCCCGCCGGAGATCGACGCGATCCGCTATCGCGTCCGGGAATTCCTCGATCTCCACGTCCGCCCGGTTGAGAAGCGAGCCGAAGCTGAGGGATGGGGCCGGGAGCAGTGGATCCCTGCGATCATCGAGATGCGCCATGCTGCAAAGGAAGCCGGGCTGTGGCTGCCCCACATGCCGAAGGAATGGGGAGGCATGGGGCTGAGCCACGTCGAGATGGCCGCGGTGTCAGCTGAGGCGGCAAAGACCCGGATGGGTCCGTTCGCATTGAATGCGCAGGCCCCCGACGAAGGGAACATGCACACGTTGTTGCATTGGGGCAACGACGAACAGAAGGAGCAGTATCTCCGTCCCTTGTGTGAGGGCAAGGTGCGTTCATGCTTCGCCATGACCGAACCAGAGGTTGCGGGTTCCGATCCGACGCTGATCCGCACGCAGGCGATCCAAGACGGGGACGAGTGGGTCATCAACGGCCACAAGTGGTTCATCTCCGGGGCGCGCGGTGCGAAATTCGCCATTCTCATCGCGCGAACGGAAGAGGACCCGGAGATACCGCAGGCGGCCAATTCTGCGTTCATCGTTGATACCGATCTGCCCGGCTGGACGATCGTGCGCGACATCGAGACCATGTCGGGCAGCCACAACCACTGTGAGATCCGGATCGAGGACTTGCGTGTCCATAGGTCCAAGATGCTCGGTGAGCGAGGTCAGGGGCATCTCCTCGGCCAGGCCCGGCTAGGCCCGGCGCGGCTTGCGCACTGCATGCGATGGTTGGGTCAGGCGGAGGTGGCGCTGGACATGATGGTCGACCGCGCCCTTAACCGTTACAGCCACGGCTCGCTGCTCGCTGAGAAGCAGGGGATTCAGTGGATGATCGCTGATTCGGCGATCGAGCTGTATCAGGCGAAGCTCATGGTGCTGCATGCGGCCTATCTCATCGACCGCGGTGTCGACTTCCGCGGCGAAGTCTCGATGGCCAAGCACTTCGTCGCCAACACGCTCTGGCGGATCATCGACCGAGCGATCCAGGTGCACGGGGCGCTCGGGTATTCAACCGACACGCCGTTGGCTGACATGCTCAAGCAGGCACGGTGGGCACGCTTCGCCGATGGTGCCGACGAGATCCACATGATGCGCATCGCGGAACGGACGATCGCTGCCTACCGCGACGAAGGCACGACACGGCGAGCCACCGGCAACCTCCCGCTGTGATGGGCGGTGAGGTTGTGTCGTCTGACGTGCCTCGCGCTGCTGGCATGCTGGCGCACTGGCGTAGCCGCTTGGCGCTGACATGCTGGACGAATGGGCTGAGCTCGCGAGTTGGTGAGGGTGGTTGCAGATCCGGCGCGGTCAACCCGTAGCGGGATTGAGCTCGATACCGAACTGGTTGGCGTTCGGGACCGAGGGATGGACGATGCCAGCAGGTCCTGACGAGAAGGTTCGCAAGAGGTTGTCTACCATTTTCTGGATTTGGCACGGGGGACCTTCAGCCGGACCGGCAAGGCAAGCGTCGTCGAGTGCTGGGATGAGCCAGAAGGTGGCGGCGTTGAACACCCCTGCACCACTCGGCGCGCTGTAGTAGGTCATGTCCGCGAACGAACGTTTGCCCTTACAGGTGACCGGTGAATGCGCCAAGATCTGGATGTTGGCCGGAGTTGGCACACCGGGGGTCACGCGGTCGTATTCGTTCCCGACGGCATTGGGCCAGCGATCACCGTTGCGGACACCCGTGCCTTCAAACATCCAGGCTGAGGCGTCGCTGATCACCAGGTCAGCCTTGACCGGGTTGCATTCGTAGTAGCTGCCGGTCAACGAGCTCTCGGGTTCGTTGCTAGGTGCGGCGCGCCATTCAACGGTCACTTCAGCGTCGTTCTTGCCGCGCATCGGGTCGAGCTTGGGATCCCTGTAGTTGACCTGCCGTCGAGTCGACCCGAGCGGCGAGGGCTCGAGGCGGATCTTGCGAAACACGTTGTTGGCCCCGAGAAACGCAATGTTCACTCCGTTGTCCCGGGCACGCTCGAGTGCGCGTCGCATGGCGGTCGAGTAGTACTCGTCATGGCCACCGATCACGATCGCCTTGCGCCTGAGCAGTAGCTCCCCCCGCTCGTGCAGGTCGATGTCAGTCCAATAGGTGACGTCGAGGCCGAGTCGTTCGATGAAATAGATCAACTCGAACTCGCGGCCGAGGAACTCACCCGAGCCGTTGCCGTTGTAGGGCCGATCGAAGCTCACGATCTTGGCACGTCCACCCGTGCCGCTGTAGAGGCTTGATCCTCCCCAGTCGTTGTAGGCCTGCCAGGTCGTGACTGCGCTCTGCATCAGGAGTGGGGCGGGGCTGTCGTCGTCTCGCACGACGACAGGGACGAACGTTGCGCCGCCGTCGCCGCTGACCAACTTGAGCAGGTACTGGCCTGGTGGCCATCCGTCGTCGGTGTGCACCACGAGGACCGGATCCCAGCGAGCCTCCCGCATGTTCGTGGTGGGATCCACCACAGGAGGAGATTGCCGGACGGGGGGTTGGGGCGACGAGGTCCAGATCAGGCGGGCCCCGGTGCCTCCGTAAAAGCCCATGCGGTACGCCTCGACATGCCAAGGCGCTTCGGGCGATTCGACGTACAAGGTGAACGAGCCACCGTGATCGATGCTTGTGACGTTGGCGTAACCCCGAATCTTCGACCACATCTTCGGGTCATCGGGGATATGCCAGGCAGCCGTTCCCGGCTTGGCGTTCTCGTCAGCGATCCAACCTGGATGGTGGTAGGTGGTGGCCTTGGTACCTGGAGTGGGTGATTCTCGGCCGTGGTCGCCGGTGTTTGCCTTGCGGTCTGGGGTGGACTGGCCTGCGGGTTCAGCGACCGCTGTTTCGTCCGAGCGAGGGAGCGCGAGGAAGACGGCGCTCGCCAGCGTCGTGGCCGCGATCACGATCATCGCCCACTGCGTCGGTCGCAATCGGGCGTGGGGGCGGCGCAACTTGAGTGCACCAGCTGAAAGCCCGAACATCGTGTGACGCTGCGTCGGTCGCAATCGGGCGTGGGGGCGCCGCGACCTTGCGGCGTGTCGGCGT
>JANZZE010000096.1 GCA_026419545.1 Acidimicrobiales bacterium
TATAAGAGACAGGACCTACACAAGCCAAAGACCCGGCAGGGCCAAAGCGCCGAGGGTGAGGCGTCAGCCGGCGTGACGCAACAAGTGATCGGGTGGTGGACCGTAACGACCTCGAAGGAAATCCACCATCGCCCACGCTCGGCCTCGTGCATCGAACAACCACGCTCTGCTCGATGGCTGAACGAGACCCCGGACCAACTGGATCCCTGAAATGACTAGCCGAATGAACGCGTGGTAGCGACCGGAGTGCTCCCGGACCAGCAGCAGCGTATTCCGCTGCATGAGATAGTCGACTGCCGGGCTCCCGGAACGCATCGTTGGGTTCCGCACCATCACTCCCCTGGCGAGGCCCACTTCCCACCCGGCACGCCGAGCCCGCAGCCCGAGGTCGGCCTCTTCGCAGTACGCGAAATACCGCTCATCGAACAGGCCAATCTCCTCGAGACATGCCCGCCGAGCGATCATTAGCGTCCCGTGCGGGTAGTCCGCTGCCTCCCAGCCCGACTGGACCGACGAGGGCCGCGTCATCCCACCGAAGTACGGATCGATGACCGGCGTCTGACCATCTCCGACATCTGCGCACGCAAGCCCAACCCGCGGTCTACCTTCGGCCAGTTCGATCAAGCGATCAAGCGCGCCGTCGTCGGGCAGGGCGTCATGAGGGGCGAGTGCCACCCACTCGCCCTCGCGTTCTCGCAACCAGTACCGAAATCCAGCATTGGCCGCCGGACCGAAACCGGTGTTGCGACCCTGATCGAGGACGCTGGCAGGCAAGGGAGCGGTTGCCACCACCTCGTCGAGGCGTCGGCGCAGCAGTGGTCGGGAACCGTTGTCCACGACCAGCGCTTCAACTGCTACCCCTTGACGCGCAAACGCGGCGAGAGTCGCTGCGCAACGCTCTGGCTGATTCCAGTGAACGATGACGACCGTAACTGGGTCGGGTGTGGTCGGCTCTGCGGTCAGAACAGATGGCTCCTGATCAGACCAGAAATACGAGGTTCACCCACCAGCCGAGGCCCGGATCAGCGCGTGCTGCACCAACTCGAGCAACGCCTGCTTGGTGGCCGCGCGGTCCCGGGCATCGGTCGTGATGATCGGGACGTCGTCTGGAACGGCCAACGCCTCGCGAACGTCTTCAATCGAGTGGTACTGCTTGCCGTGAAACAGATTGATGGCGACGATGAACGGCACGCCCTGGGTCTCCATGTAGTCCACGGCCGGGAAGCAGTCGGCGAGCCGACTGGTATCAACCAAGACGACCGCACCAATGGCCCCGCGCACGAGGTCGTCCCACATGAACTTGAACCGATCCTGCCCCGGCGTACCAAACAGGTAGAGAATCAGATCCTCGCCCAGGGTGATCCGCCCGAAGTCCATGGCCACCGTGGTCGACGTCTTCCCGGTGTTCGTACCCCCGGTCTCGTCGATCCCCTCGGCCATCTTGGTCATAGCCGCTTCGGTGGTGAGTGGGGCGATCTCGGAGATCGAACCCACGAACGTGGTCTTCCCCACGGCAAAACCACCGGCGACGATGATCTTGACCGGTAGGGGGGCGTTGCCCTCCGGTTCTTCGGAGACCGCAGCCTCAGAGCGCTTGAAGGCCATTGAGCACCCTTTCCAGCAGTTTCAGGTCGGGACGTTCGCCATTCATGGCGTGTTGCGGCTTGTACGAGGTGAGGAAACCTTCCTCGGTCATGTCCCCCACGAGCACGCGGGCAACACCGAGTGGAACGCTGAGATGTGCCGAAATCTCGGCGATCGAGATCGGCGAGTTGCACAGCGCGACGATCTTCTTCCGCTCGAGTGCCAATCTGGGAGCAGCAGACACCCCTTGGGGCGTCACCTTCACCAGGGTCTCGAGGGGAAGATCAACCGTCGACTTCGTGCGGCCGCGGGTCAGCACGTAGTGCCGGGGCTTAAACCGCCCACCGCCCTCGTCGTGCTCGTCGCCGAAATCGCTCATCGTGGGAGTGCAGCCTGGAGTTCGGCCCGAATTTCGGGCGTGAGGACCGTACCTGCCTTCTCCACCAACACAGCCATCTCATAACCCACCAGGCCGACGTCACAGTCAGCGCTAGCAACGCAGGCCAGGCAGGACCCGTCACTTATTCCGGTGACGAACAAGAAGGCGTTCTCCATCTCGATGATGACCTCGTTCACGGCACCGCCGCCGAAACGACCCGCCGCGCCATAGGCTAGACCAATGAGGCCTGATGCGACGGCTGCGAAACGGTCCGCCGCATCACGGTCTAACCCCGCTGAGGTCGCGATCGGAAGCCCGTCGGACGAGACCACTACCGCCTCGTTCACCCCGGGCACCCGTTCTGCAAAGTTCTGCACCAGCCAGTTCAGGTTTCTGGCCTCGGCACTCAGTTCAGGCATTTCTTCTCATTCCTCCGGGTTTCGTGGTCTTGCCTCGGGCTCATGATTCGGTCGTATTCGAATCGGCCCCGCTCCTACCCCGGTTGAGGCCGGAACGGTAACGAGACAACATCTTGCGTACTTCTTCGGGCGATCGATGGGTCTGCCCGGTAGTTCGAGTCACTCCTGCTGTGGGCATTCCTCCACCCACCGCCGTGGCGGCTCGCTTCTTCGGCGTCCGTCGGACCAGGCCCGCAGCCGTTAGAGGAGCGGAGGCCGCCTCTGACCGAGCGGAGGCCGCAATTTGCTCGGCGACAGTGAGGCCAGGAGTCGCTACAGGCGTCGGCTGCGGCTGTTGCTGCGGCTCTGGTTCGGGCTCCGCGACTGCCACCGTTGCCGGCTCAGGCGCCGCTTCGGCTACGGGCTCGGGCTCCGTCTCTGGCTCGGGCTCTGTCGGCGGGGCCCCCGGCGTCTCAGATTCGACCGGACCTGCCGGAAGTTCGTCGCTCACCAGGGATTGGAGGCCCTTGTCGAACTCGTCACCCTCCGGAACGGTGAGCTCAGTGGTGACCTCGTCGAGCTCCGCCGATTCCTCGAGCAACTCTTCCAGAAGATCGTCGGAGGCCTCGGCATACCCTTCGACCGCTTCGACCTCGGCCTCGAGTTCACCATGGTCCTCCAGCACCACCACCTCGTCGTCGAGAGCGATCACTTCTTCGGGCGCCTCGGCCGGTGCGCTGACTTCAGTCGGCGGGGAAATCGCCGGTTCTTCCTCGCCCTCATAGGTCACGATGTCGCTTGGGAGCGTGACCAGCGCAGTCACGCCACCCGACGGGGATGCCGTGAGCTTGACGCTGATATCGAACCGTTGAGCGAGCCGACCGACCACGATGAATCCGAGCGAACGCGACAGCGCCAGACCGACAAGCGGCGGATGAGCGAGCTGATGGTTGGCCTCTGCAAGCTGCTCGGCACTCATCCCGATGCCCTGGTCGGAGATCGAGATGATGTAGCTGCCCCCCTCGGCACGATGCCCCACCACTTCGACCATCGTGTCTGGTGGCGAGAAGTGGGTCGCGTTCTCCATCAACTCTGACAAGAGATGGGCCAAGTCAACCGCGACGTTGCCGCCGACCGTCGCTTCGTCGAGTGCGAGCAACTGGATACGGGCGAAATCCTCGACCTCGCCGATCGCGACCCGCACCACATCTGCAAGTGCCACCGGACGACCACGCCGACGCGGAGGTTCGGCCCCGGCTAGAACGAGCAGCGACTCTGCATTGCGTCGCATCCGAGTGGCGAGGTGATCGAGCTTGAAGAGGTTGTCGAGCTGATCGGGGTCTTCCTCGTTCGCTTCGAGTTGATCGATGAACTCGATCTGGCGGTCAAGCAGCGTCTGGTTGCGACGAGCCAAGTTGATGAAGATGTCACCGATGCCCTTACGCAGAAGCACTGCCTGCTCCTCGGCAACCTCGACGGTCACCTGTTGGATCGAGTTGAACGCATCGGCGAGCTGGCCGATCTCGTCCTTGGTGTTGATGTCGATCGGAGTGAGCGCTTCACGAAGCGACGTTTGATCCTCTTCAGGGTTCCGTAGGCGCTCGACCAGGCCAGGCAGCTTGTCCGTGGAGAGCGTGTACGCCGCGCTCGTGAGTCTGCGCAGGGGAACAGTCGTCGCCCGGGCCACGTAGTAGGCGAGGATCAGGGCGATGATGATCGAGCCGAGTGCACCAACCACATACAGCACCATCGCTCGCTGCGCCTCAGACTGCAGGCTGTTCACCTTGGCCTTCAAGCCGTTGAGCAGCTTCGTCTCGGCGCCGTTCAGGTCCCTGATGCTCTTGACGCCTTCCTCGACCGCCGCCACCTTGTTCAAGAGTTCAGGCGGTGCCGGCGGCGTGCTGTCGTTGCGGATCTCGGTCCTGCCACCTGTTACGTAATCCGCAAGGCGTGAGTTGATGGTGTCAAAGCTGTTTGCGGCTTTGACGTCACGGAGCTCTTGCTTCTGTGCTGCAGAGGCAAGCGACTCGTAGATTGCTTCGGCTCTCGCTTCATCGTCACTCGCTGCATTTCGCGCAACAAGCGACGGGCAGTTCTTGTCGGTCGGTAGGCAGAACTCAGGCACCGATCGAGTCACACTCGGCCAACCACTCTCGACTGGGAAACCGCCGATCTGGATCACTGCGGCCACGATCATTACGACGCGGCTGCGAGCCACCGTGACTTGCTGCGCGTTCACGAAGATCTGGAACTCACGAGCCAGTGTCGGCTCACTGATCGACGTAGCCACCTGGTGGTTGAAGTCCACGATGTCGGCGGCTGCCGAGTGGAACTGGTCGGTGGTATTGATCGGGTTGTTCTGCAGGTCGTCCACCGACCGCCGGTTCGTTGTAAGCGAGTCGAGGCGCTGCTTGACCTGTCGCTCCTTACGACGAAGCTCGTCGGCGACTTCGCCAGAGACACCCTCGGTCGGCTTATAGCGGGAGAGCGCCTCGTTGTACTCGGCGACTGCAGCGTCGGTCTTGGACCGTTGCTCTTGGAGTTGGTCCTTGCCGAATTGGCGGTTACTCGCCATGTATGCCACCGAGTAGACGCCTTCGACTTCAATCTGAAACGCCAGGTTCTGGGTCGCAGTCGCGAAGCTGGCGAGTTCGCCCACTCGGGACGCGGTGTCTGCAGTTTGTTTGCGGTCCATTACGCCGACGACCGCGAGGATGATCAGCACGACAACTGGCGCCACGAGGATGGCGAACAGCTTCGCTCCGACCTTCATGTTCTTCAGCATGACGACCCTCGGATGTGTCGAACGACCACGGTGCTTGCCCCGGCCCGGCGCCAGCCGCAAGGGCCCAGATCAGCGCCAAGTCCTGATCCCATCGACCGCTAACCCCCGATGTTGAGATTCACTTTCCCTGATTTTGGCGTCAGAATCAGTGCTTGAGCGGGCCAGATGCCCGCACTCGCTCCTCCATTTGCCTGCTCGATTGTCGTCTCTTTGCGCACCTAACGGGTGGATCGAAGGCCGCGATAGGCCGTCTGCGGCCAGAAATGAGTCAAACGGCCCACGTCCACCCAGACCGCTCGAGGAAGCGTGAAAGCAGGGCCAGCCTGCGCAACACGAGCGGGCCCCGACCACGGTTGCAGCACCCGGCGGCGTTTACGGGCACCAGGGCGTCCTGCCCACCACCAGCGAGCACTGTGCACCAACTACGGTTATGCCCACTATGGAGCCAGGCACAGCTCTCTCCGGCTCACTCGACACCCTGCCCCTGCCAGAACTCCTTCGACTGCTGAACATCACCAACCAATCCGGTGTCCTCGAATTTCGTGGGACCGCCCCGGGCGTGCTCGTTCTTCATGAGGGAAACGTCGTACTCGGTCTGTCTGAAACCGGTCCGACCCTGCAGCAGGTCTTCATCGGCTCAGGCCTCACCAGTGCTGACGGCTGGTGGGCCGCGTCCGAACGTGCCCGCACCACCGGTTCGCTCGCTGACGCGGTCATCGAAGCAGGGGCCTCCCCGGAACAGGTGCGTAACGTGCTCTACGAGCAGACCGTCAGCGTCATCTTCGAGCTGCTGTTGCCGAGCGACGACAAGTTCGTCTTCACCCCCGACGCGACGCATCCCGTAGGGACCAGGTTCAGCTTCGATCCAGCTGATCTGCTCGAGGACGCCTCGAGCCGGGTCGAGGCCTGGAAACAGATTGCGCATGCGGTACCGTCGACGTCGGTCGTCATGCGGCTGGTACGTAGCGCTCCCTCCGACACCGTGACGATCTCGGCCCAAGAGTGGGCGGTGCTTTCATTACTCGACGGCCACCGGACGGTCGCCGACCTCGTGCACGAGCTGGGGATGAGTGCGTTCACAGTGTGTTTCGTGCTCCACGCGCTGCACACCGCCGGCCTGGTCGAGCCGAACAGCTGAGGTTCTGACCATCCAAGCACGGGGACTGAAAGAAATGCATTCAGCAGTGGTCAGGTCGAGCCGAAGATCTGAGGTTCTGAAGGTCCAAGCACGGTGAGCTCTGGGCGCGGACTGCGCACCGCCGGCGCACTCGAACCACACAGCGCTGACCATCGCCCCTGGGTTCCGCCGACCGAATGAAGACGGACGCCTGAGCCGACAGCCGGGGAAATTCACGCCTTGCCGGCACTGGCGCGCTAGGGTGCCCGCGACGGCAACAAGCTTGGGCTCGCAGCCGCTGGAATCACCGTCGCCGGTGGTGATGGCGCGCTACCGTGCCCGCGACACCGCTAAGGTCGGCTTAGCAACAGTGAGGTCGCGATTCACGCGGCCCTTCAATCCAACCCTAGGTTCGACGAGTACCACAACAAGGAGATCTTGGCGTGAGCGATACCCCTCAAGGCCCCGGCTGGTGGCAAGCAAGTGACGGGAAGTGGTACCCGCCGGAACAAGCCCCGGGTTATCAGGCTGAAGGTGGTTACCAAACCGCTGGGGGCGGTGGCTATGCAGGAACGGGTGGCACCGATATCGGCTCTGTCCTGAGCTACAGCTGGAACAAGTTCACGCAGAGCATCGGCGAGTGGATCGTCCTCTGGCTGATCATGATCGGGATCGCGATCGTCGCTGCGATCTTGACCGTGGTCGTTGTGGCCGGCTCGAGTGCAACAAGCGGCTTCACCGGTTTCCGCTTCAACTTCGGGAGCATCGTTATCGGGACACTTGCTGGGGCGGTGAGCGGGGTATTGATGGTTGCACTGGCCAAAGCCGGGGTCATGACCGTCAACGGCCAGAAAATCGATATCGGGGCCTGCTTCAAGCTCACCGGCAACAATATCGTCGCTGGCGTCGTCTTCGGCGTGATCTACGGGTTCTTGAACTCCCTCTGCGGTCTCTTCGGCATCGTCGCCTTTCTCTTACTCGGCTTCCTCCCAATCCTGTCAGCGATGGACGACAAGGGAGCCGAGGCATTGGGTGAGTCCATCAACCTTTCGACCAGCCGTCCCGGCGAAGCGATGGGCTTCTGGGCAGTGGCCTGGCTCATCTCGGCCTGCCTGTGTTTCCTCGGTGCCCCGATCGCAGTCATCGGTGGGAGCTACCTCGTCAAGCGTTTCAGGGGCGAGCCGGTCGCACCCTGACCATTCGTTTTGCCCTCAACCGTGCGGGGTTCTCTTCGAGTTGGAGAGAACCCCGCACGGTGGTGTTTTGGCGCTATCAGCGCAGGGCCATCGAGGTCGGCTCGATGATGGCGGGCAAGTCCGTCTCACCCATCAGCCATTCGTCCACGGCCGCCGCGCAGGATCGACCCTCGGCGATGGCCCACACGATGAGGCTTTGACCTCGACCCATGTCACCGCACACGAACACACCATCGACATTGGTCATCCAGTCAATCGTGCGAGCGACGTTGCCCCGCTCATCGAACTCCACACCGAGTTGTTCGAGCATGCCCTCGCGCTCTGGCCCTACGAAGCCGAGTGCAAGCAAAACGAGCTCGCACTCCATGACGAAGTCACTCCCGTCGACTGGCTCGAACGACGGCCGGCCATCGCGCATCACCAACTCGACCTGGTGAGCCTCAAGTCCCCGGAGATTGCCGTTTCCGTCGTCGAGAAACCTGGCGGTGTTCACGGAGAACATCCGCTCACCACCCTCTTCGTGGGCTGACGAGGTGCGGAAGATCATCGGCCAGGTGGGCCATGGATTATCCGCAGTCCGTTCGTCGGGAGGTCGGGGCATGATCTCGAACTGGTGCACCGACACCGCACCTTGTCGGAGTGCGGTACCGAGGCAGTCGGCGCCGGTGTCACCCCCGCCAATTATGATCACACGCTTGCCTGCTGCCGTGATCGTTGGTTCACCCAGGTCGCCCTCCTGGACTCGGTTGGCGATGGGCAGGTACTCCATGGCCTGATGGATGCCGTTCAGTTCCCGACCCGGGATCGGGAGGTCACGGCGAACGGTCGCACCCCCCGCGAGCACGACTGCGTCGAAATCGCGCAGCAGTTGGGCCGCTGGGATGTCCACTCCGACGTTGGTATTCGGCCTGAAGATCGTGCCCTCCATCCTCATCTGGGCAAGACGACGATCAAGGAACCGCTTCTCCATTTTGAACTCGGGGATGCCATAACGCAGGAGCCCCCCAATACGGTCGTCACGCTCGAAGACGGTGACGTCATGTCCGGCCCGCGTCAACTGCTGCGCAGCGGCAAGACCTGCTGGCCCTGAACCGACGATTGCAACCCGCTTCCCGGTTTTCTTCGTCGGGTACACCGGCTCGATCCAACCTTCGGACCATGCCCGTTCGATGATCTCGACTTCCACCTGTTTGATGGTGACCGGTGGCTGATTGATCCCGAGCACACACGCGCCTTCACAGGGAGCCGGGCAGAGGCGACCGGTGAACTCCGGGAAGTTGTTTGTCGCGTGGAGCCGCTCGATCGCCTCGCGCCAGCGATTCCGGTAGACGAGGTCATTCCAGTCCGGGATGAGGTTGCCGAGCGGGCAGCCGTTGTTACAGAAGGGGATGCCGCAATCCATACAGCGGCTCGCTTGGATGCGGACCTTCTGGATTGGGAAGTCCTCGTACACCTCGCGCCAGTCCTTCACCCGGACCGACACGGGGCGTCGCTCAGGAAGCTCCCGTGTGTATTTCAAGAATCCTTGCGGATCGCCCATGCCAGATCGCTCCTTGACCCCGCACTATCAGCCGTGAGCCGCGGCCATGATCGCTTCGAGCACGTCCTCACCTGTCTCCTCAGCCCGCCGCTGGGCCTGGAGCACCCGCTTGTAATCCTTCGGCATGACCTTCACGAACCGGGTGACTTCGTTCTCCCAATCATCGAGTAGGCGAGCCGCGACGGCAGATCCGGTCTCGAAGGTGTGACGCTGGATGCGATCGCGCAACCAGTCGCGGTCTTCGACCTCGAGCGGATCGAGGTCCACCATCTCGGGATTGACCCGGCTCGGGAACGTCCCGTCGACGTCGTACACGTAGGCGATACCCCCCGACATGCCTGCGCCGAAGTTTCGGCCAGTCGGTCCGAGTATCACCGCCCGGCCACCAGTCATGTACTCACAGCCGTGGTCACCGACACCCTCGACAACGGCGATGGCACCGGAGTTCCGGACGCAGAACCGTTCACCGACCACACCCCGCAGGTACATCTCGCCGCTCGTCGCACCATAGAGGATGACGTTACCGGCGATGACGTTCTCCTCGGCGGCGAACGACGAGCCAGCCGGTGGCCGCACGATGATGCGACCACCCGACAGACCCTTGCCGGTGTAGTCGTTCGCATCCCCGTCGAGGCGGAGCGTGATGCCCCGAGGTACGAAGGCGCCAAAGCTCTGGCCCGCAGATCCGGTGAACCGGATGGTGATGGTGTCATCGGGGAGACCTTCACCGCCGTAGCGCTTGGTGACTTCGTGCCCGAGCATGGTGCCGACCGTACGGTTGACGTTGCGGATCGGGAGTTCGATGGCCACCGGCTCACCGTGTTCGAGGGCCGGTCGCGCGAGCTCGATGAGCTTGTTGTCGAGGGCATCTTCCAGACCATGGTCCTGTGCGACAACCTGCCGTCGACAGGTGCCTTCAGGGAGCTCGGGTTGGTACAGTATCGGCCGGAGGTCAAGCCCCGAGGCCTTCCAGTGCGCAATCGCATCTTCGACATCGAGTACATCGACCCGACCGATCGCCTCGTCCAATGTGCGGAACCCGAGTTGGGCAAGCAGCTCCCGAACCTCCTCGGCGATGAACTCGAAGAAGTTGACGACGAACTCGGGCTTCCCCGAAAAGCGTTTCCGCAGCTCCGGGTTCTGGGTGGCCACACCAACCGGACAGGTGTCCAGGTGGCAGACACGCATCATCACACAACCACTCACGACCAGCGGCGCGGTGGCGAAACCGAACTCTTCCGCCCCGAGTAAGGCGGCGATCATCACGTCCCGTCCCGTCTTCAACTGACCGTCGACCTGCACGACGATCCGGTCACGCAATCCGTTGATGAGGAGGGTCTGTTGGGTTTCTGCCAGCCCAAGCTCCCAAGGGCCACCTGCGTGCTTGAGGGAGGTCAGCGGCGACGCACCAGTACCGCCGTCATGACCTGAGATGAGCACCACATCGGCATGTGCCTTCGACACGCCGGCAGCGACCGTGCCGACGCCGACCTCAGCAACGAGTTTCACATGTATCCGGGCCGACGGGTTGGCGTTCTTGAGGTCATGGATCAGCTGGGCCAGATCTTCGATGGAGTAGATGTCGTGGTGTGGTGGCGGCGAGATCAGGCCGACCCCGGGGGTCGAATGCCGGGTCTTGGCGATCCACGGGTACACCTTGTGGCCGGGTAGCTGACCACCCTCGCCAGGCTTGGCCCCTTGTGCCATCTTGATCTGAATGTCGTCGGCGTTGGTGAGGTACTCGGCCGTCACCCCAAACCGGCCCGAGGCGACCTGCTTGATCGCTGAGCGCTTCGAGTCGCCGTTCGGTAGTGGGATGTAGCGCTCCGGGTCCTCTCCGCCTTCGCCCGTGTTGGAGCGAGCGCCAAGGCGGTTCATCGCGATCGCGAGGGTCTCGTGGGCTTCGGCCGAAATCGAGCCATAGGACATGGCGCCGGTCGAAAATCGCTTCACGATCTCCGATACGGGCTCGACTTCCTCGATCGGCACCGGTTGGCGATCGGTCTTGAACTTGAACAATCCCCGCAAGGTGGCGAGCCGCCGGGACTGGTCGTCGACGAGTCGGGTGTATTGCTTGAAGATGTCATATCGCCCCGAACGGGTCGCGTGTTGTAGGTGGAAGACGGTCTCTGGATTGAAGAGGTGGTACTCCCCTTCCCGCCGCCACTGGTATTCACCGCCGATGTCCAACGTGCGGTGCGCTAGCTCCGAAGGTCGATCGGGGTAGGCGCGCTTGTGCCGAAGCCGCACTTCCTCAGCGAGTTCATCGAGACCGACCCCACCGAGCCGACTCACCGTTCCGGTGAAGAACTCATCAACCAAATCCTGCGACAAACCAATGGCTTCGAAGATCTGCGCCCCGGTGTAGGACGCGACTGTCGAGATTCCCATCTTGGACATCACTTTGAGGATGCCCTTGCCACAGGCCTTGATGTAGTTGCGGACCGCTTTGACGGGATCATGAATGTCGCTGGCGCCCTCGGCGATCAAGTCCTCGATCGTCTCGAACGCAAGATACGGGTTGATCGCTCCGGCGCCGTAGCCAAGCAGCAAACACATGTGGTGTACTTCGCGGGCCTCGCCAGTCTCGACCACGAGACCAACCCGCGTCCGGCTCTTTTCCCGGATGAGGTGGTGATGAACAGCCCCCGTGTACAGCAGGGCCGGGATGGGGGCCAGCTCCTCCGTCGAGTTCCGATCCGACAGAATCAGGATGTTGCAGCCGTCTTCGATCGCTTCACTGGCCTGGCGCCGGATGTCATCGAGCGCAGTTCGCAAACCCGCGCCTCCGTCGGCCACACGGTACAGACACTGTCTCTTATACACATCT
>JANZZE010000097.1 GCA_026419545.1 Acidimicrobiales bacterium
GTGATCTGCTTGCCTAGCTCAGTGACGCGCTGGCGCAGCTCGGCCTCCGATACTACGACCGGCCCAAGCCGAGGGTCTGCGTCCGGATCGACCGCCATGTCGCTCATCCGGCCCGCACAGTACCCCGACGGCGTGGCCCATTCCATGCCCACGGCAACAAGTTCGGCCTATGAGCCACTGATGCAGCATCTCGGCGCGAAGCATCCGACCCGGATGCTTCGCTGCGAGACTCCTCCATCGATCTTCAACACCAGAGGGATGCTACGAGAGGTCTCGCCGTAACATCCGGAGTGCGGCGGCAGTCACGATGAGCACAACCCAGCCCACCGATGCAGCCAAGGCGATATCCGGCGATACGACCTCGCCGACGTCGGTTGACCGCATCACACCAGCCGCAGCAAGACTCGAAATCGGCGGATACAGCAGAACTCCAATACCAGCCGTTCGGGCACCAGAAAGCACGATCGGTTCCAAGAGAACGTAGAGAAGCGCGACGACCGTGAGCGACGCTCCCGAGGACCGAGTGAGCAGACCTAGGCCTGCACCGAACGATCCACCCAGAAGGCAAGCCAGGACCAATCCACCAGCGCGAGCACTCAGCGGCTCGAAGTGTGGAGCAAGCTCGGAGCCCTGGGCTGCTGCCCGTATGAGCAACGTTGCTGCAGTCTCGGTGAACAGGGTGACCGACACTCCCATTGCTGCGATCACGACGGCCGCAACCTCAGCAACAAAGAGCCGCCCCCGCGACCCTGTCCATTGACACAGCAGTTGTTCGGTTCCGGAGCTACACCATGAACCAGCTGCTGTTGCTGCGAAGACGACTGCTACCAGCGGGACGACGAAACGCACGCTCGCTGCCATGGTAACCCCGCCGATCGCATCGGCTTCGGGGTTCGACGTCACGCCTATGCCGACCGCCAAGACAGAACCGATCAGCAGCGCCCGTCTCAGCAGCGGGCGCGCCCACAGTCGCTTCAGTTCGGCAATGAAGAGTGCCCACATGTGCTCGTCCTCTCATGTACCCCACGCCGAGTCGAGGTCGTCGCCGATCAGCTCGAGGTAGCGCTGCTCGAGCCCCACACCGATCGGGCGGAGTTCGGTCAACGTGCAACCATTGGCAACCAGGAGACGGCTCAGCTCACCCGGCGAACGGGCACCCTGTACGACAACGCCAGCTCCTTCCCGCCTGAGTTCATACCCGGCCAGCACCGAAACCAGGCGGTCGATGGACTCTTCGATTGCGACATACCAGCGACCAGGCGACGAACAAAGCTCGTCCAGCGCACCGTCGTAGACCACTCGGCCCCGGTTGAGCACCACGACCCTGGTGACAAGCGACTGGAGGTCACTCAGCGCATGGCTCGACACCAACACAGCGCCCCCGCCAGCGACGAACTCCCGCAAGAACTGGCGGAGTTGATGCGCACCAGCCGGGTCGAGTCCGTTGGCCGGCTCATCCAGCAACAACAGACACGGCGTACGCAGCATTGCCACCGCCAGCGCCAGGCGCTGTCGCATCCCCAACGAAAGCGTTCGCACGGGGCGATCGGCGACCGGGCCCAGACCGACTCGATCGAGAACGTCATCGACATGGCCCTGCGGCAAACTCGCGGCGCTCGCCAACAATCCGATCGTCGTGCGTGCGGAAAGCGCAGGCATGAACCGAACAGGATCGATCACCGCGCCGACTTGGTCCGCCACTGGACCAAGCCCACCGCGTACCCGGTTACCCCAGACCACCATCCGACCAGCATCCAAGGCGACGAGGCCGATGGACGCCTTCAAGAAAGTGGTCTTGCCCGACCCGTTCGGACCGAGCAGCCCCACAGCTTCACCGGGTTCAACGTCGATCGAGACACCGTCCAGAGCGGAGCGGACCTCACGCCAAGGTCGCGCACCCCTGAAGCGGAGCCGGTGATACTGCTTGCTTACGCCGTCGGCGTGGAGCGCCTTGGTCACGATCCGCCCGATGTGTCCTTGGGCGGGCAGTGGTCACGGGTCCACTGATCGATCTGTTCAGCGGCGGCCCGCACCTGCTCGTCATCGGTGAGCCTGACACCACGCTGCCAGCGCTGCTCGATGGCGTCACGCACCGTCTTGATCGCTGGCTGGATCTGGTTTGGTGCTTTGTCAGCCGATCGGAACCAAATGTTGAGAAGCGTCCATTTGAATGTGTCGTCGGTCATATCGACTTGAGGATCAACAGCATCCTCAAGACCCATAACCACCGACGACGGCACTACTTCGCATGCCCGAGGTTCTGACTTCCCGCAGGCACTCGTCCCCGCCAAAACGAGCGCCAACGGCAGCAACACCAGCCGACGGTTCACGTTCACTCCTTTGGTCCCAATACCAGCAACTACTGATTTGGCAAAACGGGTTCACCTAGCTTGCACCACGGCTTGTCCGGCGGATCCCCGTACCAGTCCCCATCGTTCCACGAGTTGCCTGTGTTCCGGTAGCCCCCCAAACACCCATACTCCCACGGACGGTTGATACTCAGCGGCCACGGGTGTGGCGTCGACCGAAGAGCCTCGTTGAAGTCGTTGACGTCATCGTCAAAGAACCGGTCACCGCCGAAATAGGTCCCCGTGAACCAGTTCAAGTCGACATATTGGCGAATCCTTGACAGGGTGCAGGCTGGATCCCAGCCACATCCCCATGGCGGAGCGAGTTCATGCAGGCTCCAGATCTGCGCGGTCGGCGTTCTGTAGACGTGGAAGTGGTATCCCCAATAGACCCAGTCGATCTGGTAGTGGGCCGAGGAAGTCACCGTGCATCCCGCAGCTAGCACTGCGGCGAGCACTCCAACAGCAACCATGCGCCGCGTCAGGCGATGGCTAGTCGGCCTCGGTCCGACCGAGCGTGTGTCGGGAATGCCACCACGGCTACGAATACCAAGCAGGCAGACAGTTGCAGTCATGGGAATCTCCAGGAGTGAGGGTCTTCCTAAAGCGGGGGAGGCGGACGCCGAGTACGCCGCCGGGATCGCGTCATCGAGCGGTCAGGCCACCTTCCGGTCCTCGCCATCTTCCTCGTCTTGTGGGTCGGCGAGGATCGCGGTGACGTCATCGATCCGCAGCACGGCGCATATCGCGGCAACGTGAGCTGGGGTGGCATTGCGCCGGTTGCGCTCCCAGTTCGACCAGGTCGGCTGGCGGACTCCGGCTCGGCGAGCAGCTTCGGTAATGCTCAACCCGGATCGCTCACGAATGATACGGATTGCTGCACCGTTGAGACGCATGGCCATGAAGCTGGATCAATTTCTATGCCTTGTCAAGCCTAGATATGAGTTGTAGCTATGGATTTCTGGCTAGTGATAGCCCCAACATGCGGGTAAGCTTTAGCTTCAGGAATTCCCTGACATGGAACGCCATAGCCAAAAATTTCTGGAAGGCTCAGGGCATGGACGAATCATGGGAACGAGTCGCGGAGGCTGTCCGGAACCGCCGCCACAGTCTCGGCCTCACCCAGGTCGAAGCAGCTGCAGCCGGCGGAGTATCTGAGCCCACCTGGTACCTCGTCGAACATGCACGGCAGGACCGCTACAAGCCCAGGACGCTGCGGGGCATCGCAAGGGCCTTGGAATGGCCCGACGACGCGATCGAACGCATACGGAGGGGTGAAGATCCCGAGAGCCTGCCCCACGTACCGAGCCTCGGGATCCCTGCCGGGCTGAGCCAGAAGCTGTCAGAAGCGACCCCAGAAGAACTCATCAAACTCGAGGCGTACCTTGATGGCCTCTTTGCCAACCGACGACTCCCACAGCAGCGGCCCTTCCCGAACACGCGCAATGCTCCCCGTCACACTTCGCGTGAGTAGTTGATCGCGACCTAGTCTTGGAGGAACGGATCTCCATCTCCGCCAATCTGTTGAGGTGTCAGTTCACCGTCGAGCGATCTCACCAGCGAGTCGCATTGCGACAGTTTCGAGTGCCAGCAATCTGGTTACGGTGAGCTGATTCGTTGAGTAGGAGGCAGGGAGCCTGATCCAGCGAGTGGCCACCCCACGATGACGTCACAGCGACGTGTTCGTGGTCGCTTGGCCGCATCGGCTCCTACCGTGCTCTGTGTATCTGCCTGAATATCGCAGATCCGATGTCGCAGCCCGCGGGTACACTCTGGGCCTTCCCCCTCTTCCCCGTTGGACCGTCTTCCCCCTAAACCGACGTCACCTCATTGCAAACGCGGAGGAGATGGGAGACCATGGCCCTCGATGCCCGAACGCGCTCGTCGCTCTACAACAAGTTCCGCGAAATCCTCGGCGAGCACGACGCCAATGCACTCATGAGCGAATTCCCGGCCAGCGACAACGACGAACTCGTCACCAAACAGTTCTTACGCGCCGAAATCGCCGGCCTCCGGACCGAACTCCACACCGAGATCGGCGCACTCCGGACCGAACTCCACGACCAGGTCAGTGGCGTGCGGACCGAACTCCACACCGAAATCGGCGCCCTACGCAGCGAGCTTGCTGATCGGCTCCGGCATCAGACCGTGTTCATCGTCACGTCTCTGTTCACAGCGGTCGGCGCCGCGGTTGGGCTTGCCCGAGCCTTCAGCTGAGACGGCCGCGACTCGCAGAGACGCTGATGGACATAACCCCACAGCCACCAATGCAGGCAGGACAACTTACGAACTCCGCCGTGCGATGAGCTCACGATGGGACCCCTGGGCCGAGCTAGCCGACCGTGACCACATCATCCTGGGCTTCGATCCGTGCGCCCGGGTTGGTGGTGGCGCGGTCTACGCCCGCAGAGGAGCCTTTGCCGCGATCGTGATCGACCCGGCCTTGGACCGGCGCGAACGGCGGGCCGCGTTAGCTCATGAGCTCGTTCACGACGAACGGGGTGGCGGATGTGACCACACCGACATGGGAGCGCAGTGGCGCGCCGTTGTCGCGCGAGACGAAGCACGCGTCGATCAGATCGCGGCAACGAGACTCGTACCCCTCGATGAGCTCCGCTCGTTCCTGCGGGCGCGCGGTTCGGTCGGCCCAGTGACCCTTGCAGACATCGCAGAGGAATTCGATGTCCCGATCCGCGTGGCAGCGACGGCCATGCGCGCCCTGCAGCACAAATCGCAGCGATGACGTCGCTCGTCACCAACACAACTCCGTGGCGCAAAGGCTCAGCCGCACACATCGTATCGTCCCCGGTGGGTCACCCATACCAGACCCGACCAGAACGCTTCAGCCCAGCCGAGGATTTCGGAGCCAAATCGCCAGCCGCGGCCGAGGGTGTCGCTGGACCGTTCGGGTCCTCGCGATCACCCCAGTCGCCATGCCAGAATTGGCCGCTCCAGGCCAGGAGCCCCAAGGTATCTAAGCCCGAACTCATCTAGGTGGTTCAAGGCGAAGACGGCCTGCTCGCCGAGCGACACGCCATCCCCCGGCGACCTCGGTTGCAGCTGCCTCGCCTCGGGCGACGGAGAGAACCCGGTCGATCGTCGCGTAATCCGGGGGATGACCGAGCTCGTCGCATCTGGCCAGCCACGCGCGTACGGCGAGCCGAGCGAGGACTGGCGGAGCGTCAGCCAGACTTCTCGCGTCTGTGGGATCGAGCGCAGCCGCAGCTGCATCGAGGTGGTCGGTGGCGTCACGAACAATCAAGGCCGTGCGGTTCAACAGAGGTACAACGTCTCGTTGGGCGATGTCTTCGAGCAGCGGTAGGAGCTCATAACGCACCCGATTACGGCGCAGCCGCAGATCCCGGTTCGAAGGATCGTCAACCACGTCGAGGCCGAGCGCGTCACAAATCGCCCTCGTTTCGGACCGGCGCAATCCGAGGATCGGATGACGCGGGCCGGGTCGCATCCCGGCCAAACCGTGCAAACCGGTTCCGCGCAGCAGATTGAGCAGCACGGTCTCGGCCTGGTCATCGGCGGTGTGGCCGAACAGCGTGTCAGGCGGCAGCACGGAGTGACGAGCAATGCGGGCCCGCTCCTCGAGGTTCGGCCCCGGCGCGACCGTGACCGACACCGACCGGAAAGCCGCTCCAACACGGCGAGCTGATGCAGCAACCACCTCCGCCTCGTCGCTGGATCCGGGTCGGAGGCCGTGATCGACGTGGACCGCGGTCACCGTCAGGCCCGAAGCTGCCGCCAACGCGAGCATTGCGGTCGAGTCCGCTCCGCCGGAAACTGCACAGGTCACCGCAGTTCCTGCTGGCGGGAACATACATCGGTCGAGGAGCGCGCCGAACCGAACGATGACTTCTGCGGCGTCTCGTCCGGGTTCAGGCGACAGCGGGCCGCACCCGGTTGATCCAGAGCGCTGGCTCACGTATCTCATCCATCGTGGGGAGGTTCTCGGCTCGCTCCCAGACTCGGTCGAGCAGCGTGGCGCCACCTTCTCGCTCGACGGTCTCGATGAAGCGTTCTCCTTGCTCATACTGATTGATCTTGGCCTCAAGACCGATCAACTGCTGCAGGAGCCGAGCAAGCCCTTGTGCCTGCCGACGCCGCTGCTTCAACACCCGCCCGAACCGTTCCGCATTCGGAACGAGGTCCTTGCCAGCACGATCCATCGTGACGTCGCCGTGCCCTTCGAGCAGGCTCATCAAACCGCCGATCTTGTTCAACACCTCACGCTGCTGATCAGAGGCAACGAGGGCCATGATGCCGCCGTCGGCCAACGGGTTGGTCCCGTTGCGGATGGCTTCGGCGAGTCGGTTGAGCGCGTTGATGAAGCGCTTCGGATCAGGGTCGACCGCGGCAATCGTCTGCTCGACGAGCGAGAGGAAGTACTCACGCAACCACGGAACCCCGGTGAACTGGGCGCGATGAGTCACCTCGTGGAGTGCGAGCCACAAGCGGAACTCTTCCGGAGGGAAGGCGTAGAGCTTCTCGAGAGCCAGGACGTTCGGACCGACGTAATAAACAAGATCTTGGTCGTGAGGATTTTCCTCTTCGATGACGAGTAGGTCGTATTGACCGAGCACCCTCGTCGACATCCACCCAAGCATCAAACCGACTTCAGCGCCGGCCGCCTTTGCCGCGAACGGTGCGACCGGTGACGCCGAGATGCGTGCTTCGAACTTCTCGAGCAGCGGTCGCAACAACCGCTGGAACGATGCGATGTTGGCCTCGATCCACGCCCGACGATCGGTGACCCGAGCGCGCGCCGGACCGGCAAGCGACCGCAGACCGGTTTGCGCCTCGACCAGCTCTTCAGCGCGGGCGGTCAGCTCGTCGAAGTCAGGCTGCAGCGAGTCGTAATGGTAGGACTCGGCAAGAGGTTCACGGCCCGAAACCCGACCAGCTACCCGGGCGGCGAGATCCCAGTCCACCGCGCCGGTCATGGCATCACTTCCGTGGGTACTGCGGCATCTTCACCTTGTACAGGTAGCCCACGATCACGGCCACCACGGCGAGGATCGCCGGAACGGCAAGCGCTACCCCGATCCAATAATGCCAGACGACTGCTAGAGGCATACCGGGATCCTAGAGGAGGCACCCGAGCCCAACCCATTTCTGGACCGGCGGCGCAGTCGAACCCTTCAGTCCTTGCCCGACGTTGTGATGACGCGCTCATTCGACAGGGACGCCATCGGATCCACCCGTGGCGTCGGTCTGTTCAGCAACGGCTTGCCGAAGAAGTGCCGCGATGCGATCCCGTAGCGGTTCCGGCACCTCGTCACGACATCGATGCGAAATCACCAACCGCAGCTCGGCTTCGAAATCGAATGCCTCGAAACAGGGAGCACAGCCATCGAGATGGCTGCGGATCGCCAGACGCCTGGCTTCGGTCAGTTCCCCGTCCAAAAACGTGTAAAGCTCGGCAAGGGCCTCAGAACACTTGTCATGTCGGTGTTGGTCGTCCTGAGCCATTCCCGTCAACCTCAGCCCTCATTCGCCAGCACGGACGCCTCAACCGGCTCAGTGCCGACATCGCTAGTCCGGTCAGCTCGATCAGCGCCATCTGAAGGTTCCGATTCGCCCGTACGCTCCTCCGGCAAGAGGTTGCGTTGCCGGGCAAATTCGAACAACCGCTTCTGGAGCGCCTTTCTTCCCCGGTGGAGGCGGCTCATGACCGTCCCGATGGGGATGTCCAGGATCTCAGCAATCTCCTTGTACGAGAAGCCTTCGACATCCGCAAGCAAGACAGCCAAACGGAACTGCTCCGGCAACGACTCGACGGCCTCCTTGACCTCGGCATCCGTGAAGAAATCCATCAACTCATCCTCAGCGCTCCGCCCAGCGCGGACTGCCTCGATACCGCCGAGTCGACGGAAGAGATAGAGATCCTCGCCCTCGTCGAGCTCCGCCTCGTCAGGACGACGTTTCTTGGAGCGATAGGAGTTGATGAACGTGTTGGTCAGGATGCGGTAGAGCCACGCCTTCAGGTTCGTCCCCTGCTCGAATGACCCGAAGCCTCGAAATGCCCGGAGATAGGTTTCCTGCACCAGGTCCTCAGCATCGGCCGAGTTGCGGGTCAGACGCAGCGCAGCCGAATACAGCGACCCCATGTAGGGCATCGCCTGGTCCGCGAAGGTCGCCGGGTCGGCCATTCGCCCCAGGCTACCGTGTCCGGCAGGCCTGGACTCCCAAAAAAGACACCGGGGCCTCAGCGTCCTGAGGCCCCGGTGGTCGTGCACCTTCGGATAGAGACGCTATTTCATCGGCTGTGGGATCCGATTCCTTGAGCGAAATCCCACCGGCCTCTACCACTGGCCTTGCGCTGGAACCTGCTTCTAAACCATTGGCCTACTGGTCCGCCGCAAACAACCGAATGGACCAGCGGCGACCACACAGCGCACTGACGAGCCACGCCAGAATGGGCGCGACCGAGCAGCTGCCACACCAGCGGGAGACGCCACACCCGGCAGCCAAGCCAACGAGCAACGCCACATGGGTCCAACAAAGGGGGACACCGTGACCGACCAGCAGGTGGAGAATCAAGCTGGCTTCGAAAGCACCGACTGGGAAACGGAGTTCGATCACTTCAGCCCGGTCTATGCAGCCGACCCTTACCCCATCTGGCGTGACCTGCGCGAGCGGAGGGTCATTGCTCGTTCCTCGCGATTCCGCGGCATGTGGGTGCCTACCAGCCACCGTGACATCGTGGCCGTCGCCAATGACCCAGCAACATTCTCCTCTCGTAGCCCGATCATTGCGGCCTATGGCGCCCTCGCCGATTTTCGCCTCGAGGTCCCACCGATCTCGAGCGACCCGCCCTACCACACCGAAGTTCGGCGCTTGCTGTTGCCGTTCTTCGGACCGAAACGGATCAACGCATACCAACCACAAGTCGAGGAGTTAGCACACGCACTCATTGACCAATTCATCGGCGACGGCCGCTGTGATGCCGCAACGCAGTTTGCCCGATTCATTCCCGTGCGCATCATCGCCAGCATGCTGGGCGTGCCCCTTGAAGACGAATCACTCTTTCTCGGCTGGGTGCACCAACTCCTGGAAGTCGCGCCGACTAACTTCGAGCAGGCGGCGCTCGGCCTGATGGACTTCTTCTCCTACTTCCTCACCCAAGTCCAGGCCCGCCGCACCGAGCCACGCGACGATCTCATCTCCTTCCTGCTCGAAGCCCGCCTCGGAGATCGGCCTCTCAACGATCAAGAAATATTGGGCATGTGCCTGCTCTTGTTGCTGGCCGGGATCGACACAACCTGGAGCGCTATCGGCGCAACGATCTGGCACCTCGCCCAACACCCCGAACAACGCCAGTACCTTAGGGAGAACCCAGATTGCTGGCCGATCGCGCGGGAGGAGTTCCTGCGAGCCTACGCCCCTGTCACGATGGCCCGAGAGGTCAATGTCGACACCGAGGTCCTCGGCTGCCCAATGAAGGCCGGCGAGCCACTGTTGCTCCCGTTTCCCGCTGCCAACCGCGATCCCGAGGTCTTCCCTGACCCGGACACCGTCGACCTCAATCGGTCGGAGAACCGCCACTTGGCTTTCGGCGTCGGGATCCATCGATGTCTGGGATCGAACCTTGCCCGGATGGAGTTGGAGACAGCAGTCCGCGTGTTCCTCGACCGCATCCCCGAGTTCGAACTCGAGGACCCGGACGCGGTTCGGTGGTCAGTCGGGCAAGTGCGCGGTCCCCGCGTGCTGACGTTGGTGTTCCCGACCTGAGGGTCGGATTGCCACAGGTCTTTGCCCCTCGCTAGGCAGACGCGTCGTCTCTGCACGGGCAGGCCTCCAAGACTTGGCCACCGACCGCTCTGCCCTTCCGATCAACGGGTAACCACACCACAGGCTGAGCACCAGGTACCGGATCTCCCAACCAGAAAATCACAGGTCTTTCGTATCGTCTACCACCTGGACGCAGGTCACGCCGTCGAGACCATCGAGCTCGGCTGCGAGCTCGTTGAGCGAGCCGCCACCCCGCACCTCGAGGGCAACCTCGACCTGGCCAGCAACCGGCCGGGAAACGTCCACGTTCTCGACCATGAACCCGCGACTGGTCGCGTGGGTGAGCACGTCACGTAACGTCCCCCGCCCATCCAGATAGCTGACACGGACAGTCGATGACGCCCACTTGGATCTCGGAGCAAGGCTGAGGAGTAGTGGGAACACAAACACGATGACGTAGTGACACACAACCGCGGCAAAGCCGAAGACCCACAAGCCGGCACCGCAGGCCATCCCGACCGCCGCCGTCAGCCAAATCACCGCTGCTGAGGTGAGGCCACGAACCCGATCGCGCTGCAGGACGATGAGACCTGCGCCGATGAAGCCGATACCGGTCACGATCTGGGCGGCGACTCGGCTCGTATCGGTTCGAGAGCCGTCCGGTGTTAGGAATCCGAACTTGCTCACGAGGACGAAGAGGGCCGAGCCGACTCCCACCAGACTGTGAGTCCGAAGACCGGCGCTCTTGTACCGGAACTCACGCTCGAGCCCTATGAGCGCGGAGGCCATCAGCGCAGTCGCTAGAGGCAGAAGGTGGTTCAGCTGCTCGACTGTGTCCACGCCGCTGGTCGGCCTCCTTGTCACCGTCAGCTGTGCCGTTTCCAAGGATCGTAGGCATCTCTGGTGCACGACAGGACGGCATTCGCGGACGCGCACGACGAAGCCTAGATCAGAGCAGACTCCTGGCGATCCGGACTTCGTGGACGTATAACACGATGCCCGGGCATCAGGCCGGGCATCGACGTCGCGCGTTATGAGCGGGATCTGATGGCCTAGGGCCGAACGCCAGTTCAGGGGACCGCGGAGCCCGAGAGGAGAATCGAACTCCTGACCTGCTCATTACGAGTGAGCCGCTCTGCCGACTGAGCTACTCGGGCGGGTTGACCAGAATCCTCGGTCACGACGTTGGTGTCAAGACTGGCGCCTCTCTGGGTGTGGAACGAGGAGCCTTCAGACAGACCCCGTCGGCAAGCCCCCACGTTATAGACCTGTCTCTTATACACATCT
>JANZZE010000098.1 GCA_026419545.1 Acidimicrobiales bacterium
GGATGGTGCCCGTGCTGCACGCCGTGGTCGGTGAACCAAAACCCGCCGTGGTCGTCAAAGACGAGGTCGTTGGGGGCGACGAGCCGGTGACCGTCACAGCTCTCATACAACGTCTCCACCTCACCGGTGCCAGGGTCGACACGCTGGATCGATCCTCCGCCCTTGTACGAGTCGGGCGTCGGACCCGGGATCGTGACCCCGTCATTGACGAGGAACGAGAAGTACCCCCCGTTGTTGCACACATAAATCTTCCCATCGGGTCCTACTGCAGCTCCGTTGGGTCCCCCTCCACACTCGGCGATGACCTCAGACTCCCCAGATGCCGGATCAACCCGGGTCAAGGTGCCCCGCGCGATTTCGACGAGCACCACTGAGCCGTCGGGCATCGCGATGGGACCTTCCGGGAACTGCAAGCCGGAAGCAACGGTTCGGGTCTCGAGAGTTCGGGTGATGACGTCGGTCATCCCGACAGCATTGCTCAGAACGCCGGCTCGTTGTCGAGAGGAGCGTCCACGCCACCACCGCGTAACGCCTCGAACTCTTCGACGGTCATCAACACAGCACGGGCTTTCGACCCTTCGCTTGGTCCCACCACTCCTCGCTGTTCGAGCAAATCCATCAATCGGCCGGCTCGAGCGAAACCCACCCGAAGCTTGCGCTGCAGCATCGACGTCGAACCGAGCTGACTCCGCACGACGAGCTCCATCGCTTGTTCGAGCAGCTCGTCGTCCTCCCCGGCACCAGCGTCGCCCCCACCTCCGGGGCCACCCTCGTCGCCTGCTCCCTCGACGGTGTCGTCGTAGGCCACCTGCGGGGCCTGGCGACGCCAGTGGGCAACAACCGCCCGTACCTCACTCTCGCTGACCCAGGCACCCTGTAGTCGTTGCGGAACGCTCGAGGTCTGATCGAGCAGGAGCATGTCGCCCTTGCCCACGAGCCGCTCGGCCCCCGCCTGATCGAGGATCACCCGGCTGTCAGCGATCGAGGACACCGCGAAGGCGAGGCGGGCAGGGATGTTGGCCTTGATCACGCCAGTGATGACGTTGACCGAGGGGCGCTGGGTGGCGATCACGAGATGGATACCCACTGCTCGGGCCATCTGCGCGATACGGCAGATCGACTCTTCCACGTCTCGAGCGGCCACCATCATGAGGTCGTTGAGCTCGTCGACGACGACGAGGATGTACGGCAGGCGTTGGAAGCGGCGTGCTGTCTCGGGATCCTCGTGGGGCCCAGGCGCAAAGTCCCCACGATCATAGGCGGCGTTGTAGCCGTCGATGTCGCGCACGCCAACCTCCGAGAGGAGGTCGTAGCGGCGTTCCATCTCGCGCACAGCCCAAGCCAGCGCGTTGGCCGCCTTCTTCGGATTGGTCACCACTTGGGTGAGCAGATGCGGCAGCCGGTTGTACTGGCCGAGCTCGACCCGCTTGGGGTCCACGAGGATGAGCCGCACCTGATCGGGTGTCGACCGGATGAGGACCGACGTGATCAACGAGTTGATACAGCTCGACTTCCCGGCACCGGTCGCCCCTGCGATCAAGAGGTGCGGCATGCGAGCCAAATTCACCAAAACCGAACGCCCATTGATGTCCCGGCCGATGCCGACCTCGAGCGGGTGCTTGGCTTTCTTCGCCTCAGGTGAGGAGAGGATGTCCCCGAGCGACACCACCTGCCGCTTGATGTTGGGCACTTCGATGCCAATGGCTTGGCGGCCCGGGATGGGTGCGAGGATCCGGACGTCCGGCGAGGCCATCGCGTATGCGATGTCCTTGTGCAGGCTCGTGACCCGGGCGACCTTCACCCCGGCACCCAACTCGAGTTCGAAACGAGTCACGGTCGGCCCGACGACCATGCCGACGAGGCGAGTTTCGACGCCGTGCTCCGCGAGCGCTGCCTCGAGGCGGTGCCCCTGCTCCTCGACGAGACGTCGATCGACCTCCGCCGCCTCGGACCGGCTGAGCAGCGTGAGCGGCGGCAACTTCCAAGGCGAGGGATGAGCAGCTGGGCCGAGCTCGATCGCGAGCTGCTCGACCGTCTCGGGTTCCTGAGGTACCAGTGGCTCGATCAGATTGGATTCCTCCGAGTCTCGAGCTTGAACCCCACGGCCAGCATCATCGTCAGCGCCCGGGTCTGCACCGCCATCAGATGCGGCATCGGTCTCGGCACCAGCGGCGCTCCTGGCTCCCGTCGAATCCCCAGCCACGGTCACCAGTGGCTCGATCCTGGTCGGGGGCTCATGACCAGCCACCTCGTCGACCTCGCCGACCACGAACAGGCGGCCGAAATGACGCTGGAAGAACGAGCCGACTGGGGCCATTCCTCGGCGTGTCCGCCACACGACGTAACGGAGCGACATCCGGGTGAGAACGAGCACACCGATGATGCCCACCATGGCGAGCACCAACACCGCTCCCCAAGTCGCGAGCAGTCCTTCGAGCGGTCCGGCTATCGCCGCGCCGAGCGCTCCGCCCGCACGTTCGAACAGCTCCGCTGGATCACCCCAGGCCGGACGGTCGCCAGTGAGGTGGAGGAAACCACAGACCGACACCACGAGCAGCAACGAACCGACGATCGGCCGGTAGGACATCGCCCAAGGCGAAGGTGCGGCGACCTCCGCGGCTACGCCGTGATCATCAGCCGCGACCGGGCCCCGGATGAGCAGGATCCCGATGACCACGAGAGCGACGGGAACGGCCAGCGCAGCCCGGCCCAGGAGCCATCCGGACCCACCAGCAAAGGCGCGCCCGACCGGGCCCGCGGCGTCTGCGTAGCTGCCGAGACCTGCGACGGTTCCCACAACGATCAGGCCTAGGCCGATCGCGTCGTGACCGTGCCCGTCAAAGGCCTCACGCAAGACGCCGGCAACCACCGATTCCCGGCGCTCGGAACGCTCCGAAACCTTGGCGCGCCCCTCAGACCGGTTCGACCGGCCCGTCGACTTCTGTTTCGATCGGGACCTCGATTGCTGCTTCGTTGCCACCTCGAACCATCCGTACGTACGCGTGCGAACAGACCGACACCATCAGCGGCCCGATCGCCCGCGCTGAGGTGACTGACAGCTAGTAGTGCAGCACAGGGTACCGGACAATCCGCGGATAGCCCGACTTCTGGTGCAGAGGGCGCAGTGCCCCGCACCAGAGAAGGAAGCCCGCGAGGTGTCAAAGCGGGGGTAAGCCCTGTTGCTGGTCCATCATGTCAGCCATCACCGCCCTGATGAACTCGTCGGCCTCATCGGTCAGGCCCCCGGCGACACCCCCGTAGATGGCTGCACTCATCGGCGATTCGTCTTTGTGCTGTTTCGCATATTCGACGGCGTCGGCAAGGTCGGTTGCAAAGGTCTCTGCCACGCCGGGCTTGGTCTGCGGCCTCGTGACAGCCATGTGGATGGCGTTCGGGTACTGCTGGCCGTTGAAGCGCCATCCTCGCAGCTTCATGAAGTCGTTGACGTGATAGATGTCGAACTCATCGGACCTGAAGCTGAAACAGAACGTCGGATCGCCCATGATCATCAATTCGGGGTGCGACCGCACTGCCTCCTTCATCTTCTCGGCCGTCTCGAAGATCGCCTTCGCATAGTTCAGGTAGCCCTCCCGGCCGATGCTCACCAGCGCTGCCCAGGTCGCGGCAAGCAACCCACCCGAGCGCGAGCCCTCGATGCCGGGCGAGCAGTACTTGCCCCCGCTCCAGCCAGTGAGGAAGAAGTACTGGGCGCGGCGGTACTTGGTGTCACGAAACGCCACCACCGACGTGCCCTTGAAGGCGTAGCCGTACTTGTGGGTGTCAGCCGAGATACTCGTCACCCCAGGGAGCCGGAAGTCGAAGACGGGGATGTCATAACCCAATTCCTGACCAAACGGCAGGATCCAGCCGCCAAGGCAACCGTCGACATGCAACCCAACACCCTTTTCGAGTGCGAGGTCGGACAGTTGGTTGATTGGATCGATCGTGCCGTAGCCGTAGTTGCAGGCCGATCCGACGATCGCGATCGTGTTGGTATCGATGTGGTCGCTGACCCAAGCGACATCCACGAGGGTCGAGACCGGATCGATCGGCGCGGTACGCACCTCGATGCCGAACAAGTGACACGCCTTGTCGAATGCCGGGTGCGCGGTCTCGGGCTTGACGATGTTCGGTTGGCGGATGCCCCGTTCCTGCGCGGCGTACTCGCGGTAAGCGAGCATGGCGTGAAGGATGCTCCCAGTTCCACCAGTAGTCACGATCCCGACCGGTGAACCATCGGTAACCGCCGAGCCATTGAGGAGATCGAGCGTCATAGCGATGATCTCACCCTCGAATTTGGTCTGGCTCGGGCACATGTCGCGCTGGAGCGCGTTCACATGCGCATACATACCGAAGGCCTGATTCATGAACGCGTAGTGCTCGTGATCGCCGCAGTACATAGTTCCAGACACCTTGCCGGTCTCCCAGAAGGCGTCCTCTTCCTCGGCCATCTCGCGCAACTGGGCGAGGACTTCCTCCCGCGCGACGCCCTTGTCGGGCAGCGTGCGGTGGACCTCGAAACGATCGGCATAGGGGTAGGCGTTCATGCCCTTGATGCTCCCACTTCTCGAACTGCAGTGCCGTATCGGCTGCAGGGAACGCCGCGGGATCAACATTTCTGCCTGCGCGTACTGCCACCTCGACGCCGATCTGCGTAGTGACGGTCGACCCAGAACAGACGCGACGCCGACTCGCGGGCGACATCGCATCGCCCGCGGCCTCGTTGACCTGCGCACCGTGAGCTGGTCTCCAATCACGACGCCGACACGCCGTCGGCATCGCATCGCCGCCAGAAGGTCAACCCGCGCTCACCGGACCGTGGTCGCGACAGGTTGCGTCCCAGCCAGTGGGGATCACCAGGACGCGGAGCCGCCGACCGCACTCCGGGCAGAATCGAGGCGGGTCGAGCTCACGCCGACACGAGCGCTGATCGCATCCTCCTTCACCACGCCCGCACCAACGGCAGAAGGCATCCGCCATGACCGACTCCGGCCGCTAAAAGACCTTTGACAGCACGCCGATCGGCATCTTCAGGTCTTCGAGCATCTGCAGGTCGTCCTCGGGTGAGCGCCCCAAGGTCGTCAAGTAGTTCCCGACGATCAGCGCGTTGATGCCTGCGGTCATCCCGAACGACTGCAGCTCCCGGAGCGTCACCTCTCTCCCTCCCGCGTAACGCAGGATGACTGAAGGGAGACCGAGCCGGAAGAGCGCGATCCACCGGATCGCCTCGAGTGGCTCGGTGAGCGGCAAGTCAGCAAAGGGAGTACCGGGGCGGGGGTTCAGGAAGTTGATGGGCACCTCCGCCGGTTCGACCTCGCGCAACTGGCCGATGAGTTCGACCCGCTGATCAACTGTCTCACCCATGCCCAACAGCACCCCGCAGCACAGCTCCATCCCATAGCGACGCACGAGACGGCAAGTGTCGAAGCGCTCCTCCCAGGTATGCGTCGTCACCACCTTCGGAAAGAACGATCGAGCAGTCTCCAGGTTGTGGTTGTAGCGGTGCACTCCGCCGTCGGCGAGCCGACGGGCCTGATCGTCGGTGAGGATTCCAGCGCTCACTGCGACATTGATGCCGACCCGGTCGCGGACCAGGGGCACCAGCTCGAGCAGCCGGTTCATCGTGCGTTCGTCAGGTCCACGCACGGCTAGGACGATGCAGAACTCGGCGGCCCCGAGCCGCGCGGTCTCCTCAGCTGCTCGCAGCACCTCGTCTGTGTCGAGGAACGGCGTGGCCAGCACCCCAGTCTCAAATCGCGACGACTGGCTGCAGAAATGACAATCCTCAGGGCAACCGCCGGTCTTGGCCGAGAGGATCCCCTCGACCTCAACCGCTGGTCCGCACCACGCCAGCCGGACCTCGTGGGCGAGGGCAGCGAGCGAGGGAACCGACTCGGCAGGAAGATCGGCGAGTTCGCGCAGCACACCGAGGTCGAGTTGCTCCTTGCGATCCAGGAGGGCCTCTCCTGCGGCGGTGATCAAGGATCGGGCACGCAGCAACGACATGGCGACGAGGGTAGTGACAGATCCGACCCACCCGAAAACCAGCTGCCCACCAACTCGGACACCCGAAAACCAGCGGCAGGTCTCAGGCCTCCATCACCACCGGTACGATCATCGGCCGACGCCGCGTCTGCTCATTCACGAATCGCCCGGCGGCACGGCGGACATACCGCTGAAGCGACTCGATGTCCGTGGCCTCGTGGGCGAAGGCTTCCTTGACCGCCTCACGGACCCGTTCAGCACACTGGTCGAGCAGGTCCTCCGCCTCGGGCGCATAGACCCAACCCCGGGTGATGATCTCGGGTCCGGTGATGATCGCGCCACTCGTCACGTCGACGGCCACAACCACCACCACCACGCCTTCTTCAGCCAGGACGCGCCGGTCCCGAAGCACGCCAGAACCCACATCGCCGACGATGCCATCGACATACAAGTAGCCAGCCGGCACCGCCTTTCGCACAACAGTCACGCCATCGTCATCGATGAGCAACTGGTCGCCGTCCTCACACACGAGTACGCGCTCCGATGGGATGCCCACCTGCCGTCCAAGCTTGGCGTGGGCCACGAGGTGCCGGTACTCACCGTGGACCGGCACGAACCACTCCGGTTGCGTCACCGAGAGAAGCGTCTTGAGCTCTTCTTGCTTGGCATGCCCGGTCGCGTGCACATCAGAAATGCCGGAGTGCACCACCTCCGCCCCGAGCCGCACCAGCCCATCGATCACCTTCGACACGTTGGCCTCGTTCCCGGGGATCGGATGCGAACTCATGATCACGACGTCGCCTTGACCGACCTGGAGGAATTTGTTGTCGCTCGCAGCAAGCAACGCGAGCGCGGACATCGGCTCACCCTGTGACCCGGTGGAGATGACACACACTTTGCCCGGATCGAGCCCGCCGATCTCCGAGATGTCCCGCAGCGCGTAGTCAGGGATCTGGAGTAATCCCATCTCCCGGGCAATGCGCACGTTCTTCTTCATCGACAAGCCCATCGTCGCAACGATCCGCCCGAACGCGAGCGCAGCGTCAGCGATCTGCTGCACTCGATGGATGTGCGATGCGAAACACGTCGTGATGATTCGCTTGCCCTCGTATTGGTGGAACAGGTCGTAGAGCACCGCGCCGACCGCACGCTCGGAAGCGGCGTGGCCTTTCTCGTCGGCGTTGGTTGAATCTGACAGCAGCAACCGGATGCCGTGCTGATCGGCGATCGACCCCATGCGAGCGAGGTCGGTTAGACGGCCATCGACCGGCGTGAGGTCGAGCTTCCAATCGCCAGAGTGGAGGATGACGCCTTGGGGTGTGTGGAACGCCGTGGCAAACCCGTGGGGCACCGAGTGGGTGACAGGGATGAACTCCACATCGAACGGCCCGATACTGCGCCGCTCCCGGTCATGGACGGGTACGAACTCGGTCCGGTCGAGCAAGCCGGCTTCTTCGATTCGGTTGCGAGCAAGGCCGAGGGTCAGCGGTGAGCCGAAAATTGGAAACGACAGGTCGCGCAGCAAAAACGCGAGCCCTCCGACGTGGTCTTCGTGCCCGTGGGTCGCGATGCAGCCTTCGATCCGGTCTCGGTTGTCGAGGATGTAGGAGAAGTCCGGCAGGACCAGGTCGATGCCGAGCATGTCCAGGTTGGGGAACATGAGTCCGCAATCGAGCAGCAACATACGGCCTCCGAGCTCGATGCACGCGCAGTTCCTCCCGACTTCACCCAACCCACCGAGGAACGTGATCCGAACCGGTTCAGCCACAGGTGATCCCGTAACCTTCGTCGCCCTCACCAGCCCGGCCCGGTCAAATCCCCTCGCGCCCAAGGTTCCGTAGCACCCTCCGCGCCCGTTCTTCGAGACCGTCGGGCGCCGGACCCATCGGTAGGCGGCACTGTCCGGCCGGCAGACCGAGCACTCGCATCATCGCCTTGGCCGGGATCGGATTGGGATTGGAATCACCGGTCTCGAAGTCATAGGACTCGATCAGTTCGGCGTTGAGCTCCCGCGCTCGTTGGACGTCGCCTTTGGTGAACGCCGCGATCAGCTCACCCATTTCGCGTGCAGCCCAGTGCGTTGCGACGCCGATCACACCCACCGCCCCGACCGCCAACAGGGGAAGCGTGAGGGCGTCGTCACCGCTGTAGAGCTCGAACCCTTCCGGGGCCGCGGCGATCAGCCGCGCAGACTCAGCTGGATTACCGGCCGCATCCTTCACGGCCCAGATGTTGTCGACCTCACTGACGAGCCGGAGCAGGGTCTCGGTACTTATCTTGCGCCCCGTACGCACGGGTATGTCATAGAGCATGACCGGCAGTTCTGTTGCCGCCGCAACGGCTCGGAAGTGCGCCTCGATGCCGGCCTGCGAAGGGCGGTTGTAGTAGGGCGTGACGACCAACACTGCGTCCATCCCCGCGTCGGCAGCCTTCGCCGTGAGCTCGGCCGCGTGTCGAGTGTCATTGGTACCGCTCCCTGCGATCAGTGGGNGGGACATCGACCGCAGCCCTGACTGCCCGCCACACCGCCACCTGTTCCTCGTCGGTGAGCGTCGACGCCTCACCGGTCGTACCAGTCACGACCAGACCGTCGTTACCAGACTCGACCAACCATGCCGCTAGCTCTGCAGCGCCGTCCAGATCGACCCGGCCGTCGTCCGTGAACGGGGTGATCATGGCGGTGAGGACCGGTCCAAACCTCGGCATCACTCGTGCTCCTTCTCGTACATCGCATGCATTCGGCCTCTTACGTGGCGACAGGCTTCATGCCGGCAACTCCAACGCGCCCCTGGGATCCCGGTCGCGCCTGAGCTGGATGCACTGCGGCTGACAGGACAACTCCGCCCCTGGGTGCCCGGCCGAATCTCCCACGAGTTGGACGAACCCGCCCATCATCCTGACAGCTCCGCACGTGGCTCGCTCGCTCGCTCGATCCCGAGCGTGGCGAGCAGGTTCTCGTGCAACTCGAACCAGACGGTGTGATACGAGTCGACCAGGGGTCGGGCGAACCAGTCGAGCTCACCGTTGGTTACGCGCTCGAGCGCCTCCGAAAGACGCGGTGCGTAACCAGAAAACCGGTCCAACACCTCACTGAGCTCCGCGATCACCGGAACGACCTGCTGATGCACCTGGCCGAGCCGGGAAATGACCTGTTCGTCATAGGCAGCATCAGAATGGTCGTTCAACGTGTGGTCGTCGATGTCGGTTCGGACCTGCCAGTCGGTGCACACCCTGAGCAGCTCGGCGTTCAGCGCAAGGAAACGGTGGTAGGCCGCCCCTACGACCTCACGCGAGCCAGTCGAGTCGAGTTCTGCCGCCAACAACGCTTCCCCACGGATACGCCCAGCCGGGAGCAACGACCAACCTGTCAACGACCCCTGGCGACACCGCACAAGTCCCTCGGTGCCGAGCCTGGCGAGGAGCTCGGCGACGTCGGGTTCCGGCAGGCCTGCGTGCTCGGCCAAAACCCGGGTCACCGCGACCGACTTGAGCCGCAAACTCAACAACACCAGCAGCTCTGGGTTCGAGGCGGGCGGCATGGTCGCACCCTACCAGGGGCTTGTCTTTCTCTGAGCGAGGGTACGACCCAAGCGGCGACAAGCCGACTCGCAAGGAGCCGCGACGGCAGAAGGGGGCCGCCCCAAGGCGAGCCCCCTTCACCGACAGAAAGCCGCACTCAGTGTAATCGCATGCACCTGGTCTCCTCAGGTGAGCTCGTCCGCCCACCAGCTACCGCGGCGAGGGATGGGAACGATGGTGCGCGCCAGTGCCGGCGACCAGACAGTTCCGGCAGAGCCTACGTGGTGGACGGATCAGGCCGATTCCGCTCCAGCCAAGGGGTTCGGCGGCGTGTTCTCGAGTGCGAAGGCTTCATACTCATCGCCGGTGTCGACCCAATCCTCGAACTGGATCACGCCGATCTCCTCAAAACGGCGCCGCAGCCACCCATTGCTTGCGTCAAGAAGCCCCAACTTCTTGCAATTCGGCACAATCTTCGAGAAGAGCATGATGTTGAACATCTGGGACTCAGGCGTCAGCTTGGTCAGCTCGATGGCCTCTTTGACTGGAACGCCGACGCGCTCCCACACCTCCTGTTGCAACAGCCGGTCTCGCATGCGTACCGCAGCTTCGAAGGCAAATTCCTGGCGTTCGCGCAACTCTTTGTCACTCAACTCGGCGTAGTACTCCTTGAGCGAGAGGACACCGAAGGCTACGTGGCGCGCTTCGTCGCTCATCACATAGCGGAGCAGTTGTTTGAGCAACGGCTCCTCGGTCAGCTGGTGGATGAATCCGAAGGCGGCAAGCGCAAGGCCTTCGACCATGATCTGCATGCCGAGATAGGTCATGTCCCAACGGCTGTCAGCGATGATGTCGTCAAGCAACATCCCCAGATGGGTGTTCATCGGATAATGGCCCGACAGCTTCTCATCGAGGTACTTGGCGAAGACCTCGACGTGACGGGCCTCATCCATCACCTGGGTCGCGGCGTAGTACTTGGCGTCGATCCAGGGCACCGTCTCGACAATCTTGGCTGTGCACAGCAGTGCGCCCTGCTCACCATGCATGAACTGCGACAGCGTCCAGTTCTGGAACTCGATGTTGAGCTTTGCCCAGTCGGTGTCAGTCCAGGACTCGAAGCAGGTCCCAGTGAGGTCGAGATTCGACACCGGCGCCGAGGCCACGCTGGCCATGGCCAGCTTCTCCTGATCGACCTCGATGCTCCAGTCGAGATCCGTCTGACCGTTCCACTGCGCTTTCTTCGCTTTCTCATAGAGCTTGTCAAGCGCCGGACGGGCACCCTTCTCATAGTCCCAGGTGAACATCGCGTCGGCGTTGTCCTTGACCGTGTGGATCACACCATCCACGTACGGGTTGGGCACCGAGAGGATTGCATCGAGATCGTTGACATCGGCTCGGCCGATGAGTTCCTCATCGCGGGTCATCTGATCGGTCATGACGGCAGGTACTCCTTGTGTGATGTTCCGACTCGGTCGTCGGGTTCGGTAAAGGACGTGGATGGTTCGGGGTTGCTGGGCGTGGTGAGATCCACGTCGCCCGCCACCGTCGCTACCGGCACTGTCTCGGTTCCGGTCGCAGGTCGGGTGCCCAACTGCGCATCGATGCCGGGGACGAAATACGTTGCGACAAAATCACGGGCAACACCCGGGTCGGCAAGGATCACGCCATCATTGGGATCGAAGGCATAGGAGATCGCGACACGCGTTACCCATTCCGCCGTGTCGCGAATGACCCGGGCGTCGTCGAGATGACGGCGCAGGTACGGCTCGAGGAACGCCGCCGACACATCGAGGAGTGGATCGAGCGCGTCAAAGG
>JANZZE010000099.1 GCA_026419545.1 Acidimicrobiales bacterium
GATGTGTATAAGAGACAGGTCTCGGGCTGCGGGTGCACGAGCGGGTCGCCGTACACCTCGCTGGTCGACGCGAGCATGAATCTGGCACCAGTCGCGACGGCGAGATCGAGCGCGTGATGCGTGCCTGCACTGCCGACGAGCAGTGTCTCGATCGGCATCGCCAGGTAGTCCTTCGGGGAAGCCGGACTGGCGAAATGCAGGACGGCATCCAATGGGCCGTCAACAGCGAGTCCTTCGCTGACGTCAGCTTCGACGAACGTGAACGCCGGGTGGGCCATGAGGTGGTCGATGTTGGCGCGACGCCCGGTGACGAGGTTGTCGATCGCAATCACCTCATCACCTCGGGCCACCAACGCGTCACACAGATGCGAACCAAGAAACCCGGCCCCTCCCGTCACCACGAGACGCGCCATCAGCCCCGGCCAATCCCCTCGTAGCTGAACCCTCGGCGCGTCAGCGCGGAACGGTCCAAGAGATTGCGGGCATCCACAACGCGGCGAGAAGCCATGAGCTCCCCCACCTTGTCGAAATCACACCACTTGAACTCGTCCCACTCGGTGAGAACCACGAGCACGTCGGCTCCCTCACACGCGCCATAGCAGTCCTCGACGATGGTGACCTGAGGAAGTTCGGGCAGGTCACCCCGAACCGTCGGGTCATAGGCACGGAGCGTGGCACCGCCGTTGAGCAGCCGACGAGCGATGTGCATCGCAGGCGATTCGCGCCTGTCGTCGGTGTTCGCCTTGAACGTGAGTCCCCACAACGCCACCGTGCGACCTGCCAACGAACCGCCGGCCATGCGGCGCACTTTGTCGGCGATCCGGTCGAATTGCTCCTCGTTCACGGCGACCACGCCCTTGAGCAACCCGAAGTCGTAGCCGCTCTCCTCGGCGATATGGATGAGAGCTTGAACATCCTTCGGGAAACAGCTTCCTCCCCAGCCCGGCCCAGGACGGAGAAATTCCTGACCGATGCGGCGGTCATATCCCATGCCGAGCACGACATCGTTCACGTCCGCACCCACCGCTTCACACACGGCTGCGACCGCGTTGATGAACGACAGCTTCGTGGCCAGGAAGGCGTTCGATGCGTACTTGATGGTTTCGGCGGACGCAGGATCAGTCACCATGAGTGGCGCCCGGACGCCGATGTACAGCGAAGCGACGCGAATGGCGGCGGCCTGATCCGTGCTGCCGATAACGACACGCTCGGGATGGAGGAAGTCGTTGACCGCTGAGCCTTCCCGGAGGAACTCCGGATTCGAGACGACGAACACATCGCTTCGCCCGAGCGCCCGTTCGACATACGTCGTCGACCCCACGGGCACCGTCGACTTGTTGATGACGATCGCACCGGTCGCAAGGACCGGTGCGATCTCGCGGGCTGCCGCTTCGATGTAGGACATGTCAGCTGAGCCATCCGGTCCCTGCGGGGTGGGGACACACAGGTACACGAACTCGCAGCCAGGCACCGCCGCCGCAGCTCCGACGACGAACCTCAGGCGTCCGGACTTGAGCCCTTCACGTACCAGCTCGTCGAGACCCTGCTCAAGGATCGGGACCTCGCCCCGATTGAGCGCCTCGATCTTGCCGGCATCGATGTCGGCACAGGTGACGTCGTGGCCAAGATGCGCCAGGCACGCCCCCGTTGTGAGACCGACATAACCAGTGCCGATGACCGCGATTCGACTGTCCATGACGTTGTGGGGCCCCCTGACGCTCCTCACCGGCAGGCTGACACATGCTACCGGTACCAGATCAGACGCCGAGTCCTCCCCGCCGGGATGACACACGCACGCTCATGAACACTCGGCGGTCTTTTCCGGCTCAGGCACCTTCGCCGGCACGGATGACGTCGTCACCTCGGCAGTCGTCGCGGTCGCAGCCAGGTCGTCGGCCAACACACCCGGCGGCAGGTAGCCCGCGAACTGTTCCAATGGGCGAGGGTCTTGGCGGAATCCCGGGAAATCTGAGCCAACCAACAACGCTACGTTCGAGTCAGTCGTGCGCATCTCTCCCGGCTCGATCGGCACGTCGATGTCGAGGTACGTGGCCAACAACACAGCACCCACCTTGTCCCCTTCGGTCGCATAGCGGATGCGTGTCTTGGAATTCCGGAAGCTGCTGTCGTCGATCGACTTGGTCCACGAGAATCCCAGGGCAGCAAGCTTCTCGCCCACATCGTGCCCCTGCCCGCTCGCTCCGGTTCCGTTCAACACCTCGACCCGCACCAATTTGCGGACGTCGGCGAACGGGTTGTGGCCGCGGAAGATGTTGAAGATCGGCTGCGCTTCACGCTCTTGAAGCTCGAGCACCGACCCTCCTGCGGCGGTGGTCTTGCCTCTCACCGGCGGTTGGTAGACATCGAGCTCACCAGGATCGAAATCCCGCATCTCCTGCGCCAGGTCGATCAACTCTTGTACTGAGATCTTGTCGTCTAGTACGACGGCATCCTTGGCCGAGTTGATGAGACCGTTGAGGGTCACCGGATTGCGCGCACCCTTGCTGATCGCCCGGCGTAGGGCAGCTCGCACAAACTCCTGCTGGCGGCGCACTCGGCCAAAATCAGACGATGGGTCCATCTCCCAGTACCCGCGTTCATTGCGGGTTTCGAAGTAGCGGCCCCGAACGAAGGCCAGTGCCTGGTCGCCTTTGAGCGTCACGCAGCCTGTCTCGTACTGGAAGAACCCGCTGTGCTGATCCCGAGCCGGCCACGGGAAATAGATCGGGACCCCATCGAGGAGGTTCACAATTTCGCGGAACCCTGCGAGGTCGACCTCAGCGTAGTGATCGATCGGGATCTGGAAGTTGTAGTAGATCGTGTCGATCAACCGTTGTGGTCCACCCGCGACGAGCGATTCGTTGATGCGTTGACTCGGGTACCGGCCCCCTGGTGCCTTCACCCACAGGTCACGCTGCAGTGACAGGATGTATGCCTTGTGTATGACCGGATCGACACGCAGGATCATGATCGTGTCGGTGTTCTTGGTCGCTCCCCGCCCAATCTGTACCGGATCGTTGGGATCCAACTTCTGCGAATCGTCGACCCCGACGAGTAGGAAGTTCTTTGGCTGTTTCGGGCCCGAATCCGACGATGACCCACCAGCTGCACCACCCTGGATTGCGACCCGAGGGATCTCTTCTACCTGCTTTTTGAAGTAGGTGAGGCCCGCGGCGGAGCCAACTGCAGCCGCGATTGCGAGGAGGTTGAAGCTGATCACCGCGCGCTGCACCCAGGTCCGGCGGGGGCGCGAGCGGCGCTCAGACCAGGGGCCTCCACGATTAGACACAGCGAGCGAGGCTACCAGCGACGTTCGCGATGCTCGGAGCGCCGGTAGACTTTCGCCCATCGGTTAGGGCGTCCCTGCCAGTTGGTTCTCCCGTTGGTGCACCTATGGGGAACGGCAGGGACGCCTTCGCCGCCTCGGGTGCACACGGTCGTTCCGGACTGACAGAGCTGGGTCCTCAGGTCACGGGCAGACCGAGTACACCCGCCGTTCGTCTCGGCAACCAGCCGAGACCTGGCAGACCTGGGTCCTCAGGTCACAGGCAGACCGAGTTCACGGCTGATGACAAGGCGCTGAATCTCGCTTGTCCCTTCGCCGATTTCGAGGATCTTGCTGTCTCGGTACTGGCGGGCCACCAGCGTCTCGTCGATGAAGCCATACCCGCCGAAGATCTGGGTTGCCTCACGTGTCGCGGTCACTGCGGCCTCCGTGGCATAGAGCTTGGCCATTGCCGCCTCCTTCTTGAACGGCCGGCCTGCGTCGCGAAGTCGCGCCGCCTGGTAGACCAAGCTGCGCGCACATGCCGCCATCACCGCGAGGTCAGCCACCTTGAACGCGACCGCCTGGTTCGTGCCGATGGCACGACCGAACGCAATCCGTTCTTTCGCATAGCGCTGGCATTCGGCGAGGCAACACTCGATAACACCAAGGGCAAGCGCCGCGATGGCAATCCGGCCTTCGTCGAGAATGGCCAGGAACTGAGCGAAGCCACGACCCTGTTCACCCAGCAGGTGGTCAGCGGGCACCCGGCAATCAGTGAAGGTCAAACCGTGCGTGTCCGAGGCATGCCAGCCCATCTTGCGATAGGGGGGCTGCACCTCGAACCCCGGGGTGCCGGCTGGGACGACAATGGCCGAGATCTCCGGCCGGCCGCCGGAAGTGCCGGTCACGGCGGTGATGGTGACGATGGAGGTGATCGGTGTCCCCGAGTTGGTGATGAAGGCCTTCTCCCCGTTGATGATCCACTCACCCGCGGAGGTATCGAGCTCGGCTCGGGTGCGCGTAGCTCCGGCATCGCTTCCCGCGTCCGGCTCGGTGAGCCCGAAGGCACCAAGGGCGCGACCAGCACAGAGATCGGGGAGCCAGCGCTGTCGCTGGTCCTCCCGGCCGAATGTGTAGATCGGATTCGCGCCCAGCCCGACGCCAGCTTCGACCGTGATCGCCATCGATTGGTCGACCCTGGCCAACTCCTCGATGGCAACGCACAGGGTAGTGAGACCGGCGCCGCCTCCGCCGTACTCCTCCGGGAATGGCAGCCCGAACAAGCCGAGCTCGCCCATCTTGCGGACGGTGTCCACCGGGAAGATGTGATCTCGATCCCATGCCTCGGCATATGGGGCGATCTCTGCCTGCGCGAAGTCCCGGACCACCTTGCGCAACGCCTCTTGTTCATCGGTCAGTTCAAACTCCATCGGCAGGGATCGTACGCTGGAGTCAGTGTCACGATGGCCTTTGTTCAGCCGAATCGCCCGATGCGCGACCTGAATGCGCTTGCCGTGGTCGGCGACCGGCTGCTCACCGGGCTCGCCGACGTCACATCCGACCTTAGCGCGCTCGACAGCAGCGGATTCTGGGCCGTTGTGCTCCCCTACCGGGGCGAACCGGTGTGTGCCCGGTTCGAACGGGTCCGACCAGCCCGGCCGTGGCCCGGCCCTCGCTGGCAGGGCCCCGATCTTGGCGCATGGCAGTCCAGTCTCGACCAAGCAGCGTTTGAGGACGGGGTACAGGCGATCCGCGAGTCGATTGCGGCAGGCGACGTCTACCAGGTCAATCTCACCCGCCGCCTGTCAGCACCGGTGCCAGCCCTCGACCACGCCGATAGTGCGATCGTGTCGACAGACATCGCCGCACTTGGATCCGCGCTCGCAGTCGGCAACCCTGCGCCATTCAGCGCGGTGGTGCGGCTCCCCCGTCATGGTGTGCAGGTCGCGTCCGCGTCGCCTGAGCGCTTCTTGTCCCGGCGCGGTGACCTCGTCTGGTCATCGCCGATCAAGGGCACGGCCGCAACCCCAGACGGATTCCTGACAAAGGACCGGGCGGAGAATGTGATGATCGTTGATCTCGTCCGCAACGACCTCGGCCGGGTCTGCGAGTGGGGTTCGGTCCAGGTCCCGGCTCTGTGCACCGTCGAATCCCATCCCGGACTCTTCCATCTCGTCAGCACGGTCGAAGGAAGGCTCCGGCCAGGATGCGGTTGGGCCGAGGCCATCGAAGCGACGTTCCCGCCTGGCTCAGTCACGGGAGCGCCGAAACTCGCTGCGATGGCGATGATCGACCGGCTTGAGCCGGTCGAACGTGGCTTTTACTGCGGCGCGATCGGGTGGGTCGATGCCGACCGGCGCGCAGGAGACCTGAACGTTGCGATCCGGACGTTCTGGATCGAAGACGGTTGGTTGCATCTCGGCACCGGCGGGGGTATCACCTACGATTCGAACCCAACGGGCGAATGGCAGGAAACCGAACTGAAAGCTCGTCGACTGCTCGCCGTAGCGTCGGGAAACCCTGTCGTCGTAGCGTGATCGGTATGGCGGCTGCTCATTCAGCACCCGACAACGCTCGCGGTGCGCCATCTCCCGATCAGGAACCAGCCGGTTCGCCCGGCGTCGAGGCGGTCGAACTCCAGTCGTCCGGTCCGATCTGGATCAACGGCAGCCTGCGCGAACCAGACGAGGCCACGCTCTCGCCGCTCGATCATGGCGTAACCGTCGGCGACGGGGTGTTCGAGACCTTGAAGGTCGTCCACCAGACCGGGAAGCCAGCCGAAGCCTTTGCGTTGAGCCGCCATCTGCGCCGGTTGCGCCGCTCAGCTGCAGGACTCGGGTTGGAGGTTCCGTTCTCTGATGAGCAACTGCGAGCGGCTGTGCGGGCGGTGCTCGACGCACAGGGCAGGCGCGCCGGCCGTCTCCGGATAACGCTGACCGGCGGCGTCGGACCGCTGGGCAGTGACCGATCTGCCGGGCCGCCGACGGTCATTGTCGCCGCTGCGCCGGCCCACGCATGGCACGCAACCGCTGCAGTCGTCACCGTCCCGTGGCGACGCAACGAACACAGCCCGGTCGCTGGCCTGAAAACCACCTCGTACGCCGAAAACGTCGTCGCACTTCGGTATGCCAAGGAAAGAGGCGCAGACGAAGCGATCTTCGCCAACACGGCGGGCAACCTCTGCGAAGGCACGGGCTCGAATGTCTTCGTCGGCATCGGCGGCCGCCTGATCACCCCGCCGTTGTCTGCCGGGTGTCTGGCCGGAATCACCCGCGAGTTGCTTCTCGAGGTGACTGACGCCGTCGAGGAGGACCTACCACTCGAGGCGTTGGCCCAGGCGGACGAGGCGTTCCTGACCTCCAGTACCCGGGACGTACAACCCATCTCGTCGGTCGACGGTCATGCGCTGCCAAACTGTCCCGGGCCCCTCACGGAGCAGGCAGCGGCGGCACTGGCCGAACTCGAAGCCCGCACCCTCGACCCGTAACCGTTCGGAGCGGATCGGCGTCAATCGCCGCTCGGCCCGGGACACCACCGCGCAACCAGCTCCGCACGTCAGTGCCGGGAACTGCCCGATCAGCTCCAGCCATACCGCGGTGGCTGGCAACACCGCGCAACCCTATGAGGTGTGGACCGAAGGAGCCCGGCGCCTCCAATCGGCCCGTCCAAACCGTCATCGATCCGTGTCGCCGACCGGGGCGTGGACCGAGGCAGTCCCCGATCAGCCCCAGTCGTAGAGCAACCGGTCATAGCGCCGTTTGCGGATCTGGCGCGCTATGACCCCGATCACGATCGCGGTCGCCGCCCCGCCAGCGCCCCAACCAACACGCATGACCGCCCCGTCCCGGCATGCCTCGTCGACCGGGGTCCCCTCATGACGACCGTCCACGACCAGCTCGAACAGTGGAGGGCCACACTCATGGAAGCCGTCGGGCCGGACAACGTCATAGGGCAGGGTACCGAGCACGGCTGAGCCGACGAACACGACGAGCGCGAGGGCGAGCAACGCCGAGTTGGGGAACCGCTGCAGCCGACCACGCACGCCGACCACCATAGGAGCCCCCTCTCCCCCGCGCCGGACAATCGTTGGTCTGGTCGGCGCCTGAGCGCCGGCGCTCGCAGGCATCGAGGGGAACGACCGATCAGCTAGCGCTGACGGAGATGGACGACATCGCCAGCGACGATGATCCGGGGATCGGTCGCCCCATCCGGCACCACCAGGAGGTGACCCTCCTCGGTCAAACCGACCGCACGCCCACTGAACGACTCGCCAGCGAGCTCGACTCGGACCTCATGGTCAAGGGTCTGGCATTCCTCGCGGTAGCGCGTCACCAACTCGGCACGGCCTCCCGGTGCACCGAGCTGGTCATACCAGTGGCCGAATCCCTGCAGGAAACGGACCAGGAGCAGCTCCCGGTCGACTGGTACGCCAGTGAGATGGTTCAGCGCAGTCGCGATCGACGCGAGCTCATCGGGGAACTCGGACGGCCAGTTGACGTTGATGCCTATACCGACCACGACCGCGCCGAGGCGGCCACCGTCAAGCAGTGACTCGGCGAGGATGCCGCCTAACTTGCGGGTCGCCCTTTCGCGCTCGACCACAACGTCGTTTGGCCACTTCAACCTGACCACCACACCCGTGACTTGCCGGACTGCCTCGACGGCAGCAACACCAGCAGCCGAGGTCACTAGATGAGCGTCGGCCGGGGCCAGGTCCGGTCGGCACAGGATCGATACCAACAGTGAGGATCCCGCAGGCGCCTCCCAGCTCCGGCCGAGCCGTCCCCGGCCTGCTGACTGATGGTCAGCGACCACAACGATGCCCTCCGGCTCACCTGCTCGTGCCAGGGCGAGCACATCCTCATTGGTGGACCCGGTTTCCGGGACCCAACGCAGGTCGCTGAAGCGGCACGATCCGAGCTGCGCCCTCAACTGCTCACTGTCCATGAGCGGAGCCTACGCCGGGACCGAGGTGCTACCGGTGGGCCATGATGCTGTTGCTTCGCGGGTAGGCCAGTGCCCTCGTGGATCGCTTGCTGCATTTGTTGCGGCCAGGTGGACGCCCTTACTTCGCTGCTTGACCCTTGAGCTCGCTACGCGGCCCGTCATCAAATGGCGCTGACAGAGGCCTTGCCCCTAAACATATGGCGTGTTCTCAAAGGTCCTCATCGCCAACCGGGGCGAAATCGCCGTCAGGGTCATCCGTGCTTGCAAGGAACTCGGCATCGGCACCGTCGCCGTCTATTCCGATCTCGACCGTGACGCACTCCATGTGCGACTCGCTGACGAGGCGTACGCCCTCGGTGGCCAGACCGCAGCAGAGAGCTACTTGAACACCGAAGCGATCCTCTCGGTGATCAAGCGATCGGGAGCCGAGGCGGTCCACCCCGGGTACGGATTCTTCTCCGAGAACACCGACTTCGCCCGAGCGATCACTGGCCTCGGTGTGGTGTTCATCGGACCGCCCCCGGAGGCCATCGAGGTGATGGGTGACAAGGTGTCGAGCCGCAAGGCCGCGGAGTCCGCTGGGGTTGCCGGAGTCCCGGGCACCACCAAATTCCTCACCAGCGCAGACGAGGTGATCGCGTTCGGCGAGGAGCACGGCTGGCCCGTGGCGATCAAGGCCGCGTTCGGTGGCGGTGGTCGCGGTATGCGAGTCGTCAACTCGGCAGCCGAAGCGGCCGAGGCATTCGAGTCGGCCCGCTCGGAAGCACTCAAGGGCTTCGGTCGTGACGAGTGCTACGTCGAGCGCTACCTGAGCTGGCCTCGCCATGTCGAGATGCAGATCATCGGCGACATGCACGGCGAGGTGGTCTGGGTGGGCGAGCGCGACTGCTCGGCACAACGGCGGCATCAGAAGCTGATCGAGGAAAGCCCGGCACCCGATTTCCCCGACGAGATCCGTCAAGCCATGGGCGACGCGGCTGTGCGGGTCGCACGAGCCACCGGGTACTACAACGCCGGAACAGTCGAGTTCTTGTACCAGGACGGCGAGTTCTACTTCCTGGAGATGAACACCCGCCTACAAGTCGAGCATCCGGTCACCGAACTCGTGACCGGCATCGATCTTGTCGCCGAGCAGCTGCGGGTCGCCGCCGGCGAACACCTGTCCTTCACCCAACACGACATCGAACGGCGTGGGCACGCCATCGAGATCCGGGTCAACGCCGAAGACCCCGCTGGCGGCAAATTCATTCCTTCACCTGGCCGGATCACCGAACTCGTGCCACCCCAGGGTTTCGGGGTCCGCTGGGACGGAGGGTACGAGGCTGGCGACGAGGTCAGCCAGTTCTACGACAACCTGATCGGCAAGCTGATCGTGTGGGGTAAGGACCGCCCCACCGCCATCGCACGCTGTCTGCGCGCCTTGCGCGAGTTCCGCATCTCGGGAGTCGCGACCACGATCCCGGCCGCGATCGCGATCCTCGAGCACCCCGATTTCGCCAGCGCCGCGCACTCCACGAAGTGGGTTGAGGAACGCCTTGATCTCTCCGGCGTGAGCGCCAGCCCAACCACAGCAACCCCGCACGAGGTCGAGGCCGGGGAGAAGATCCGCCGGGACGTTGACGTCGAGGTGAACGGTCGGCGGTTCAAGGTCAGCCTGTGGGTGCCGCCAGGCTCGGCGCCAACGATTCCCGCCGGCGGGGCGGCTCGGCCTGCGGCCACCAAACCCAGGCGCTCAGGTGCCGGCAGTACGGCAGCAATCGGCGCCGGAGCGTCAGGAGCGATCACCGTTCCGATGCAGGGCACCATCGTCAAAGTCCTCGTCGAGGTGGGTGACGTGGTCGAGGTCGGCCAACCGGTCTGTGTACTCGAGGCGATGAAGATGGAAAACCAGATCACCGCCGAGAAAGCCGGGACGGTCAAAGAGGTCAAGGTTTCGGCGGGTGACTCGGTCGGCTCCGGCGACGTCGTCGTTGTGATCGACTAGCACCGCAACGCAAAGCGTCCCGACCGAGCAGAAAGCTCCTGCGGGCACTCCCACCACGTGAGCACTGCACGGTCGCGACTCCCTGGCGCCTCCACACGATGATCATGCCCCAACCCCGAGTGAGGCCCGAGCTCCGGCACCACTAGAGCTCGCACCCACCTAGCGTGTCCGCACGATGATCGTGCCGCTGGCTTTGTCGTTCCAGCCGCGGCGCAAACCGGTTGGATCCCACAAGAAACTGAACAAGATCAGGTACTGCATCGACCCGAGCATCGCCGTGGCCAGATCGACGATCGGCACGAGCATGAAAATCGCGGGGAGCAGTTGCCGAATACCTGCTTGGTAGACGCGTGGTCGTTTTCCGTCCGCGTAACGAGCAAGCCGGATACCAGTTGCGAGCATGCCAAGCGTCTGTCCTCGCCAGGCCAGCGCAGCCACCTGGTACACAACGAACACGACGACCGGCAGAACCGTCGCCCAATACGGGGGGTCGAAACTGATCTGGCCATCCTCCCTAATCGAGAGATAAGGCAAGAGCACGAGACTCAAGGGGCCGTTGACGAGTATCGAGTCCACAATCCACCCGAGGATCCGTTGCACCGGCCTACCCAGTGCGTTGCGCCCCGAAGCCGGGAAGTCCTCAGCTTTCGGCAGGCGTGGGACGGCGGGAATCTCACCGCCGGTAGTGGGCCCCACGCTCACTCCGCTGCGTCGGCGAGTGCTTCAGCAAGCGCCGGGTGGACGAGCAAACTCTCGACGATGTCGGTGACCCGCAGACCGGCCGTCACCGCCAACGCAATGACCGAGATGAGCTCAGCGGCATTGCGGCCGACGATCGATCCGCCTAGCACCACACCCGTCGCCGGATCCGAAATGATCTTGACGAACCCTCGGGGATCGTTCTCGATCAAAGCTTTCGCATTCGCCGAAAACGGCACTTTGGTCACCCGGATCTTCCGGCCCTCGGCGAAGGCATCGGCCTCAGCCAAGCCAACATCTGCAATCTCGGGAACGGTGAAGATCGCTGACGCGGCTTTCTCGTAGTCGAGGTGCCGATGCGGCCCGACGTGCAAGCCCATGGCGTGTTC
>JANZZE010000100.1 GCA_026419545.1 Acidimicrobiales bacterium
GCTAGGGCAGCGCAGGCGTGTTCGGGTGAGGCGGTCGGAGGTGGGGGTGCAAGCCACGTCTGATCGGTGTCAGCGACGAACGGTGTATGGGAACTCGTCACAGCATCCTCCGGTCAGTCAGGACCGGAGGTCTCTCCCGCTCAGGTCGTGAGCCTGGCGCACCGGGTCGGGCCACACCTCAACCGTGATGACGACACGCCAGTCGGGGGATACTCCCCTCCAGTGAGTTGCCGAACTTGTTGTTCACTTGACCTTATCGGTTTTGAGCGAGCGGCGGCCAGCTCGTGACTCTCATAGTCGCTCTGGCGCGCTTGGTCGATGATCATGCGCCACGTCTCGGTGCTCGACCCGTAGGACAGGCTTGTTGGAGCCGGTGTTGTCAATGCCGTTGCCGTTGTCGGCTGGTGGTTGCCTGCCGCCGACGCTCGCGAGGTGTTGTCCGGACTGGGATGGCATGGAGCGTGGGTTCTGAGTGTGTCCCGCGGTGTTTCGCGATCGGCCGCCGGGAGAGGGTACTCGTGGTGGGAGCTCGGCTCACTGCTGGCTGATGCAGCACGGGTCGTCAAGGTGCGTCGAGAGCGAGCACGAAAGTTGCCGGCGGCGGGATGTGTAGGTCCCAGAGATTGACGTGACCTCCGGCGGCTGCGATGGACCAGCGCCTAGTTGGGTCCAGTTGGGCGAAGGTGGTGGTCGAGTTCGCTTCGTTCCCTGGGAGCCCTATCATCCCTGCGCTCCACATCGTTCCGTCGTTGCGTATCGCGACGGTCATGATTGGACCGGCGACTGCGGTTTGCCAGTTGGTACTGGTTCCGATCATCGTTCGTTTGCGCCTCGGCGCGAGGTCACCGGTGCCGAGTTGACCGAACTCATTGCTCCCAAATGTCCATAACGTACCGTCTCCCCGTACTGCTGCGGTGTGGGACAGTCCGGCTGACACCGATTTCCATTTCCGCTGCACTTCAACGTGGATGGGGACGGTCCGAGGATCTGGGGTCGACAGTCCGAGTTGACCGAGCTGGTTCGAGCCCCAAACCCAGAAGCCTGGCTTCGAGGACAGCGCGACCGAGTGCGCAGCGCCAGCCGAGACCGCAATCCAGTTGTTGGCAGCGCCCACCCGGGTGGGCACCAGGCGGTCGTCGAGGTCACCGAGCCCGAGTTGACCACGGTTGTTCGCGCCCCAAGCCCACAACGAGCCGTCGTTCTTCACTGCCAGCACGTGACTCATCCCAGCGTCGACTTGTGCCCAGTCGTTGTCGCTTCCTATTCGGGTGGGCACCAGGCGGTCGTTGAGGTCACCGAGCCCGAGTTGACCACTCTCATTCGCGCCCCATCCCCACAGCGACCCGTCCTGTTTGATCGCAAGCGCGAACATCCGGCCAGCGAATCCGCCGACGGTGATCCTCGACCAATCACTGTCGGTTCCGACCTGCGCTGGCAGGCTGGTGTCGCCGTACGAGTCGACGAAGCGAAAGGCACCCCAGCGCCACAGCGTTCCGTCGTCGCGCAACGCGATACCGCCGTAGGGACCCGCACTCGCGTCTCGCCATAATTCGTTGTGGTCACCACTGCTTGGTTGGCTGCGCGTGTCGAAGTCGCCGAGCCCGAGCTGGCCGAAACCGTTTTGACCCCAACCCCACAACGACCCGTCGGTCTTGATCGCCAACGTGAAGCCATTACCAGCGGTCGCGTTGCGCCAGTCCTGGTCGCTGCCGACCTGGGCTGGTGACGAACTACCGGTTCCGGACCCCCACTCCCAAATCGTGCCGTTGGCTCGAACGGCGACCGAGCGCCGCCAACCGGCATCGACGAATTGCCAGTCCGTGGCTGTACCGATCTGCACGGGTGTGTTGCGGTCGGTCGTATCCCCGGTGCCGAGCTGGCCAGCGTCGTTGACGCCCCAAGCCCAAAGGGTGCCGTCATCGCGGATCGCGAGTATGTGGTCGGAACCGCCGTCGACCGAGCTCCAGCTGCTGCCTGGCATGACCTGCGTTAGCGAACCCTGGCCATACAACCCGGACCACAGTGACCCGTCGCGTTTGAGGGCAATTGTCACGTCAGTTATGGCCGCAACGGCCTTCCAATCGGTGTCGGAGGTGAGTTGGCGAAAGCCATTGGGGTACGTTTCCCACAAGGTCCCGTTGGTCTTGATCGCGACCGCGTGTGTGAAGCTCACCGCGATGTCTGACCATTCGGCGCCACCGACCTGGCGTGCCACATGAAAGGTATCTGTCGGTGGTGCGGAAGGAGTAGTACTGGATCCCCAAAGCCAGAGCGTGTGGTCGGCGCCGAGCGCCCAGGTGACACCATCGGTGGCAGCGACCTTCGTGAACGCCCGAGGGCTCGCAGCAGCCAGCAGCTTCGGCCGGGGTACCGAGTCGTTGGTCGAAGGGGCAAGTCCGAGAATGCCGGTGCCTCGGCCCCAACCCCAGAGCGAACCCTGGTTTGGTTCCGTGCCTTCCGCTCGGACAGCGACGGCGTGCATGGTACCTGCAGCCACCTGCGTGAAGCTACCGAGGGTCCGCAGCCGGACTGGGGTGTGGAACACCGGGGTGCCTGGTGGTTGGGCGAGGCTTCCCTCGATGTTTGCGCCGAGCCCCCAGAGGTTGCGCAGCTGCGTCGCATCGTCGTCGAGGATCAGGATCTTGCCGGTTGCCTGGTCAGAAAATGCGACGATCGATGGGTGGGAGATCCACACGACATCGACGAAGAAGTATTCGTCGGGCTCATCCCGCCGGTCACCGTAGATCGTGGCGTTCAACCAACCGATACCGTCGCGGGGATAGAACTTGGCGGTCCTGGTTGTCCCGACCACCTCGTGATCGAGCGCGGATGACGCTGTGCCGGCACGGATCCGATAGGTCACCTCGAACGGCTGGTTGGCTGGATCGACGCCGGGGTCGGCGATGCTGATGGGGACCCGAACCTGGGTCGCTTGGCTGCTGTCTCCTTCGACGACGCTGACGTTGCCGACGGAAAACGCCGCGCCGGGCCGAATCAGCGGTTTCAAGACCACTCGACCGACGGAACGGCCCGCCTGGACGCCTCCAGTGCCGGTGACCGAGACGATGCTGATTTGCAGGTCTCGCTCGCCGGCACCGGGGTTCGGGAGTATCATCAACGACCCGTACACCCGTGTCTTCCCCGCCTGGAGGACCGTCAGCCGATCACCGCCCGGCGGTGGCACGAAGTCGACACCGGGAAGTGCCGATCCGTCGCTGACGGTCCAGGTGATGGCTATATCGAACGGCTGAGGAGCAGAAACCGTAAACGGTACATAGATCGGTGCTCGGCCACCCGGGCGGAACACTTCGAGATCCCCGACCGACACGAAGGCTGGTTCCGACGCACCCACCCGCGCCCCCCACACCGCCGGCACCAACGTGACCGCCAGCAGCCATACCAGCATCGTCGCCCAACGCCTGCCCGACGCAATCGGCGAACCGCCGCGTATCCACCGCCGCCCCATTCGCAATCCTTTCTCTCCGAGCCTCCAGTGCAGCCGAGTGCAGGTCGCGAAATGAGCAAGTTGTAACACGAAACCCTCGAGTCGGAAAAGGCAGACGGCGGAGCACGTTGACCCCGCCAAAACGTTACGCCGGCTTTGGTGCCGGCCATGCCATGGTCAGCAAAAACCGGGGTTCATTTACGGAGTTTGGCGGCTCCGGGTACGGCCGCGCTAACGGTCCCGCGACGTCTCACTTTGAGGTAACGCTCAATGCGGTCGGGCTTGTCGTCGCTGAGAAGGTCATCCTTGAATTCGGCGTCGAAGCGATCAATGGCCCCGTTTTGTCGTAGTGACTGAACCGTCGGTAGCGGTGGTTCCAGCCTCAGGGGCAGGCATCAGATCGCGGGCCTAGCGGTGCGACCCGGCCGTTGCTTTGTCGACGATGAAGCCAACGTTTGGCAGTCTTCTGCAGTGCGTCGGCGACAAGGATAGCTGGGCCGGCCAGCACCGCAGTTCCGAAGCCAGCAAGTGTGGGCGGCGCTTGTCCGAGCAGGCGCGCGAGTGGCTCGAGCTGGAGGGACGCAGCCAGGATCACCAGTTCGATGCAGACCGCAGTGAGCAGTAGAGGGTTGGTTCCAATCGGGACCCGCCACGCGGTACGAGTAGTGCTTCGGCAGGCAAAGGCGTTCGCCACTTGACCGAAGACGATGGCAGCAAAGGCCGCACCAGACGCTTTGAGCAATGCGGTGCCTTCAGGGAAGGGATCGCCCGGCCGCCATCCGTCGGCGACAAATGAAACAGTAAAGGCTGCGAGGGCAACGAATGCCTCGACCGGGCCGAGCAGCCCGAATGCGCGTGCAAAGAGCTTTCGGTCTATTAGGTGGCGTCGCTCTGGAGGTCGCTCCAGTAGATGCGAGCCTGGTGGCTCGGCTCCGAGGGCCAACGCAGGGAACACGTCGGTTCCGATGTCGAGGGCGAGAACTTGGAGGACTCCGATGGCGAGAGGGAACCGATTCCCCGAGAGTGCCCAAACGACGAACGGAGCGAGCTCGGCGACGTTGTCGGTCAGGTGGTACGTGAGAAAGCGGCGGATGTTCGAGAATGTCGAGCGGCCTTGTTCGATGGCCGCGACGATCGTCGCGAAATCATCGTCGAGCAATACCAAGTCGGAAGCTTCCCTCGCGACGTCGGTACCCGATCGGCCCATGGCGACGCCGATCGCGGCCTCGCGGAGCGCGGGAGCGTCGTTGACGCCGTCGCCGGTCATGGCGACGACGTGGCCCCGTTCGTGAAGAGCGCGAGCGATACGCAGTTTGTCCTCGGGTGATACGCGCGCCACGACAACGCCATCTTGGTCGATGAGGGCGCCGAGCTCACCCAAATCAGCAGGAAGCTCTTCACCTGTAATCACGAGGGAGTTGCTGCGGAAGAGCCCGACTTCTTGGGCAATCGCGCGAGCCGTTTCGGGATGATCACCGGTGATCATCGCAACTCGAATCCCAGCCCGATGACAGGCGGCGATAGCCGCGGAGGCCCCTTCTCGGGGAGGGTCCTCGAGGGCGATGAGGCCGCGGAGTTCGAGGTCGCGCTCGGCTTCTTCTGCAGTTCGGGGTTCGGTTCCCACCAACGGACGACTCGCGACTGCGAGGACCCGTAATCCTCGGCTTGCGAGTTCGTGTAACGCTTTGTGGGCTTCTGGAGTGGGTTGGCATAGCGGAAAGACGGCATCAGGTGCTCCTTTGAGCAAAACCTGGCCGCCGGCCACTACCGACATCCGTCGCCTTTGATTGTCGAAGGGGAACCGGGTCGTTTCGGGATGTTCGGACCGATCGGCTTGGGGGTCCAGACCGACACGGCGGGCAAGTGCATCGAGAGCGGCCTCCATCGGGTCGCCGTGCGCGACCCAGCGCCCGTCGTTCTCTTCCACGGCACGGCCGTTGGAACACCGTGCCGCAATTCGAGCGACTTCTCGTAGCTTGTCAACGGCTCGAGGGTCGACGTCGACCCTGGCTTCGGGTCGGTAGCCGATGCCATCGATGACTGCACGCCCCTCAGGCAGCCAGACTTCCACCACCGTCATTTCGTTGCGCGTGAGAGTTCCTGTCTTGTCGGTGCAGATGAACGTGGTTGACCCGAGAGTCTCCACTGCTTCGAGATGGCGAACCAACGCGCGCCGGGCTGCCATTCGCTGAGCACCGATGGCCAAGGACAGCGTGACCGTGGGGAGCAGACCTTCGGGAACGACCGCGACTGCGACGCCGATGGCGAACACGAACCCATCGGCAGCCGGCATTCCCAAGAGGACCGCGATGGTGAAGAATCCGGTGCCGATGCAGATCGCGACGAAGGCGATGATGCGCGACACCCGCTCCAATTCAAGGCGGAGAGGTGTTGCGGGGTGTCGCTGCGACCTAGTCAGCCGGGCGATGGTTGCGAGGCGGGTACGGCCCCCAGTGGCTTCGACGACAGCGCGTCCTTCACCCTCTACGACGAAACAGCCTGCATAGACCGTCTCGCCAGCACTGGGGTGGTGAGCGACACTTTCACCGGTTAGTGCGGAGGTGTCGATCGCTAGGCCGTGCGCTTGTTCTAGCCGGAGGTCCGCAGAAATCCGGTCTCCTTCGCCGAGAAGGACGACGTCTCCGGGGACGAGCTCGCTGGCGGGGCGTCGGACGGCGTCGCCGTCGCGCAGGACTGTCACCTGGCGGGGGAGAAGGTCCCGGAGCCGCTCTGCTGCGTGCTCAGCTCGCTGTTCTTGTGCGAAGGCAAAGATTCCGTTGAGCACGACCACCGCGAACACCGCGACTCCGAGTTGGGGCAAGCCTGCGATGAATGCCAATGCTCCCGCTGTCCAGAACAGCAAGGCGAAGAAGTGGACGAGCTCCGCGGCGAAGCGCTTCCAAGCTGGAACCGGGGCAGGGGTTGGCAGGATGTTGGGTCCATACTCGGTAAGGCGTTGAGCGGCTTCGGCGGTAGTGAGGCCTGCGCTCTTCGATTTGATGCCTCCTATTTCGGTGCCCACTCGTTCATCCCCGCTCAACAGGGCTCACTTGAGAGTGAGCCAGGGAAGCCAGCGCACGGTCCAGCCGGGCGATGGTTGGCGGACCACGCGGCCTCGAACGCCGAGATGAGTGCATCACCTAACCACTGTGCCGCTTGCGTGTATGTCGTCTCGAACGTCACGTGGATGCCATCTGGGCGGATTGTTTGATCCCGCCCAGGCTCTGTGAGCCACGCCGCGAGATCGAGAATGGTCACGGCACCCGGGCGTTTCTCTGGGAGCTCTGCGAGAAGCTCGTTGAACCGGCGTGAGCGTGCCGGATCGGTTCCCGGCGCATTCTCGGAGCCAAGCGTCTGCCCGACCTCGACCCGTTGGCGCGGGAGAGTGAGCCAGGCGACGTGCACGTGGCGCGATGCGAAGAGGTCGACGACGGCAAGCATCTCGTGCTGCAGCATTGCGTCGTAGACCGGGTCCCCAGGGGCTCTCCAGATGGTGTCACCCTCGAGGAGGTGATCGATGATGTCCCACGGACCGACTTGCACCATGACGATGTCGGGTCGGCTCTGTTCGAGCATCTCGCGCCAGTGAATGTCCCAGCGTTGGCAGATCGGGTTGTTCGGGCCTTGGCCGAGCTGATCACGACGCAGTCCCTGTCGCACGATGCCGCAGCCGAGATCGACCCGTCCCTCGACATAGACTCCCCGCCCCGATGTTTCCAGCCATTGGGCCAGACCGAAGCTCGACATGAGTGCGGTGGAATCGCCGAAGACCGCGACGCGGGGCTTAGGGGCTGGAGGTCGCGAGACTGTCGTGACTGTGGGTGCGAACGAATAGCCCGCGGGCTGCGGCTTTGGTTCGGTGCCTATGGCTTCAGTGCATGCGGACGTGGTCAATGCTGCCATGAGCACGATGAGCAGCAGGCCGGACCTGGTCACGTCGCGTCACCGTAGTTGCGCCACATGAGCCGGAAGGAAGGCAGCTGCTTCGAAGGCACCGGCAAGGCTGCTTGGCTAGTTTTCGGGCCGCCTCAGCCGCCGGAGGGGAGGACCGCATGATCCACTACAGCACGTTCCCAGAGGTCGACATCCCAGAGGTGCCGCTGACATCGCACGTGTTGGCACGTGCCGGGGAATTTGGGTCAAAGCCAGCCCTGATCGACGGACCGACCGGTCGGGTCATCACGTATGCGGAACTTCAGGATGCGGTGGCGCGACTCGCAGGTGGGCTGATCGCGATCGGCTTCGGTCAGGGAGATGTGCTTGCTCTCATGGCACCAAATCTTCCCGAGTATGCAGTGGTGTTCCACGGCGTCGCGATGAGCGGGGGAACCATCACAACGATCAACCCCACCTACACCGAACACGAAGTGCGCCATCAGCTCAACGATGCTCGGGCGTCGATCCTTGTAACGGTTCCAACGTTCCTGGAGACAGCTCAACGCGCAGCGCAAGGCACAACCGTCGAGCGCATCTATGTCATCGGCGATGCCGGCGGGGTCCCCGGCGTCAGTGCATTGTTTGGGGAGGCCCTTCGTGATCACGCCCCGGTTCAGCTCGATGATGTTGTTGTGCTGCCTTATTCATCGGGCACGACCGGCCTCTCAAAAGGTGTGATGCTCACGCACCGAAATCTGGTGGCCAACATCGTGCAGGTGCTCGAACCCGCGGGGTTAACTGAGAACGACACGATCATTGCCGTGCTCCCGTTCTTCCATATTTACGGCATGCAGGTCCTGATGAACACGGGCCTCACCGCAGGGGCAACGATCATCACCATGCCGAGGTTCGATCTCGAGCAGTTCCTGCAGTTGCATCAGGACTACGGCATTACCCGGTCGTTCGTCGCTCCGCCGATCGTGGTGGCGCTGGCCAAGCATCCGATCGTCGACAACTACGACTTGTCGAAGCTCGAACAGATCTTCTCGGGCGCTGCACCGTTGTCAGCGGAGCTTGCAACTGAATGCGGCCAACGACTCGGCTGTGAGGTCGTGCAGGGTTACGGCATGACCGAGCTATCGCCGGTCTCGCACCTCACGCCTCCGGGACGATACAAACCGGGTTCGGTGGGGGTGCTTGTACCGAACGCTGAGCTGATGATCGTCGATCCCGTGTCCGGTGAACCCCTCGGTATAGACGCCGACGGCGAGGTCTGGGTGCGGGGCCCAATGGTGATGAAGGGCTATCTCAACAACCCGGAAGCAACCGCGGCAACGATTGATAGCGACGGCTGGCTACACACCGGAGACATCGGCCACGTTGACGCCGACGGCCATCTCTACATCGTTGACCGGCTCAAGGAACTCATCAAATACAAGGGATTCCAGGTCCCGCCGGCGGAGCTCGAAGCCATACTGCTCACGCATCCGGCTGTGGCTGACGCAGCCGTTGTCGGCTTACCCGATGAGGAAGCTGGCGAGATCCCGGCGGGCTATGTCGTTCTGAAGGCCGGCCACCTGGTCAGCGAAGATGAATTCCGGGAGTTCGTCGCCAGTCGGGTGGCGCATTACAAGCAACTCCGCCGGGTCGAGATCATCGACGCGATACCGAAGTCTGCGTCCGGCAAGATCCTGCGCCGGGTCTTGCGTGAGCGTGCCGTCGCTGGCTGACGGTGTCGGTCGCTGGATGAAATCGAATCAGTACATCCAGACAGCTCGAGCAAGCCGATCACCGTAGCTCCGCTGATCCCAGCGCTCATGCCTTGGAATTCGCAACTGTCACCGTCAACGTGGCGGCGTAGCCGTCGCCGTCGTTAACGGGTTGCACGAGAGTTTTGCCGGCTGATTGGCCGAAAATTCTGTCGTTGCCGTTGGGCATATCGGGTCGGCCGCGGCTGGCATACACGCCCTTCGTCAGAACCTCGTTGTTGAGTTCGTCCGGGAAGAACAGCTGGCTCGTAACTTCGGTGCGGGCGTCGAGATGAACTTTGAAGTGTATGTGGACGGCTCTGCCTGCGTAATAGCCCGGATAAATCGTGTCGAACGTCACCGCTCCGTTTTTGTCCGTGATCTGGGTGCCGCGAAGGAAGGTGGCACCACGAGGGGAGTAGTCGCCGTTTGCATCACAGTGCCAAACGTCGACGGCTACATCGTGAAGTGGGCTGCACCCGTCGGCGCCGAGGACCGTCATTGTCAACCGCAGCGGCGTCCCGGGCCGACCCTCAGTGATGTTACGGCGAACGAGATCGACGTCGAGGTAGAACGGCCCTTCGGTGAGTTCGGGGACGAGCGTGCACTCCGCATCAGTGGTGGGGTTGCTACTGGTCGCCGCGTAAGACGCAGCATCGGAAACGGTTGGCGACGAGGAACGCCTAGAGCAGGCGCCTGTCAACAGGTTCGCGCCGAGTGCGCCCATTCCCAACAAGATGGCGCGGCGAGGTAGCTCCGGCGCGTTCATAGTCCGAGTAATCATGGCCCAATTCGATGGGCGTTGCCTTGATGACCATGAGGCTGGGGCGACACCCGGTGGGTTGCCTTGATGACCATGAGGCTGGGGCGACACCCGGTGGGTTGCCTTGATGACCATGAGGCCAGGGCGACACCCGGTGGGTGGCGGTGCCAGCATCGTCGGGTAGATCCTCGGTAGTCGGGGTGCATGCCCGAGGGAGACGGCTCCATTGCTCCACCTGTAGCCTTCCGGGCATGCCCGTCGCCACCGTGAATGCGCTCGACCATCTCGACCGGACACAGCTCGCCGCTCTCGTGCTGGAACACCTCCTCGCTGGCCATCTGATCGACCGGTCGGCGATGCCGCAAGTGATGGCTCGTTTCGGGAATGATGCGATGCGGGACGTTGCCATTGACGAGTGGATGGGTGCGAGCCCGGTCTACACCCGGCGCATGCAGCGGTTACTCCGCATGGAGGGCGACGATGTCGAGACAATGTTCAAGAACCTGCAATTCGACATTGGGAGCCCGCCGCAGTACATGGATTTCCGCTTCGCGGTCCACGACCGGGATCACGGCGAGTTCTGGCTCGCTTCGTGCGGTGCCTTGCTCGACGTCGAGCCCATGGGTGATGAGCTCGTGACGATGATGTGCCATGCGATCGAAGACCCGACCTTCGACGCGACCGCTTGCGCGGTGAATCCCAAGGCCCGGGTCCGGCCAATTCACCGGCCGCCGCGCCAACCCGCGGATCGTCACCCGCACTGCCACTGGACCGTCACCATCGATGAGGCGCATGAACCGCTCGGCGAACCCGCACCCGCCCGCCGCATCGGTGCGACGAAGGCGGCGGCGCTACCGATCGCTGGCTCGGCGTCTGGTGTCATTGCCGGCGCTGATGGTCGCGATGAGCCGGGAAGGCGTGACTACGCGGGACCACTGGAACAGGACCTCGATCTCACCCAGTTCTCCGGCTCCGTGTTGCGCGCGGTGAGCGATGAGGTCTGTTTGCAAGGTCACCTGCTTGCGATGTCGGCGCTGGCCGCTGTGGAGGATCGATTCGGCGCTGAGGCGGCCAAGGAGATCGGCCATCAGCAGCTCATCGGTGTTGGGGGTGTGGTGGCGGAGCGTCTGTGTCGGGGGTTCGGTCTTGGGGGCGGTCCCGAGGCGATCGCTGCGGTGCTCGATCTGCACCCGGCGCTGCGGCCCCGCTCCTACGCGGCGTTCCGTGTCGAACTCGACGGCGAGCAACTCACGCTTCATCTCGACCCGTGCACCGCACTGGACGAGGAGCGGGAGCTGACCTGGCCCATGCTCGTTTGCGAGGACCATCGCAGCCTCGACGCCATTGTGCACGGTGTAGACC
>JANZZE010000101.1 GCA_026419545.1 Acidimicrobiales bacterium
CGAGCACATGCGCAATTTCCGAGTAGTCCAATCCCACCAGGTCGCGCAGCACCACGGCGGCACGGAATTCGACCGGAAGTCGCCCGACGGCGTTGTCGATTTCGAGCCGATCTGCGACCGCCTCGTCCAGAAGTGGCTGACCATTCCTCTCGGGAGTTTCGACCTCAGGTAAGCCCGGATGTGGTCGCCGACTGCGCCGTCGAAGTTCGTCGATACAAGCGTTGACCGTCACGCGATAGGCCCAGGTCGAGAATCGGGCGCTGCCATCGAACTGAGCGAGCCCCCGGACTATTGCCAACAGCGCTTCTTGAGTTGCGTCAAGCGCGTCGGCATCGTTTCCTGCCATTCTTCGGCAGATTGCATAAAACCGGTCGTAGTAGCGGCGCAGAAGCCGGTCAAGTGCGACCTTGTTTCCAGCCTTGGCGGCAGAGATCAGGTCGTGGTCGTCGGCACCGTCGGCTGGGTCGGCAAGCGGGCGAGCAATGCCGGGCAGGTTAGTGGGCCCGATTCACTGGCTGTTTGCAAGGTCCGCTAGGCGCTGCCGATCACCTGGATTTCTGCGATTTCGGCAAACACCCGTGCGTGCCCCTCTCCCAAGTCGGTGATCCACAGGAGTACGTAACGCCCTCGGACGGCATCGACGTCGAAGTCGGCGTTACCGGCGATGTCCTTGGCTTTGGCCACCGGCTCTCCCCAATCACCGAGGGATCTGCCGGGTTGCTCAGCGATGTAGACCTCGGCAGCCCAGCCCTGTGTCCTCGAGATGGCTTTCAGCCGATGGATTTTGGACGGCTGCGCCAACTCGACCCAGATGCCGACGCCTGGTTTGAGTCCACCGAGGTTTCTTGTGTCATACCCCTCCGTCCTCCAAGTCGTAGTGGCGTTGCCATCGGCGGCAAGGGACGCTGTGTTGTTGCTCTCTTCCCCATCTCCGAGAGGGTCGAACGGAACCGCTCGGACGATTGTCAGCGCCCCGGTCGTCGGGGCTCCCGGGATCGGTGCTTCGGGGTAGTTGTCCTTGATCTGACCGAACAGATCCTGCAACGTGCCACTCTTGTAGAGGAGAACCCCAGCTACGGCCAGCGCCGAAATGCTCAATAGGAACACGAGCCATCCCACGACCGAGCCTCGGTGGCGTCGCTGGGGCAGAACCTCTCCCGACCTGGGATGAACAGGGAGGAGCTCATAGACAGGCGTTCGGTCTTTGTCGACCACTACCGGCTGGATCTGGGCAACCCTTGTTGCCAACAAAGCTGCTCGGAACTCTCCGGCGTTCGGAAAGCGATCGTTCGGGTTTCGAGCGATCGCTCGCATCACCACCTCATCTAGTGCAGGTGACAGAGAGGGGCGAAGTTGGCGTGGTCTCGGTGGCAGGGAATGAAGGCGGGCAAGAGCGGTAGCGGCCTGGGAATCAGCAACAAACGGGGCCCGACCGGTGAGGGCTTCGTACAGCACGATGCCCAAGGCGTAGATGTCTGTGCGTCCATCAACCGGTGCCCCTTCAACCTGCTCCGGTGACAGGTATTTGACCGAGCCGAGCATGGTGCCGGTTTCGGTCCGGTCTGGATCGTCGCGGACTTTGGCAATGCCGAAGTCGGTCACCATCACCCGCCCGTCTTCGGTGAGCAGGATGTTCGCTGGCTTGATGTCACGATGGACCAAGCCCGCCCGATGAGCGGCAGCCAAGGCGTCGGCAACGTCAGCGCCGATATCCACGACACGATTCGCATCGAGTGGTCCGGCTTCATCGAGGTACTGGCGAAGGTTTCGCCCCCGGACCAATTCCATCACAATTGCTTCTATACCGTTGTCGCTGCAGGTATCAAAAATTGCCACGATTGAGGGGTGATGAAGACGCGCGGCAGCAACTGCCTCGGCGCGGAAGCGACCCAGGAAGGTCGCGTCCGCAGCAAGATGGGGATGAAGGATTTTCACCGCCACTGGTCGTGCGAGAACCGTGTCGTGGGCCTGCCAAACCTCGGCCATCCCGCCGCTGGCGATTAGCTTGGCCAGTAGATAGCGTCCACCTAGTAGCTGACCGGAGTGGACAGCCCTTCGGGCAAACGACGGTGGAACCCTTGTCTCATGCACGGTGCCTCTAACGGTAGTTGGCGCGCAGCTAGACGAGGAGCAGCCCGCGGTAACCGCACTGGATCCGCGACGTGTGGGAACCAAAGGCTCGCAGTCTGCCTGAGATCGGAGCTCAGCTCGGCACCAACCAGCAGCATCCGATGGTGCCGAGGCCGGCATGGGTACCGATGACCGGACCAAGGAGGTCGACGTGGATTTCGTCCCTATTGATGTCTTCGCTCAGTAGCGAAAGGAACTCCTCAATATCTGGCGCCTCAGCATGCATGACTGCGAGTCGCTCGACCCCTTCCTGCAGAACACGATCACGTAGCCACAGCAGCGACTTCTTACGTGTTCGCTGTTGGCCGGCTTTCTCCACAGCTCCAGTGCTGATGTCGACAAGGGGTTTGATGGAGAGCATGGATCCGATGAAAGCCTGCGCACCACCAATGCGACCGCCCTTCTTGAGGTTCTCGAGGGTGTCGAGTGCGCCAACCACACGTGTACGGCTGCGCAGCGCGTCGACGAGAGCGACGATTTCGTCTGCGTCCTTGCCTTCGTGCGCCGCTTTCGCTGCCTCGAGCACGATTGTGCCCAATCCCATGGTGATCGATCTGCTGTCGATGACCCTTACATCGAACCCGTCTTCGAGTGTCTTGGCCGCGGTCTGAGCTGATTGCATGGTCGCGGACAACTCGGACGAGAGGTTGATGCAGACAACACTGTCGTAGCCATTCGATGATGCGCGGCGAAACACCTCCTCGAATTGACCAGGTGCCGGTGCTGCAGTTTCAGGGAGTCCTGGGAACGACCGCATCTTCTCGTAAAACTCTTCGACGGAGAGATCGACGCCGTCGGTGTATTCCTCGTCCCCGAATCGAATGCTCAGCGGAACGATGTCTATCCCGTGCGCGTTGGCCAAAGCAGATCGGAGGTCGCAGGAGCTGTCAGTAACGATCCGCACTCGAGGCATGGGCGGCAGCGTAATGGTTCACTTCGAGGTTGTGCCTTCTCTTCCAGCCGTTTCACAGTTCGCTCCAGCGGCGTGGCGTTGATGATCCAGTGGTGTGACGAGCTGGCTTCGCCTGCGGACGCTGCGAAAGTGCCGAGACCACCAGATGAGTAGGAACAAGCCAGCTCCGATCGAGAGGAGCAGCCCGATACCTGAAACAGCTGTCGACCGGAGCCTGAATTTGGTTGAGCCGATTGCGATGGCGTCATCGGGGCTGCTCATCGAGACGGTGACCGGAAACGCGCCCGATGCCCGAGCGCGTACCTCCACGTTGAGTCGGTTCATCCCTGGCTCGAGTCGCACGATTCGCTCAGCGCCGCCCGGAAATTCGAGCTTGTCGCTGGTGAAGCGTATCTTGACTGTTACGGGATAGCCCGTCCCATTCTCGACGACGACAGGGATCTCAGCATCCTCGGCAGTGAGCGTCACTGAGGACTGGGGAGGGAACCTGATTTGTTCGGCCTCGTGGTTGATCAGGCCGACGGCGGCGTCCAGGTAGTTTTGTCGCTGTTGGGGATCGAGCTGACGAGCACTTGACACCCACAGGTTGCGTTCGATTGATTCGGCGCGTCCGGCATCGGCCGGACCTAGCAGTGATCGGTAACCAGCAAGGCTGTGATAGGCATACCCCAACTGCGTGGGGAAACTTCCGAGGGAGGGAGGTGTCTGGCCGAGGTAGCCGCGCACTTGTGGCTGGCCATTGACGACCGATCCTCCGACCCGCTCGACGAGTTGATCGATCGTGGTTGCTGTAAAGATCGGTTTCCCACCCACATCCGCGTCGGTAGTTGGCGCGGGTTGCTGGCCGAGAGCTCCGAGCAAGGTCTCGACGAATTCGGCCGATGCGCCCAATTCATTGGCGAGAACCACAGCACCGCGAGCGACTGATGGCTGCTCGTGAAACAGTGTGGCTAGGTCGGCGAGTACGTGGTGGGCGTTGAGCGCCGGCATATCGGTGTCGAAGACGTGCGCAGCCAGACGGTCCTCGGCCATCACCGCTCGGATTCGTTCGCCGTTTCCGGCTTCGATCTCAAATGGCTGTGCAATAGTTCGCTCAGGACCGATTCCTGTAAGCAGGTGCTCGGGGATGACGACTTGGTCGACACCGAGTTCTTTCAGCCGCGTCAGTGCCTCGGGTGTAATGCTCGGGTCCATGATCCAGGTCTGCCGGTCGGGGCGAGTGTCGAAGTCCGTGCTGAGACGGTCTGTCCCTAATCGGAATTGCCGAGCGAGCTCGTCGTTCATGCCCGCGTCCACGAAAGCTCCGACCTCGAGATTCACGTATGGGCCGCCGAGCACCTGACGGCGATCAGCGGTTCGGATGAGCATTGCTCGCCACTGTGGCGTGTTGCCGATGAGTTCTCCGAGAGCCCATATGGTTTCAGGGGTTGGTGCGATGGTTGCTGGTACCTGGGCGGTGTTCGCTAGGGCTCGAAGCATCGAATCGATACGGTCTCGTTCGCTGTCACTGAATTCGATGCGACCGTCGGGTTGAAACCCTGGCCGGCTCGATATCGGTACGATGACCGCCACCGCAAGTGGAGGAGCTTCATTGTTCGCTGCGATCGGGAGGGTGATGAGGTAGGTGATGAACCGGTCGAGTTCGTCGCCGTCGACGTTCTGCAGACTGACAGCGAACGGGTAGACCTGCCCGGGCCGCACTTGGAGCGTGAAGGGTGTCGCCGTCCCACCAACGGGGAACGAAGCGGTGTAGGAACCATCATCGTTCCTAGGCAAATTGTCGATGGCGACGGTGATGGTCCGGCGAGCTCCACCCAGTGAGCGACCGACGATCGTTTGCTGGAATATTCCTCGACCTCTACTCGCTACGTCTTCGTAGAGACGGAACGCGAGCTTCGCATTGTCAGGGGCGTTGTCGATTCGGAGCCGTAGTGTGAAGACATCGATCGGATTGGTGAATGGCGATTGAGCGATGAGTCGCACTCGGGGGCGGCTTGGGTCGTTAGTGGGTTGTTCGGCGCCAGAGGCGGTGGCTGATAGCTGGCCAAATGCCAGCCCGGCGATTGCCAGGAGCAAGAGTGCGATACGTCGGGTTCGGCGGATCATTGCTCGGCCCGGTGAAGATGCGGCGCATTTTCGCCGAGCGGACGGTCCAAGACTGCCAGACCGTGGTCCTCTGGAACGAAGCCGCATCGCTTGTAGAGCGCGAATGCGACCTCATTGTCTTCTTGGGTGTTCACGAGCATCGACCTTGCACCTCGACGCCGTGCCCAACGCAACGCGTCAGCCACCAGGGCAGTCCCTATCCCGCGGTGTTGGTGATGGGGGTCGACGGCAAGTCGTTGCAGGTATGCGACGAAGCCGGCGCGCCCGGTTATCGCATAGCCGGCGATCTGGCCGGCCTCCACTGCTACCCTGAACCGGGAGGTTGGGGTTGCGGCCCTGGCTTCGAAGAGTCCTTGCTCGTCGAATCGCCAGAAGGGCGCAAACGCCCGGCGATCAAGAGCGAGCACGTCAATGCGATCCCGGCGTCTGGCACGCCGGAGCTGGAATGACTTCGGCGACTCAGGCAGATTAACTAGGTCGTGGCGGAGTAGGTGGAGTCGTTCGAGCACGGTGAAGCCGACGTCAAGGAATGGCCTCTGCTCTCCCTCGCTCAGTGCAGAGGTGAGGACACTCCGATATCCGGATCGAGCCAACAAGGTCAAGCAACCCTCGATGGCGGCTCCGTCAGGGAGTTGCCCTGGTAGCGGAGCGACGAAGGCGATCGTCGAGTCGCCGCGCCACGGTCCTACCCGAAAGCGGTTTGTGCCGAGCTGGACGACATCAGAGGTGCGCATGCAGTTCCATTGTCGATCGCAGAACGAGGGCTTGCACGATCGAATCCGTCGCATCGGGTAACTAGGCTCACCTGGAGTGACGATTCTGCTTGCTACTCATGCAGCGTTTTTTGAGCATGACACCGGGCATGGCCATCCCGAGCGACCCGAGCGTCTCGCGGCGGTACGAGCGGGGATCAGGGAGGCTGGGCTTGAGGAGGCGGTCATCACATTCGAACCGTCTCCCGCTGACCGAACAGCCATCGAACGTGTCCATCCGGGCCGCTACCTGTCCGCGTTGGAGGAATTTACGAGTAGCGGGGGCGGCTATCTTGACGGCGATACGGCGGCGAGTACAGGTTCATGGACCGCGCTGTTGTATGCGGCCGGGGCAGGCCTGGAAGCAGTGGCACGACTCGACGCCGGTGAGGCGGACGTGGCGTTCTGCGCCGTGCGGCCACCCGGTCATCACGCTACAAGAAGGCGCCCTATGGGGTTCTGCCTGGTCAACAACGTTGCAGTGACTGCTGCCGCATTGGCCGATCGGGGTGAGCGAGTGCTCGTAGTCGATTATGACGCGCACCATGGCAATGGCACACAAGACATCTTCTATGCCGATGCTAGGGTCCTGTACGTCTCATTTCATGAGTGGCCGCTCTATCCGGGCACGGGTGCGATTCATGAAATTGGCGAAGGTGAGGGGCTCGGTTACACCGTCAACTTTCCGTTCCCCGCTGGGGCCACGGGAGACGTCTACCGGTCAGCAATCGACAATGTGGTTGCCCCTATTGTGGACTGTTGGCGACCGACATGGCTCTTGATATCGGCCGGGTTTGATGCGCACCGCCAAGATCCCCTCACCGGCCTCGGGCTGTCAGCCGGAGATTTCGCTGACCTGACGGGACAGATTGCTGATCTGGTGCCTCGAGGTCGGCGGATCCTCTTCCTCGAAGGCGGATATGACCTCAATGCGTTGGCAAACTCGGTCGGGGCTGCTCTCTCTCACTTCGAGGATGTCAACTTCCGGCCGGAGGCGGCAACAAGTGGAGGGCCAGGTCTCCATGTTGTCACTGCGGTGCGGCGTGAACGTGAAGCCCACGCGCTCGAGTGATCAATGAATTCGACAAGGCTGTGCCCGGATGCGTTGACAAAGTGCCGAAGAGGGCGCGCGTCTTAATCGGTACTCGTTGAGCCCGGTTCGGCTCAGCTGTCTCGGTGTAAGTGCACCGACGCGCTACGATTCGTTCACAAACCAATTGGAGGTTGTTTTGCGTCGCGCCATCTTTGTCGTCGCTTCGATCGTCATGAGTGTCCTACTCGCGTCTTGCGGGCGGGGGTCGAAGACCACAACAAATGCTGAGGGTCCTGCGGCTCCTGATGGGAAGGCTCGCCCGACAGCGACGGCTCAGCGCTCGACGGACACGGCACCACGTCCGCCTACGACGACATCCAAGCCTCGTGACAAGGTACGGGATACTCCCGCCTGCAAGGCCTACAGCCAGTTTTCCATGGCCAATTTCGCGCTAGCGTTTGCTACTCCGGCAAATCGCGATTCAGTGATCAAGACGTATCAAGTACGCGTGAACTCGCTCAAGGAACAGCTTCCGCAGTTCGCGTCGGATATCGACCGGATCTACGTCTTGTCCGTCAAGAGTGTGCAGGGTGGACTGAGCGATCAGGAGAAGGCGGATTACCAAAAGGTCTTCCAGGGCGTCGGCTCCTGGTATGAGCAGAACTGTGTGATCAAGCCAGGTACACCCGAATACGAACGGTGATTTCTGTAACTGGCCGGCAGGTGCGGGCCGAGTGCTGGCGCTTTGCCGAGTTGCTGGCGCTTTGCGGACTTGCCATAACGCAACCGCTTCTTGACTTGTTCGGGCGCAATCCCGATCAGTTTGCTCGTCGGGCCGGGTTCTTCGACGCAGTGTTCTTCGCGTTGGGGATAGCGATCGTGCCGGCAGCGGTTCTGTTCGTGGTGACGTTGGCACTTCGCTTGGTGTCCCCTCGTGCGGAGACGATGGGACATCGGGTCGCTCTAGCTTGTCTCGGCGGTCTCGCTGTGATTCAAGCGTTTCCTCGGTCGCCGTTGACCCTCCGGTGGACGCTCGGCACGGTTGCCGCTGTTGTCCTGGGTGTTTTGTCGGCCAAGGTCACGTCAGTACAAATTTGGACGCGGTGGTTGTCGGTCGCGCCGGTGGGTTTTGTCGCCCTCTTTCTGTTCGCATCTGATGTAACACCTGTGCTTTTCCCAAACGAGGGAGTTTCGAAGGGCGCAGCTCAGGTCGGGAATCCGATTCCGGTGGTGTGGGTCACCTTTGACGAATTGCCGCTGGCCTCGCTGCTAGATGGGAAAGGTGGGGTCGACGCTGATCTGTTCCCGAACTTCGCTCGTCTGGCGGCGCGCTCTACGTGGTTCCGCAACGCGACCACGGTGTCTCCCAATACGGCAGTGGCACTCCCCGGCCTGCTCACAGGCTCTTATCCAGAACGGGACGGCTCGATTGCCGGTCGGTACCCCGACTCGGTGTTCACAGCGCTTTCCGGTACCTACCACATGAATGTGCAGGAGCCAGTGTCACGGGTCTGTCCGCGGGACCTGTGCGAGCCCTTCACTGGCGACATGGGTTCAAGTGTTGGCGAGCTCTGGGGAACAGCGACCCGCCTCTGGCTCAGCCGGCTGACTGGCGAGGAAGTCACCGAGCAGAACAGGGTCGCTCTCGATGAGTTCGTGTTACAAGCCGATGGCGTCAGTTATCACGACCCGGCGAGGTTGCGGTATTGGATCAGCCAGCTCAGGTCTGAACACGAGCTCACGTTTCACTTTCTTCACGCAGTTCTGCCGCATTTCCCGTGGATTTATACGCCGAGTGGATATCGATACGACAACCAGCCGCACTGGAACTTTGAGCGGGCTGGCATCGTTTGGTCTGGAGCCGCGGGGGTCGAAGATGGTCAATTGCGCCATCTCCTCCAGCTTCAGTACGTCGATGCATGGCTTGGAGCGATGCTCGACGAACTTGAAGCGACTGGCCTCTGGGATACGGCACTCGTTGTCGTGACGGCGGATCACGGGGTGAGCTTCCACGGTGATGGCTACATCCGAGGGGTAGACACAAAGAACCCGTGGGAGATCATGTGGGTGCCCCTGTTTATCCATGGCCCTGGCTTTCGAGATGGCGTGGTCAACGATGAAGACGCGACCGTGCTCGACATCGTGCCAACGATCGCTGACGTGCTCGATCTTGAATTGCCATGGACTCCAGACGGTGTGTCACTGCTGCAGCAGCCGCTGCCTGAACGCCCGATACGGCTACTCCGCCGCAGCCAGTTCAATCTTCTCAAGGCCGACGAGAACGGCTACGTCTCGATCGATGCCCGCAGAGAATTCCCGAAGGTGCTCGAAGCCCCGAAAAAAGGCGAAGGTAACGACGACCTGCGATTGTGGCGGACGGGAAAGTACGCGCCGCTGGTAGGGAAGCCGATTTCGGCGATGAAGCTGGTCGCGACCGTCGGTGAGCCAGTCGAGCTCAGTTCGCCATCCTTGCCAGTTGTGTTCGATCCAAATGCACGTGACGCGCCGGTATCGGTCATCGGACGGCTGCCCGCCAAGCGTGACCGGGGCACGAACCTCGCGATTGCGTTGAATGGGACAATCGTAGCGACGCCACTGTTTTCCCAGGCGAATCGGACTTTTGCAACGCTGCTACCCGAGACTCGCCTTTCAGAAGGAGAGAACGACCTGCGGATCTTTCTGCTCACCGGACCACCGGAAAAACCGACTGCGGTGGAGTTCTTGCTACGACCTGAGTGATCTAGCCTTCTGAGGCTTGCGGGGCAGAACCATGCGTGCTGTCCCACTAGCGTTGGAATCCCATGATTCCTGAACGGCTTCGACCGCTGATCGACGAGACCAGACCGTTGGCCGAACGGTTCACGGCTGCTAACAAGCGCGTCTATCTCGTCGGAGGTGTCGTTCGCGACCTGTTGCTCGGTCGGCCCCTTGGTCCAGAAGCCGACATCGATCTCACGACCGATGCGCGACCGGACGAAACGAAGGCGATTGTGGCTGGTTGGGCGGACGCGATCTGGACGCATGGGGAACGGTTCGGCACCATCGGTATCAAGAAGGGGAATCGTTGTTTTGAGATCACGACGCATCGAGCCGAGGCTTATCGGCCGGACTCACGCAAGCCGAAAGTCGACTTTGCGTCAGCGGTCGAAGCCGACCTCTCTCGTCGTGATTTCACCGTGAACGCGATGGCGATCGCATTGCCCGAGCCGCGCCTTATCGATCCCTTCGATGGCGCCGTCGACCTTGCAGCTCACCGTCTACGCACGCCGCTTTCGCCTGAAGAATCGTTCGGTGATGACCCTCTTCGGATGCTCAGAGCTGCTCGGTTCATTGCCGATTACGGCTTCAAGCCGACGGCTGACCTGGTGGCGGCTGTCCGGTCCATGGCGCCACGCCTTGAGATCGTCTCAGTGGAACGAATTCGTGACGAACTCGACCGACTGATCGTCGTTGAGGATCCCTCCGCTGGCCTTTGGTTTCTGGTCGACAGTTCTCTCGCCGAGGAGTTCCTCCCCGAGCTTCCAGCAATGCGGGTCGAGCAAGACCCGATCCATCGCCATAAAGACGTCCTGGCTCATACGATCGCGGTGGTCCGCAAGGTGCGAGCTGTTCGCGATGGTCAGCCGAACCGGCTCGTGCGGTTGGCAGCGCTATTTCATGATGTCGGCAAACCCAAAACTCGTTCTTTCGGCCCGAACGGAGTCACCTTTTACCACCACGAGATCGTCGGGGCGCGCATGACCAGAGATCGGATGCGTGCGCTCAAGTACTCGAACGACGATATCGAATCGGTATCCCGTCTCGTGTACCTTCACCTGCGCTTTCATACCTACGCGATGGGCTGGACCGACAGCGCTGTCCGGCGCTTTGTGCGCGATGCTGGTCCCTTGCTTGATGAGCTCATCGAATTGACCCGCTGTGATTGCACGACACGGAACAAGAGGAAGGCAGCTGAGCTGGCCCTGTCTCTTATACACATCT
>JANZZE010000102.1:0-375 GCA_026419545.1 Acidimicrobiales bacterium
GGCTTGGCCGCCGTCGCGGACTGCCTGCCCGGTGTAGCTGGTTTTGTGGTCTTGGCCGCGAACGCCGACACTTCATCCCGCTTCAACGATGGCGTGCGGATACTCCCACTCGGCTTGGCCGCCGTTGCCGACGATTTGGCCGGTCCCGCGGCAGCCTTGCCCATCGACTTGGCCGGAGGCCGGGAGAGACGGCCAGCCACGGAGCGGAGGCGGATCGTCAACTCTGTGCACCCCGTCCGACGCGAGGCGACAACGCGTCCCTGCCGAGATAGGCCGCCGTGTCGCCGAGCTGTTCTTCGATGCGCAGCAGCTGGTTGTATTTCGCAACCCGGTCGCTTCGCGCCGGTGCCCCGGTCTTGATCTGTCCGCAGTTGG
>JANZZE010000102.1:385-10923 GCA_026419545.1 Acidimicrobiales bacterium
GCCTTCCGAAGGCAGCGGCACCTGCGTACCGCGCATGGCTACCCAACATCTCTTCGATGCGGAGAAGTTGATTGTACTTCGCCACCCGATCGGTCCGGCTCGGAGCCCCCGTCTTGATCTGGCCGGAGTTCGTCGCAACCGCCAAGTCGGCGATCGTCGTGTCCTCGGTCTCACCTGATCGGTGGGACATCACCGCGGCATACGCATTACGGGTGGCTAGCTGCACCGCGTCAAGCGTCTCGGTGAGTGAGCCGATCTGGTTTACCTTCACCAAGATCGCGTTCGCCGTGTCAGACTCGATACCACGGGCCAATCGTTCGGTGTTGGTCACGAACAAGTCGTCGCCCACCAACTGGACACGATCGCCGATCGTGTCGGTGAGCAACTTCCAACCGTCCCAGTCCTCCTCAGCCATGCCGTCTTCGATCGAGACGATTGGATAACGTGACGTCAGGTCATCGAAAAAGGCGCACATCTCGGCCGACGTCAGCGTTTTGCCCTCACCCTCGAGCCGGTAGACACCGTCGACATAGAACTCGGTGGAGGCAGCATCGAGTGCCAGCGCAATGTCGTCACCCGGGACATGACCCGCCGCGTCGATGGCGTCGAGCAACAACTGCACAGCTTGCTCATTCGATCCGAGGTTCGGCGCGAAGCCACCTTCGTCGCCAATCGCGGTCGAAAGACCGCGCTCGCGGAGTACGCGCTTGAGTGCGTGGTAGGTCTCGGTGCCCCACTGCAGCGCTTCCGAGAACGAAGCGGCGCCCACCGGCATGATCATGAACTCCTGCAGGTCCAGGTTGTTGTCCGCGTGGACGCCGCCGTTGAGCACGTTCATCATCGGAACCGGCAACACATGTGCGTTCGTGCCGCCGACGTAGTAGTACAGCGGCACTCCCAACTCAGCGGCCGCTGCCCGGGCCACGGCCAGGCTCACGCCGAGGATCGCGTTGGCGCCGAGGCGACTCTTGTTGTCGGTTCCGTCCAGTTCGACCAGCAGGCGGTCGATGTCGCGCTGCTCGAGCGCGCTCATCCCCACAAGCAGGTCGTAAATCTCACCGTCGACACTGCCGACCGCTCGCAATACGCCCTTACCGCCATAGCGCTCCTCACCGTCGCGAAGCTCGACCGCCTCGAACTTCCCAGTCGACGCGCCGCTCGGCACCATCGCCCGACCGGACGCACCCGACTCAAGGATGACCTCAACCTCAACGGTTGGATTCCCGCGGGAATCGAGGACCTCACGCCCCACGATGTGCTCGATGATGCTCACGACGACCGTTGCTCCTGTTGCTGTTGTTGGAATCGTTGCACGCCTGACCAGGGAAAACGTGGACCCTGAACAGCGCGAGTCTCTGGACGACAAGCTCCTCGGCGCAAGTCGGACAGCACCGGTCGCTTCGCCGAAGACGCGCAAAGGGGATCCGGCCCGTCACCAGACCGGATCCCCTTTGGTGGGAGGACGCCGCCCCCTCAAGAGATGGGGAACTTCTCCGGGAACTGCTTCGCAATCGCTCCGGCCAGCGGATCGCCGATTTCGTGCATATGGTTCATGGCTTCGGCGTAGGAACGGTAGTGCTTGCTGTAGTCCTTGGCGGCTTGGGCATCGATCACGGCCAGCAAGGTCTTGATGTGGCCACGCACCAACTCGGCCACCGCGTCCTTGGGCAGATTCGGATTCGCGTTCCCCAGGAACGCAGCCAGATCACCGGCATAACCGTCGAGGTCCTTCGCCGCCTTCTCCTTGCCCGCGGCATCACCCTTGGCCGCTGCCTGGGTGTAGTCCACGAAGAACCCAATGTGTGCCTTCCAACCATCACCGAACAACTCTGCATCCGGCCCGTAGATGCCCACGATCGCGTCAGTGATCGCCTTGGTGTTGGCATCAAGTTGTGCGGCCGCGGCTTCGAACTCTTCGGACCGCCCGCCGAGCGCTGCGCCGGTTGCGTTGGCAGCCAGGATCGTGTGGGCATTGAGCAGCTGGGTCAACGTCGTGCGGAGCTCTGAAGCCGCACTTATCGTCGGGGTCTTCGTGGCTGGCGCCATCGTCGTGCCGGACTTCGCCGCCGTGGTACCGGGCGAGCCCGCTCCGGCCGCAGTCGTGCCGACCTGACCGGTGGTAGCCGGACCGGTAGCCGATTCTTCAGTCTTCGAGCAGGCGCTCGAACCCAAGCCGATGGCCAGTGCCACGGCAACAACGCAACTCCTTCGCATACGCACCACTTGCTCCTTTCGGTTCTGAGGAATTTGAAACGCTGTAAATTGGAGGTGCGAGGAGGACCGCTCGCTCCGTGTGGGGTATTCGGAGACCCTGCCGACGGGGGCCCGGTCGATCCTCGGGCAAAGGCGCAGCGCGTCATCCGACGAGGATGACCAGTCATTCGACGACGATCTGGCCTTTCATCGACGGGTGCACCCCACAGAAATACGTGTAGGTGCCAGCCCCCAGCTTGGGCGTGGAAGCCGACTTCCCACCTTCGACGACCAAGGAGAACACGCCGGTCTCGTTGTCGGGTGCACCCGAAGTCGGGACGTGGGTTGCGCTGTCGTGGTTCTCGAACGTCACCGACTGGCCTTCCTTCACGGTGACCGACGATTGCTGAAACTTCAGGCCCTGCACGATCACCGTCGCGCCCGTGGGAGCCGGGGCAGACGGATTGTGGTCGGTATCACCGCCGGTCACCGGTCCAGTCCCGCCGGTCGCAGGTGCCGCCGAACTACCGGTGACGGCCGATGCCGTAGTCCCACTCTGTTCACCCCGGGAGTTCGTGCAAGCCGTCAGCACAGCCGAGAGCACGCACGTTGCGATCGCCCCGCGTATGGATTGTGTGGCCAAACCGAGTACCTCCTCGATCTGCCCACTGTTCGCCACCGTGACCCCGCACGGATCACAACGTGCCCGAGATCACACCACCCCCTGACGGGTGCTTTGCTTCCCGCATAGCGAGCATGAACGCACCCGAGGTCTCGGGTGCCCGTCAGCCCGGTTCGGTCCCGAGGACGCTCACGAAACACACCATCTCGCCCGGATACCCACCGAGGTTCTGCACCAAGCCAAACGGGCGGGCAGGATCAAGAACGATCTGGCGTTCCTCCGGTGCTTCGCCCCTCAGCTGGAGCCAGTTCTCGAAGTGCATACGGAGACCACTCGCACCCACCGGATGGCCAAACGACTTCAGCCCACCGTCGGGATTGACGGGAAGCTCCCCGTGCAGATCGAACACTCCCGCTTCGACGTCCTTCCACGCTTCCCCCCGGTTTGAGAAACCCAGGTCCTCCATGAGCACGAGCTCGGTCGGCGTGAAGCAGTCGTGGACCTCCGCCATCGCGATCTGATGCCGCGGATCGCTGATCCCGGCTTGGGCGTAGGCATCAGCGGCACACGCCACGACTTCGGGGAAGGTGGTGTAGTCGTAATCAGGATCGATAAGGCCCGAACCGCTACCGGCCACGAAGGACAAGGCCTTGATGTACAGCGGCTTGTCGGTGTACCTGTTCGCATCCTCGGCTCGCACGACGATCGCGGCAGCCGCACCGTCAGCGACACCGGCACAGTCGAAGACGCCGAGACAGCCAGCCACGGGCACCGCCTTGCAGATTGTCTCGAGGCTCAATTCCCTACGGAACTGCGCCAGCGGGTTCCGCGCCCCGTTGAAGTGGTTCTTCCACGCGATGCGAGCAAGGATCTCCTTGAGCTTGTCCTCCTCAACTCCGTACTTGTTGGCGTACGCGGGAGCCACCAAGCTGAACATCGCAGCTGCCGTCAGTGTGCGCTGGGTCCCGTCGTTGGGGATCGGGAAGGCGTTCAGGCCTTGGTATCCGGAATCCTTGACCTTCTCGACGCCGATCGCCATCGCCACGTCGTACGCCCCTGACGCGACTGCGTAGGCCGCTTGACGCAATGCCTCGCTCCCCGACGCGCAGAAGTTCTCGACGCGGGTCACCGGCCGGTCCCGGAGCTTCAGCGGCGCCGCCAACGTGATGCCGCTCATTCCGGTCTGTGCGGTACCGAGCCAAAACGCATCGATATCGGCTTGGACGACACCAGCGGAACGGCAGGCTTCCTGCGCGGCGTCGACCAGCAGGTCGTCGGCACCCTTATCCCAATGCTCCCGGAATGGGGTACACCCCATCCCGACAATCGCCACCTTGTCCTTGATGCCGTGGGAACCCATCTTGCACTCCTTTGACCTCTGGCCCACATCGATCCGTCCGGATACCGCTGGTGATCCGCAGCGCCGCTGTCATCGGACTAACGGACTGGCTTCGCCTTCCAGAAGTAGTTGTGGATCCCGTCAGCCGTGAACAAGCGCCGGAAGGTCATCTCGACCCGATCACCAATCGAAATTTCAGAGGCGTCGACGTCGGTTAGCTCAACCGGCAAGCGACCGCCGCCGTCGAAGTCCACGACCGCGAACACGATCGGTGGACTCGGTGAGTAGGCGAGCCGATCAACGGTGTAGGTCACAATCGTCCCTTGCACTTCTGCCATCGGGCACGGATCCATTTCATCGATCGCACCACCCTGAAACGAGACCCGTGCAGGCGGTAGGTGCACCGCCCCGCTCGAACGATCGACGGAGCCGACGAAGCCGAACTTCCAATCCCGATTGCGGGCCGCCGCAGACGAAGACGGACGCGCCGGCTCGGGTCGGTTGGGATGCTGGGGGGTGACCATCCCCTTCCAAGCGAGGAACTTGAGATAGGGAAGTCCGGCACGACCAGCTTCGATCTGTTGAGCGACCGTGCGGTAGGGCCGCCAGTGGACGATGGCATCGGTGGCCCGGAAGAAGATGACATCAGCTCCATCGGCAACCGAGACAAGCCCGATCACCTCTCCTGGCGCAGCCTCGTCGAGAACAGCCGCCAGGGAGAGCCCTGCTTGGGCGGCGCCGGTGTTGCCGACGGTCAGGTTGAGATCTACACCCGGGCTGCGAGCGCCGCCACCGACCCATTCATGCAGCTTCGCTGCCACCTGACGGCAAGCTCGGCCATGTGGCCCGGCGACGGCGATCCACGACACCGTGGCGGGATCGAGCGATGCGGCATCGATGGCCAATTTCCACGCTTCGGTCGCGAGTGGGACGTAACGCGTTTCCCCGAACCGCTCCTCCCAGGTGCGTGACCGGAGCTCACCGGGAAGCCGCCAACGATCGACGAACTCCTCGGTCGTCGAGGCGCTCCCCAAGAACTCGGCAATCACTGGGCCAAAAGCTCCTCCAGTCCCGGCTGCGCCAGGAGAATTGTTGTCGCCCACTCCCCGGCCGATCTCGGTGGCCCCAACCGCGGCGGCGCCAGCGAAGCGGGTTGCAGGCGACCCGACCAGTTCGTCGTTGCCGATGATGAACGCCGCCGCCCCATCGCCGCCTTCTTGCTCATCGGCAGAGTTCGGCAACCCACCCCGCAGGTCAGCGCTGACGACCAGGGACGTTCGGCCGTCGATGGTGAGCGCATCAAGCAACGCACCGGTCGCCGACCGCACAGAACCGACTGCATCGAAGGCGGACGCTTGCCGATCCAGGCGGAGCGCTGCGTGGATGGCCGTGGCGTTGGTCTTGTCGAGATACGCAGGGGCTGTCGTCGAAAAGACGAGTCGTTCGATCCGGTCACGGGCTTCCTCACCCAATGGCCGCAGCGCCAGCCGCGCCGCTTCGACCCCCATCGAGGTCGCGTCCTCGTCATAGGACGCCACCGCTCGGGTCCCTTTGCCCGCGCTGGCGCCGTGCGCAGCACCGATGGCTTCTCGTTCGAGACGCCACCATGGGACGTACCCGCTGTAGCCGATGATTCCCCGCATCCCGCCACGATACCTGACACATCGTCAGATTCACGAATGAGTGGCACAGCCTGGTAGCACTGCCTGGCGGGTTGGGTCCTGCCCAGCGTGGGGTGGGTCCTGCGCTCGAACAACGGCCCCTACCGTTGCCGGGTGGATCAGGCCCTTCTCGGGGCAGGTCCGCCCGGGCGGGTGAAATCCCACGCCGCGGGGTGGAGTGGATCGACCTCTGGGGGGATGGGTCGACGTTGGCGTGCAGTGAAGCAATGAGCCACTATCGCCGCCATGCGACTAGGCGACATCGCCAATGAATCAGCCCTACCTCACGGTCGGCCACTCGACGGTGTTCGGGTATTGGCCGCCGAGCAAATGCAAGCCCTGCCGTTCGCAACCCAACTGCTTGCTCGGCTCGGAGCCGAGGTGGTCAAGGTCGAACATCCCGTCCACGGCGAGAGTGGGCGAGGGTCAACTCCCGCGATGACCGATCCAGCCGGACGACCAGTCGGCGCGACCTACCTCCGCAACAATCTCAACAAGAAGTCCGTCGGGCTCGACCTGAAGACCCCCGAAGGCCGAGACCTGTTCGTGCGGCTCGCGGCGAACTTCGACATCGTCGCCGAGAACTTCAAGGCCGGGACCATGGACCGCCTCGGCCTCGGTTACGCAGACCTGTCTGCCCGCTACCCGCGACTCATCTACGTGTCGATCACTGGGTTCGGTAACGGCATTCCCGGGTATCTGACCGAATCACCCTACCGCTCATGGCCGGCGTACGCCTCTGTGGTCGAGGCCATGTCCGGCATCTACGAGTACAAGTGGGGGCCTGACCGTCCGCCGGTGACGATTCCGGTCGGTGCGCTCGGCGACATCTCTTCCGCCTTGTTCGCCACGATTGGCGTCCTCGCGGCCCTCCGGCACCGGGACCGGACCGGCGTCGGGCAGTACGTCGATGTCGCCATGCTCGACGCGGTGATCGCGATGACCGACGTGGTGACGAACTTCTGGTCCATGGGGGTACGGCCGCATGCTGGAGAACTCGACGTGATATGCGAAGGGTTCCGGGCCAAGGACGGGTACGTCGTGGTCCAAATCGTGCGCGAACCCCAGTTCTTCCGGCTCGCCGAGGTCATCGGGCATCCCGAATGGAAAGCCGATCCTCGGTTCGCACACCGACGGGGTTGGATGCCGAACCTCGAGACCGTTATCCGGCCGGCCGTCGAGGCCTGGATGGCCGACAAGACCAAACTCGAGGCGGCCGAACTGCTCACTGCGGCGGGAATCGTGGCTGGGCCGTCGAACTCGGCCCCGGACGTGATCGGTGATCCTCATGTGGCAGCACGCAACATGCTCGTGGAAATGCCTCGCACCGACAACCTCGAGGATCCGATCCTGATTCCAGGCAACCCGGTCAAGCTGTCGAAGGTGTCCGAGGGTCCAGAGACGCGGGTGCCGTGGCTGGGTGAACACACCGACGAGGTACTGCGCGCCGAGTTGGGTGTCACTGACGAGCAGCTGGCCGCGTGGCGCGAAGCGGGTGTTATCGGCTAGTCGCACTGGCGACACTCCTGCGTTGATCGCGCCAGCAACGATCGGTTCGCCAGGCACCCGCCCGCGGTCCGGTTGGACCAGCTCCGCGACAGCCGGCACCGCCGACCCAACGCATATCAGGCCGTCCGATACACCAAAGCCCGCCACTCACCGGTCAGTTGACGGTCGGTCACGCACGCCATCACCGCGAGGAGCCAGCCGAGCACCGTGTCAAGCGCTTCGTCCGCCGGCAGCTCGACCACAAGACCCCGACGGGGGTTGTCTTGCAGCAACCTCCACGAAGACGGACCCCTGATACCACAGGCGATGATCCTGCTCTCCGCTCTTCCGCCAAGCCCGTGCTGCACCCCGAGCGACGCCGGTTGCGAACCATTACCCGGCACCCAGGTACCCACTGGGACGAGTGGCCCACGGGCCGAGAACACCCGACCGATCATTGATCGCGGTGGCGGCAGATCCTCCGCCCGGACCTCAGGATGGAAGTTGATCCACCCGCGCGATGAACGAGCGAGCTCGTTCATCGTCGCGAGCACCGGATCCAGTTCGTTCCGCTCGAAGAGGATGACCTTGTCAGGTTCTCGCACGAACCGGTTTTTAGCCGGTGGCTACGGAGGTGACCCGCGCTTCAACGCCTAGAGACTCCGACGGCCAAACGAGCCAAACAAGCCTCATGCCAATCTCACCACCCACCGCACCCCCAACCACTCTCCCCTGACGGGTGCCTTTTTCCCCACATAGTGGTGAGAAAACACCCGAGGTGGAGGGAGTGGGGGTTCGGGATTAGAATCTGACGGGGCGTCAGAACTGGGCGATTCGGTGCGACGCAAGTCGGATCACGCGGCTCAGGCGAACGGCGGGGCCCACGCACCCCCATCCCCTGAGCGAGTCCCACGCAACCCCAACATCGACACAACCGAAAACCCAGACGGAACGGAGCAAGGTCCCCGATGGACTTCGACTTCACCCCCGAACAACAAGCGTTCATCGCCGAGGTCGAAGCGTTCCTCGACGAGAACGATGACCCCGAGGTGTTCGATGTCACCCGGGAGAACATGGCCCAGATCTGCGACACGCCGAAGCGACGGGCCTTCATGAAGAAGGTCGCGGAAAAGGGCTGGCTCGGCATCACTTGGCCCAAGAAGTACGGCGGGCAGGAAGGATCGGGGATCTACGAGTATCTCCTCAACGAGGCCCTGGCTCGGCGGGGCGGGCCTCAGATCGGCAAGGGCGTCGGGATCATCGGCAAGACCATCATCGCCCACGGACCCGAGAACCTCCGACAGGAATTCCTTCCCCTCATCCTCAACGCTGAAGTCGAGTTCGCGGTCGGCTACAGCGAGCCGAACGCCGGCTCCGACGCGGCGTCGATGAAACTGCGAGCCGAGCGAGCGGAGCGGGACGGACAGACCGGCTGGCTCCTCAACGGGCAGAAGACCTGGACGACCAGCGCGCATTTTGCTGACTGGTACTGGCTCGGGGCCCGCACCGACCCCAACGACAAACACCGAGGCATCACCCTCATGCTCGTCCCCCTCAACCAAGAGGGCATCACCATCCGGCCGATCTGGACAATGGGCGACGAACGCACCAACGAGGTCTTCATCGACAACGTCTTCGTCCCTGACTCCTACGTCGTCGGCGAGGTCAACAAGGGCTTCCAATACATCTCCGAAGCACTCGATCTCGAGCGCTTCACGATGTTCGCGTTCTCACCCATCAAGCAACGACTCGACCTGCTGACCGACTACGTCAGCACAACTACCCGCGATGGCGTCCCCCTCAAGGAGGATCCGGTCATACGGTCGAAAATGGCGCAACTCCATACCCAAGCCGAAGTCGCACGGGTACTCGGCCTCCGGTTCGTCCACGAGTCGGTCAAGGGAGAAGAAGCCACCAGAGCAGGGAACCGCGTACCCCCGCCGACTGTGCCCGCCTCGGAATACAAGTTGTACGCCACCGAGTTCTCCCGGCGGCTGGCTGACGCTTCGATGGACATCGCCGGGCCGGGCTCACAACTACGGGTCCGGACAAAGGACGCACCGATGGAGGGCCGGGCCGAATCCACGTATCGGTACACCGTCATCGACACGATCGGCGGAGGCGCGAGCGAGATCCAAAAAAACATCATCGCCCGGCGAGGACTCGGCCTCCCGAAGAACTTCTGACCCCCGAAAGACTCCTGACCAGCGTATGCCCGAGAACCACTGCAAAACGTATCTCCCCACCGACCTCCCGATCCGCGGCGCCGACCGTTACAGCGCATGGTGAACGACTCGCACACCACCGAATCGATCAAGGACGCGCAGCACACGGCGGCGGGCCGCTGCGGCGATCAGCCAGACCGGGCCGAGCAACCGATGCTCGACGGCGTACGCGTACTCGATCTCTCGACGGTCGGACCGGCGGCGCGTGCGTCGCGTCTGCTGGCCGACTATGGCGCAGAAGTCGTCAAAGTCGGTGCCGTCCCCCGCTCAGGGGCGGTGCAGATCGTGCCGCCCTTCTACGCCTACAGCGGCCACCGAGGGATGAAGCGCGTCCGACTCGATCTCAAGGCCGACGCGGGCCGGGCTGCATTCCTTGCGCTGGCTGCGACGGCCGACGTGATCATCGAATCCTTCCGGCCCGGCGTGGCCGACCGGCTCGGCATCGGTTACGAACAGGTGCGAACCGTCAACGCACGGATCGTGTATTGCGCTACCTCGGGCTACGGCCAGACCGGCCCCTACCGCGATTGGGCCGGGCATGATCTCAACTACCTGGCACTCGGCGGCTACCTCGACTGCAGCGAACGGGCTCCCGGCAACAAACCACCGCTGCCGGGCGCGACGGTTGCAGACGCCGCAGGTGGCGGGATGCACGCGGTCATGGCGATCCTCGCCGCGCTGTATCGCCGGGACCACACTGGCGCACCTGCATATCTAGACGTGGCGGTGATCGGTGGGGTGTTGTCAATGATGTCGCTGTACGTCGACGAGTACCTGGCGATCGGGACCAAACCTGGCCCGGGCCACTACATCCTCACCGGTCGCTATGCCTGCTACGACACCTACGAATGCGCGGACGGCCGCTGGGTTGCGGTCGGGGCCATCGAACCCCACTTCTACGCGAACCTTTGTCGGTTACTCGGCTGCGAGCAATGGATCGGGCACCAGCTCGACGATGCGGTGCAGGATCAGATCCGCGCTGACTTTGCTGCCGCCTTCGCGTCAAAGAC
>JANZZE010000103.1 GCA_026419545.1 Acidimicrobiales bacterium
GGTGAGCTAGCTTCAGGATGTACATGACGCCGACGGTGACCGGGTTGTCATAAGGCTCACCGGTCCGCCCGTTGTACAACACCGCTTTGCCGTCGGGCCGGATCAGCCGCCCCCCATCGCCATACCGGGGATCGGCGGCTTCGGGGTTGAGAGCATTCAAGATCTGCTGAATCGTCGGGTGCTTCCCCGCTTCCTCTTCCTCGTCCCAGTGCGCCCCGTCGAAAACCGGCGTCGCAATGAAGCGAGCCGGTGGTGTCGTCGGCCTGGTCTTCCTCTCGGTACCCCGCACGGGCTCATCGCCCTGCCGTTCGCCATCGTGAACCCAACCCCAACGAGCGGCATAGCCCAGGTGCGCCTCGAGCACCTGCCCGACGTTCATCCGCGAGGGGACGCCGAGAGGATTGAGGATGATGTCGACCGGCGTGCCGTCAGCGAGGAAGGGCATGTCCTCGACCGGCAGGATCTTGGACACAACGCCCTTGTTCCCGTGCCGCCCGGCGAGCTTGTCGCCGACACTGATCTTGCGCTTCTGGGCAACATAGACCCTCACCAACTGGTTGACGCCCGGCGGGAGTTCATGGTTCTCTTCCCGGCTGAACACCTTGACGTCGATGACCTTGCCTTGCTCGCCGTGCGGAACCTTGAGCGAGGTGTCACGTACCTCACGTGCCTTCTCCCCAAAGATCGCCCGCAGGAGCCGCTCCTCGGGAGTCAGCTCGGTCTCGCCCTTGGGTGTGACCTTTCCGACCAGAACATCACCTGGACCGACCTCAGCGCCGATGCGGATGATCCCGCGCTCGTCGAGATCGGCCAGGATCTCATCCGAGAGGTTGGGGATGTCGCGAGTGATCTCCTCTGGGCCCAGCTTCGTGTCACGAGCGTCGATTTCATGCTCGTGGATATGGATCGAGGTGAGCACGTCGTCCTTGACGAGCCGCTCGCTCAGGATGATCGCGTCCTCGAAGTTGTAGCCCTCCCAGGGCATCAACGCGACGAGGAGGTTCTTCCCGAGCGCTAGTTCACCATTGTCGGTCGACGGACCATCGGCGAGAATGTCCCCCTTCTTGAAGCGTTCACCTTCGACAACGCGTGGCTTCTGGTTGATACACGTGTCCTGGTTCGACCGCTCGAATTTGAGGAGCCGGTAAACACGGCGACCCTTGGACTTGTATTCAACCTCGATGTGATCCCCATCGACCTCGACAACATGGCCGTCGTCTTCAGCGATGACCATGTCGGCGGCATCCCTGGCAGCTCGAGCCTCGACTCCGGTGCCGATGTACGGCGCCTCGGCTCGCAACAACGGGACGGCCTGGCGCTGCATGTTGGCACCCATGAGCGCTCGGTTCGCGTCGTCATGTTCAAGGAATGGGATGAGTGCGGTCGCGACAGACACGATCTGCATCGGGCTCACATCGACGAGGTCGACTTCCTCTGGCGGGACGAACGAGATCTCGGTCGTTGCGCCAAAGAACACGTCCCGCTCGAGCTGTAGTTTCAGTTCACCCAACGTCGCTGCCTGAGGCGACCGGCGCACCAGAACACGGCTCTCCTTGAACGAACCATCGGGGTTCAGAGGAACGTTGGCCTGCGCCACGACATATTCCTCTTCCTCATCGGCCGTGAGGTAGACGATCTCGTTGGTGACCTTGCCATTCTTGACCTTGCGGTAGGGCGACTCGATGAACCCGAACTCATTCACCCGGGCATAGGTCGCCAACGCGCCGATGAGACCGATATTCGGTCCCTCCGGCGTTTCGATCGGACACATCCGGCCGTAGTGGCTGAAGTGAACGTCGCGAACCTCGAACCCCGCTCGTTCCCTGGACAGGCCGCCGGGACCAAGTGCCGAGAGTCGGCGACGATGGGTGAGGCCGGAAAGCGGGTTCACCTGGTCCATGAACTGCGACAGCTGGCTCGTGCCGAAGAACTCTTTGATGGCAGCGACAACCGGCCGGATGTTGATGAGCGTCTGAGGAGTGATCGCTTCGACGTCCTGAGTGGTCATACGTTCGCGAACCACTCGCTCCATACGGCTCAAGCCGATTCTGACCTGGTTCTGGATGAGCTCACCGACCGAGCGGATCCTCCGGTTCGCAAAATGATCCTGATCATCGAGCCGATAGCCCGGCTCCTGCATCATCAGGTTCAGCATGTAGGTGCAAGCCGCCAACACTTCGCTCGGCGACAAAACCGGCTGATCCGGATCGGGCCGCTCGAGTTCGATATCGAACATCTGCTCTACTTTGTCGATTTCGGGCCCGAGTTTTCGGTTTAGCTTGTAGCGCCCGACCCGGCTCAGGTCATAGCGGCGGCTCTCGAAGAACGCGTTGCGGAAGTACAACCGCGCTGACTCGATCGCCGGCGGCTCACCAGGACGCGCCCGCTTGTAGATCTCGAGCAGTGCGTCGTCTTGCGTAGGAGCGATCTCGCGGTCCTTTTCCCATTGCCCCTCGAGGAAATTGAAGTGGCGAACGAGGCGGTCGAGGAATCCGGGGTAGTTCTCCTCGTCGTAGCCGAGAGCACGTAGGAGTGTGAACATCGACAGGCGGCGCTTGCGCGCAACGCGAGCACCGGCGGTGACGTCCTTACCGGGCTTCTGCTCGACGTCGAACTCAAGCCACTCACCCCTGTAGGGATGGATAGTGCCTGTGACAAGCTGATGCTTCTGGAGGTTACGGAGCCGGAAACGTTCACCCGGCTGGAAGATGACACCGGGACTACGTACCAGCTGGCTCACCACCACCCGCTCGGTGCCATTAATGATGAACGTGCCCTTCTCGGTCATCATGGGGAAGTCACCCATGAAGACCGTCTGCTCTTTGATCTCGCCGGTGGCGGCGTTCATGAATCGGGCCCGCACGAAAATAGGCGCCGAGTACGTCATGTCCTTTTCTTTGCACTCATCCACCGTGAACTTCGGCGGTGGGCGTAGATCCTCATCGTGCGGGTCGAACTCCAGCTCGAGTTGCAGCGTCTCGGTGAAGTCCTTGATCGGCGAGATATCGGCAAACGTCTCCGCCAGGCCCTCGTTCAGGAACCAGTTGAACGAGGCGGTCTGGATCGCGATGAGGTCCGGCAGTTCAAGGACCTGATCGAGGTTTGCAAAGGAATACCGGTCGCGTAGCGCAGAGCGAGCAGCCAAGGGGTCACTCCTCGATAGGAAGACGGATGCGCAGCAGTGCACGGACGCGCGTCAGCCCGGCACGAGAACGACCAAGAGCAAGACACGCGAGCACGGCAAACCGATAGCCTAGGCGCGCACGCGCAAAGGGGCAACCCGCAGTTATCCACAGCGGGTTCAGACCGTCGAAGTTCGTTGCAAGGTAAGCCGATCCGCTCCGAAGGTCAAGGTTCTGCTTTGTTGCGGATTCGTTACGGGAGCGGAGTTGCCCGACGTGCAGCTCGCCCAATGTGCCCAAGACGAACGCGACACCAAGCAGTTGCCCCTCGCACCGGCCTGAGTGTGATCGCTGCCGCTACCGTTCCACGAGAAGCGAGGAGCGAAGGGCGTCGATGACTTCAGGACCTACCCCTGCTCGCTCCGCGAGATAGCGCCGGATGTTCCCATAACGGTCTTTCAGCAGGCGCAAGGCCCCAGCCAAAACCTCCCGCTCTGCTGTGAAGAACGGGAGAAACGGCTCAGGATCGATGTTCATGTTCCTCAGTTCCCGAATGATCAGCTGACGACGCTCCGACCTATAACCGTTCGTGAGCTCGTAGTCATCGAGAATGGTCGCTTCGTCGACCCCTAAGGCTGCCAGTAGCAGCGCTGCGGTCATGCCCGTGCGGTCCTTGCCGGCGGTGCAACAGAAGACCAACGCGTGTTGGCTCGGATCAGCCACGCGCCGCAGGACCGAGCCGAACTCGGTCGCATGCCGCTCGAAAGTGAGGAAGTAGAAGGCAGTCATGTCCGCGACGGTGATCTCACGGAGCTCGCCGTCGCGAATCCGATCGGTGATGAGGCGGCGATCCTCGGAGCCATCGCCAATGATGTGGTTGACGAGCTCGAACTGAGGACTTCTGGCGCGGCATGGCGCAACTTCCGTCTCGTGCGGAGCTCGGTGGTCGATAACGACGCGCACTCCCATGGCGCGCAGATATTCAAGATCGGACTGGGTTAGAGCGCTCAGCGCATCCGACCTATAGACCCTGCCCCAACGGACAGTACGGCCGCCACCAGCGGCATAGCCCCCGAGGTCCCGAAAGTTCGTCGCTCCCACAAGCGGCACCAGCCGTTCGGCAAGCACTCGGCTGCGCAACCCAGACCGCATCAGATGCACGTAGTGGCGGCAACCCGCGTCAAGGCCGCGAATGATCGCCTCGCCCGGAGCCATGTAACGGACTTCGGCATCCACGGGCACCGCGACATCTGGCGACATCGAGATCGCGATCTCGATCGGCTCCCGAACGTCCCAACTGACGACGAGATCGGCTCCCTCGCGGCGAACGCTGGGACGCGCTGCCACAGCGGTGAGGCTACCAAGCCTGGACGCGAACCATCGCCGCCCTGATTGGACGGCGATGGTCTTGCGCCTTGCGAACTCGACCGTGAAGCCTCACTTGAGGCTGACGGTTCCCCCGGCGCCCTCGAGTTGCGCTTTGGCCTTTTCGGCGTCTTCCTTGGAGACTCGCTCGAGCACGGTCTTCGGTGCGTTGTCCACGAGCTCCTTGGCTTCCTTCAGTCCCAGGTTGGTTAGCGCCCGAACCTCCTTGATCACCTGGATCTTCTTGTCGCCCGCGGATTCGAGCACGACGTCGAATTCGTCCTGCTCCTCAGCCGGAGCCGCTTCACCACCGCCACCGCCGGCTGGGGCCGCTGCGGCCACCGCCACGGGCGCGGCGGCCGTGACGCCGAACTTCTCCTCAAAGTCCTTGAGCAGTTCACTCAGTTCGAGAACCGTCATGTTCGCGATGGCGTCGAGGATCTCTTCCTTGGTTGCCATGATCAACTTTCCTCCGTTGTCTCGGTCTTGTCAGCACTTGCCGCCTTTTCAGTGGGCGCGTCGTTGTCGGCACCTACCTGCGCAGATCCCGCTTCATTCGCGAGCCGATCGTCCGTGCCCACTGAGGGGGATGATCCGCCCTTGTCGATGAGTGCTTTGAGCCCGTAGGCGAAATTGCGTGGGAGTGCCTGCAAGAGTCCTGCGAACTGCTGCATCGGTGCGGCCATGGCCCCGGCAAGCTGGGCCAACAACACCTCGCGCGGAGCGACATCAGCCAGCGCTTTGGCGTCGGCATCTGTCAGCACCTTGTCGCCTAGAACACCGCCCTTGACCACCAGGTGTTCGTTCGTCTTGGCGAACTCGCGCAAGGCTTTCGCAACCGTGACCGGATCACCGCCGCCGTCGTTCGGCACGAAGGCGATCGCGGTCGGACCAGTCAACATGGACTCAATCTCGATACCAAGATCCCGCGCCGCGAACCGCACGAGCGTGTTCTTGTAGATCTTGTACTCGCCGCCAGCCTCACGAAGGGACCGTCGCAACGACTGCATGGCCGCGACGCCGATCCCTCGATACTCGGTCAACAACGCTGCCTGGCTTGTCGACAGTCGCTCCTTGACCTCGTCGACAATTGCGACCTTCTCAGGTCTCGGGTTCTCCATCAGCACCTCCCTTCTCTCGTTCTGGCAGAGCCTCATGCCTGGCCGATGCCCAATTGCCCGTTCGGAAGACGTTTCCTGCGGCGCACGGAGATCATCGAGCCGGCTGCTGCACCTTCAATTGTCATTCCCGGCCCTAAAACGAGCACGGGGCGCTCGCACGCGCGAACGCCCCGACATGAAGGCTCGAGTGACCGAGTCTTCGGAGGTGTCCGCCTCGTCAGGCGGGCCGGAGGCCCTTTCAGCCCCTGAGGGCACCGGATGTCTCTGGCGAGCGATCTTTCGTTTGCGGCCCGGAACTCAATGGTCCACGAACCGACTTTCAAGCCTAGCAGGCGGCCGGTTGTTCACCCAAAGCGAGGCTCGAGGAGCAGCTCAGGCGGCGCTGTGCCGTTCAACCAGGTGGGCCTTCTGCGGATCGATACGCACCCCAGGGCCCATCGTGGAAGAAACCACGATCTTCCTGAGATACCGGCCCTTCGCCGACGCTGGCTTGTTGCGCTCGAGTTCCTCGATCACCGCGAGATAGTTTGCCAACAATCCTGAGAGTTCGAAGCTGACCTTCCCGATCGGCACCTGCACGTTGCCGTAGCGATCGGTCCGGAACTCGACCATGCCGCCCTTGAAATCACGAACCGCCTTCCCGACGTCGTTGGTGACCGTCCCTGCCTTCGGGTTCGGCATGAGCTTGCGCGGCCCCAACACCCGACCGAGCTTTCCGACCTGGGGCATGAGATCTGGCGTAGCAATGACGACATCGAAATCGAGGAAACCACCCTCTACCTGGGCGACCAGGTCGTCGGCCCCGACCACGTCGGCACCAGCCTCGCGAGCTTCAGCGGCCTTGTCGCCGCCGGCGAACACCGCGACTCGCGTCTCTCGGCCGGTTCCAGCCGGCAGCGTGACCGTGCCCCGGACTACCTGATCGGCCTTGCGGGGATCGACCCCCAGCCGCACCGCCAACTCGACCGTCTCGTCGAACTTGGCGCCGGCCAAGCTCTTTACCAACTCGAGCGCTTCGGCGGGCTCGTGTGCGGCTTGCTTGTCGTAACGTTTGACTGCGTCCTGATAGCGCTTTCCGTGATGCGTCACTCTGACTCCCTCACTTGGCACCGACCCCTTTGCGAGCCGGTGACGGTGCTCCTCGGGCCGGGCGAGGTACTCCCGACTTGGACGGTCATGGCTTAGACGACTGCGACTCCCATGGAGCGGGCAGTACCAGCAACCTGCGCCTTGGCTGCCTCGAGATCGTTCGCGTTCAAATCAGGCATCTTGGTGCGAGCGATTTCCTCGAGCTGGGCCTCGGTAATCGTTCCCGCCTCCTGCCGCCCAGGACTGACAGAGCCCTTCTCGAGCCCAGCGGCCTGCGCGATCAAGACCGAGGTCGGCGGCGTCTTGAGAACGAAGGTGAACGACCGGTCCTCGAAGACGGTGATCTCCACTGGCACGATCGTGCCCTTCTGCGCCTCGGTTGCTGCGTTGTAGGCTTTGCAGAAGTCCATGATCGCCACGCCGTGGGGACCGAGCGCTGTACCGACCGGCGGTGCCGGGGTTGCACCACCAGCAGGTATTTGAATCTTGACGACGGCGGCAACCTTCTTTTTGGCCACAGGGCTCCACTTTCGTACTTGGGCAGAACGGGCAAAACGGGCACAATCGGCCTACTACTTTGCCCGCCTGCGAGTCACACCGACAACTCGGATGAAGCCAACCGGTACTCGGTCGTCGGCTAGAGCTTGGCGATCTGCGAGAACTCGAGCTCAACGGGCGTCGGGCGGCCGAAGATGTCGACTTCGACCTTGACTTTCAGCTGCTCTTCGTTCAGGTCGACGATCTCGCCCGAGAAATCAGCGAACGGGCCTTCCTTGATGCGGACCGTTTCACCCACTTCATATTCCAGGCGGGGCTTACCCTTCCGAACCGTTTCGGCTTCTGGGCCCTTGTCAACCTGGAGGAACATCTCCACGTCCTTTCGCGGCAGGGGCGACGGCTTCGCCCCCTGACCCACGAACCCGGTGACGCCTGGGGTGTTGCGGATGACGTACCACGAATCGTCATCCAACTCACAACGCACCAGCAAATAGCCCGGAAACATCTTCTTCGGGACGACTACCTTTTTGCCGCCCTTGAACTCGACGACGTCCTCCATTGGGATGACGACTTCGTAGATCCGTTCCTCCATGTTCATAGAGGTGATGCGGGCCTCGAGGTTCTGCTTGACCTTCTTCTCGTAGCCCGACTGTGTGTGAACCACATACCAACGGCCGGGCCGGTCGTACGGGCTCTCCTCCCAAGCCACTTCCTCTGTCTCGAACAACTCGTCCTCGGTCAGCACGCCGGGCTCGAGCGCTCCGTCCGCCACGTCAGCCAACTCACCATCCCCTGCTTCAACTTCTCCGGCAATGGTCGACTGGGATTCGGAAACTGATACATCGCCTGGCGCATGGCCTGGTGATTCGCCAGAGGAGTTCACGCCATCGCTCTCGTCCCCAGTTCGTTCACGCGGCGCTTCAGTGAACGCCGCAGAATCGGTCGCAGCTCCCTTCGCCTCGCCGAGAGGCAGAGAGCTGCCGTCCTCATCGCTGGTCTGATCACTCTGGTCTAGGAAATCGCTCATGGGGAATCGTTGGTAGCGTCGGTGGTGGGTTGGCTCATGAAGTTTCGAACAGCTTGAGCACGCCGTTACTGAACACCCAGTCGATACAGAACACGAGTGAGGTGAACAGGACCAGCGTGATGAACACGATGATCGAGTAGTTGATCGTCTCCTTGCGAGTTGGCCAGGCGACCTTGCGAAGCTCGTCTCGGACTTCCTTAGCGAACTGTCGGACCGAGGTCCGCTCGTTCTTCGCTCGAGGAGGCTGTACTCGCCGCGCCGATTGGCGGGAGGCAACAAGTCGCGGCTCACCGTCAGGGCCAAGCTCGCCCTGCTTCTGGAGCCTACGCTTCATCTCTCGGTTCATGGCCATGGGCATGCCTTCGCGCCAACGGACGACGGAACTGGGACCGGAAGCGGTCATCCTGCGAGTCGAATATGCAGGGCAGGAGGGACTCGAACCCCCAACCGCCGGTTTTGGAGACCGGTGCTCTACCAAATTGAGCTACTGCCCTAGGGGGAGGCCTGCCCCTCGGGCAGGATATCAGACCACCCTGGTGCCCCATTCTCGGGAGTGGCAGGTCAGCCTACGCCGCGACCCTGCCCGCGCCCCAAATCAGGCCGAAAGCCCCCAGAGATTCGGCTCGCTGACCGCAGTCGGCTTCCGCGAACAGCTCGTTGCTGCAGTGACAGAAGCCGTTCACCTACCAAAGATTCAGCTCGCTAAACGCAGTCGCTTCCGCGACCTCGTTGCGATGACGATCGCACCACCAGCTGCTGCGGCTGTCGCTGCCGCGATACCTCCGATGTAGGCCACTCGCCGCCCGCTCAACAGACTGCGAAGCGCACTGCGCTCCCCGGCCTCTTCAATGGCAGCCAGAATCTCGGGAAGCAACCCAGGTGACGGCTCAAGCACCTCGGTGCGCATAGCCCGCAACGCTTTCAGCAACCTGCGGTACTGAACTACTTCCGCCTGACAACGAAGACACTGCTCGACGTGCCTGCGTGCCGACTTGTCGAGGACGCGGTTTCCCTCCGCTGCCTCGGAGAGAACATCACCGAGTTGGTCACATCGCATGGGCCTCTCCTACGTCTCCCGGAATCGAGAAGAGGTCTTCGCGCAACTTTCGGCGCGCCCGGTGAAGGCGAACCTTGGCGGCTGATTCGGAAATACCGAGTTCAGCGGCGATTGCCTCATGTGGAAGGTCGTAGATGTCGCGCAACACCACGACGGCCCGCAAGCGGGGAGGAAGTGCACGAAGCGCGACCTGAAGCCGATCACGAAGTGCTCCTGTCTCGGCCCGAAGCTCCGGATTCGCGGACTCGCGTTCGTCACTGACAGCCAGCTCTTCGCTGAGCTCGTCATGACGGTGCCGAGACCGCTTACCGAGATACGTCGACGCGCAATTGGCAGTAATCCGGTACATCCATGTCGAGAATTGAGCGTCACCCCGGAAGCGCTTCAGCCCACGAAAGGCTCGCAAATACGCTTCCTGCACCACGTCCTGCGCATCCTCCTCGTCACCGGTGAGCCGATACGCGAGGGTGTACGTGTCCGCGTACGTCACCCGTACCAACTCATCAAAGGCCTGGCGATCACCAGCCTGGGCGGCGGCAACCAGGTCAGCCACCTCAACTGGCATCAACGATCGGACCTTCCCCAGGTGGTAGCCGTTACGTGACAATCCGGTGACAGGACCGTCGACGGGACGAACCTGAATTGTCTCGGAAGCTCAGCGAGTCTCCTTGTGAACCGTGTGCTTTCGGTCCCACTTGCAGTACTTCTTCAATTCAATGCGGTCGCGGTCGTTGAGCCGGTTCTTCTTCGTGATGTAGTTACGACGCTTGCATTCCGTGCACTCAAGGGTTACCTGCACGCGCTTCTCGCCTGCCTTCTTGGCCATGGCGGCACTCCTCTACCTCATCGATTCCTGTCCGGCCAGGAACTTCAAACTCTACCGACTGCTCCTGAGGTCAGCCAAGTAACCCTCTCAGGATCTGAGACCGCCGGCCTTGTTTCATGCAAATCCAGATGAGTTCATATCCAGATGAGTTGCCGATTTGACCGATGCGGTTGCCTTGTGTGTCCCGGTGCTGGTTGGGGGGTGTGGGTTTACTTGAGGATCTTGGTGACCCGACCAGCGCCGACCGTTCGGCCACCCTCACGGATCGCGAACCGCAACCCCTCATCCATCGCGATCGGCGCGATCAACTCCACCCGCATCGTCGTGTTATCACCCGGCATGCACATCTCCGTGCCCTCCGGCAGATGAATCGTCCCCGTCACATCCGTCGTCCGGAAATAGAACTGGGGCCGATAATTCGAAAAGAACGGCTTGTGCCGACCACCCTCCTCCTTGGTCAACACATACACCTGCGCCTCGAACTCGGTGTGCGGCGTGATACTCCCCGGCTTCGCCAACACCTGACCCCGCTCCAC
>JANZZE010000010.1 GCA_026419545.1 Acidimicrobiales bacterium
GTGGATGCCGTTCCGTGGCCTGCTCACCGCGCTGGGGGCACCCACCGAGCTGGTGCCCAACGACGCCATCCCCGGCCGCGGGCCGGCCGTGCTCGACAGCCCGGTCGGCCGGCTGGGCGTGGTGATCTCCTGGGAGGTGTTCTTCACCGAACGAGCCGCCGATGCAATCGGGAACGGGGGCGAGGTGTTGCTCAACCCCACCAACGGGTCCTCATATTGGCTGACCCAGGTGCAGAGCCAGCAGGTGGCCTCATCGCGGCTACGAGCGATCGAGACCGGGCGATGGGAGGTTCAAGCCGCACCCACGGGGTTCAGCACGATCATCAATCCGGTCGGCAGGGTGATCGACTGCACGAAAATCAACGGCCAAGGGGCCACCTCTGGGTGGTGCCGCAGCGGCGTCTCCGAACAGATCGTCCTACAGGCAGTGATCCAAAGGCGCCACGGGCGCACGTTGGCGCTCACGATCGGCCAGTGGCCCAGCTTGGTGGTCGCAGTGCTGGCGGTTGCGGGAGGCTGGGTCATCCAGCGCCGACAGCCACCCACATTCGACTCCTGAATGCCAACCAGCCTGAGGGAGTCGCGGGAGGCTGGGTCATCCAGCGCCGACAGCCACCCGGGTCCCCCTCAGCGACTGCATCGGTGTGGCCTCACACCTCCACCATCAGCGTGACGGGTCCGTCGTTGACCAACGAAACGTGCATGTCGGCGCCGAAACGGCCGGTTGCGACAATTGCTCCGAGGCCCCGCAGCTCGCTCGTGAAATACTCGACGAGCGGTTCGGCATGCTCGGGTCGGGCAGCATCGAGCCACGATGGCCGGCGCCCACGGCGGGTGTCGCCGTAGAGCGTGAATTGGCTGACAACCAGGATCTGCCGTGTTGTCTCCGCCACCGACAGATTCATGGCCCCCTGCTCATCGGCCATGACCCGCAGGGTCCAGACCTTCTTTGCCAGGCGGGAAGCGGTCGCTTCGTCATCGGAATGGGTGACACCGACGAGCAGGCACAATCCAGGACCGATCGACCCAATGACCTCGCGAGCGCCGACACCTTCACCGGTTCTCGGAACAGAAACCGAAGCCGATACCACCCGCTGCACCAGCGCCCTCATGCCGAGCAACCTACCGCCCAGCATTTCCCCAACTCATCCCCAACGGGTGCTGTTCTCCCCGCATTGCGCGGTGTTACGCACCCAAACCCCCAAACGGGTGCTGCTTTCCGCGCATTGCGCGGTGTTACGCACCCGACACGTATTTGACGGGCTGTCAGAGAGCGATAAGGCTTAGCGGTTTGTGCAGCATTGGGAGGCGTCTACCCACCGTCGACTGGGCGACGACCTCCGATCCGGCCAAAGCCGGGGAAGCGAGTAACAGGCATGACCATTCCGGTGCCCCACGACGACGAGCCGCTGAGCATCGCCTACCTGTGCTATCGGGGGAAACCCCATGTCGGCGGCCAAGGTGTCTACACCAGGCACCTCACCAAGGCCTTGGTCGACCTCGGGCACCACGTCGAAGTCCTGGGCGGGCCGCCCTACCCCATCCTCGACGACCGGGTACCCCTGATCAAGTTGCCAAGCCTCGAGATCTACAACGACTACTTCCCGATGCGGATGCCCGGCATCTGGGAACTCAAGACGTTGGCCGACTGGGTGGAGGTCACCTCCTTCAGCACGGGTAACTTCCCCGAACCGCTCGCATTTTCGATCCGGGCCTGGCAACACCTTCGGAAGCGAGTTTCGGATTTCGATCTGGTCCAGGACAACCAGTGTCTCGGCTACGGCCTCCTCGCCATCGAGCGTGAAGGGCTCCCGGTCCTGGCCACGATTCACCACCCGATCACGGTGGATCGCCGTCTGGAGATGGAACACGCCGAAACCCGCTACCAACGGTTCGCCAAGGCCCGCTGGTATGCGTTCACCAAGATGCAGACCCGAGTGGCGAGCCGAATGACCCGGGTGTTGACGGTGTCACAGAACTCGTTCGAGGACATCCACAAGGACCACAAGGTGCCCGTCGAACGGATCAACGTGGTCCCCGTCGGAGTCGACCAAGACCTGTTCCGGCCACTACCACACGTGCAGCGGGTTCCCGGCCGCCTCATCACCACGGCATCGGCGGATGTCACCATGAAGGGCCTTCGCTACCTGCTCGAAGCGGTGGCCAAGCTCCGCACCGAACGCCACGTCGAGTTGGTCGTCATCGGCAAGCTGAAGGAAGGCGGACCGTCGGCACGCACCATCGACCAACTCGGCTTGCGAGATGCGGTGATCTTCGTCAGCGGTGTGCCCGAAGAACGCATCATCGAGCTCTACAGCGAGGCCGAGGTAGCAATCGTGCCGTCGCTGTATGAGGGCTTCTCCCTCCCCGCGATCGAGGCCATGTCGTGCGGTGTCCCGCTCGTCGCCACGACCGGCGGCGCGCTACCAGAAGTCGTCGGGGCCGACGGCGACACTGCCTTACTGGTTCCGCCCGGCGACTCAGATGCACTCGCCGCCAAGATCCGCGAGGCCCTCGATTCCCCCGAGCTGCGGGCCCGCGTCGGAGCCAACGGTCGCCAGCGCGTCATCGACCGCTGGACATGGCGCCATACCGCCATCGGGACCGTCGAGCAGTACCGGGCGCTGCTTGCTGAGACCGCCCACATCCAGGCCCGTCGACCAGGCGGCGCGGGCTCGGCACCTCGGTTCCGACGCAATCGCGTGGGAGTGCGGCCGTGCTGACCGTCGACTACAACCGGCTCGGCCTGCGTCCCGGCGACCTGCTGCTCGATCTCGGGTGTGGCTTCGGCCGTCACGCCTTTGAAGCATTCCGCCGCGGCGCACGCGTCGTCGCCTGCGACCTGGCCCAACCCGAGCTTCAACAAGTGCGGGCCATCTTCGAAGCAATGGTCGATGCCGGCGAGGCGCCACCGACCGGGATGGCTGACACGACCTGCGCGGACGCAACCCGCCTGCCGTTCCCGAGCGCGACCTTCGATCGGATCATCGCCTCGGAGGTGCTCGAACACATCGCCCACGACATCGGCGCCTTGGATGAGCTGGCTCGTGTGCTCAAACCCGGCGGCACGATCGCAGTGACGGTTCCCGCCTGGCTCGCCGAGACGATCTGCTGGACGTTGTCGGACGAGTACTACGCCCCCAAAGCTGAGGGCGGTCACGTCCGTATCTACACCGAGTCTCGTCTTCGATCACTCCTCGCCGGCGCGGGTCTCGAGCCGGGGGCTTCGCATCTCGCCCACGCGCTGCACACGCCGTACTGGTGGCTCAAGTGCCTGGTTGGACTGCGAAGAGACACCTTCCCGCTCGTCAAGGCCTACAACCGGCTGCTCGTGTGGGACATCGAGAAGCGCCCCGTCATCACGCGTCTGGCCGAACGTCTTCTCAACCCGGTCCTCGGCAAGAGCCTAGTGGTGTATGCCACCAAGCCAATCGCCGCACGCGCCAGCACAGCTGGGCACGTTCGCGAACTGGAGAGCGTCCGTGGCTGATTCCCGTCCCCCAATTCCAGAAGTCATCGGTGTGCTCTCGGCCGCTGACGTAGCGGCAACCGTCGACGCCATCGCCGAGTGGCAGTTGCCCAACGGCATGGTGCCGTGGTTCCCGGGCGGGCACGCCGATCCGTGGAACCACGTCGAGGCGGCGATGGCGCTTGCCCTCGGAGGTCGCCGGGCCGAAGCAGAGCGGGCCTATGACTGGCTGGCAAGCATGCAACGGGCGGATGGGTCGTGGCACCAGTACTACCTTGCCGACGGGATCGAGCAGGACAAGCTCGACGCCAACACCATCGCGTATGTCGCCACCGGTGTTTGGCACCATTACCTGCTCACCGGGGACGAAGGGTTCGCTGAGACGATGTGGCCAGTGGTCGACCGGGCCATCGAGTTCGTCCTCGACCTCCAGACCCCACGGGGCGAGATCATCTGGGCCCGCCACGCCGACGGCACCCCCTGGTCTTTTGCGCTTCTCACCGGCTCGTCGTCGATGTGCCACTCGATCAGGTGTGCAATCGCCCTCGCCGAGCATCTCGGGCACGAGCGGCCCGACTGGGAACTGTCTGCCGCCCGGCTCGCCCACGTGGTGGGGGCACATTGCCGGGGTGAGATCCCGGACGCTTTCGCACCGAAACACCGCTGGGCGATGGACTGGTACTACCCGGTCCTCGCTGGAGTCCTGCGAGGCGACGAAGGCCTCGAACGGCTGGATGCCCGCGAAGCGACTTTCGTGGTCGAGGGGCTAGGTGTGCGGTGCGTGAGCGACCGACCGTGGGTGACCGCCGCCGAGACCTGCGAGTGTCTGTTGGCCTACCTGTCACTCGGCGAGCGCGATCGGGCCGTAAAGCTCTTCGAGTGGGCGCAACAACTCCGAGCCGACGACGGCCATTACTGGACCGGCATCGTCTTCCCGGAGATGGTCCATTTCCCCGGCGACGAGAAGACGACCTACACCGGTGCTTCGATCGTGCTGGCCGCGGATGCCCTGTCCGGCACGAGCGCGGCAAGCGGGTTGTTCATCGACCACGAGCTGCTACCTGAACTTGCGCTGGCAGAAGCGGAGGACGAACTCGCCGACGAGGTCGCAGAAGAACGCTGAGACCACCCGCCGCCTGACACCATGTCGGGCGTGCCCACTAATGCAGCCGTGATGAGAAAGCTGACCTTGCGCGGTTTGCGCGCCCATCCGACCCGGTTCGTGGCGATGATGCTGGCCGTCATCGTGGCCACCACGTTCCTCGGTGGCGCGATCGTGTTACGCGACTCGGTGGTTCGCACGATCGAACGGAACACCACCGAAGCCCTCAAGGGGGTCGACGCCGCCATCGAGCCCGACCTGAACCTGGCCGAGGACAACTTCAACGACAACCCGACCGTTCCCGCCGAACTATTCGACGCCGTGACCTCGACACCGGGTGTCGCTGCAGCGGCGGGTGTCCTGCAGGGCCAACTCGTTCTGCTGCAACCACTCCCCGAGGGCCAAGTCGCGCGCACGACCGGCATCGGGACACTGCGCATCGACGCCGAAGCCCTCAATCCGTATCAGCTCGTCGATGGACGCTGGCCCGAACGCTCAGGTGAAGTCGCACTCGACGCCAAGACGGCGCAGGTCAAGAAGCTGCCTGTTGGATCGGACGTTCAGCTCGCTACCTCCGTCGGCCAGGTCGGGGCCACAGTCGTGGGTACCGTGCGCTACGGGAGCTTGCCGAACGAGAACGACCAGCTCAACGTGATCGTCTCTGCCGCTGACGCGTTCGACTGGCTCGGCGCGGGGCAGGCTGCATACCAGTTCACCTATGTCAGCGCCGCAGCGGGCGTGGAAACCGGCAGCCTCGTCGACGCGCTCCGCCGTGCCGTCGGTGACGAGGCGCGAACACCTAAGAAGGCCGAGACCACCATCGGTCCACCAGTCGCACCGACCGACCGCTACGACGTGCTCTCCGGCGACGAGTTCCGCCGCCAACAAGCAGGAGAGGCAGGCAACCTCACGTCCTGGGTCGGGACCGGGATGCAGGTCTTCGCCTATGTCGCCCTCTTCGTCGGGATCTTCATCATCTACAACACGTTCACGATCGTGGTGGCGCAACGGACACGGGAACTCGCCCTACTCCGCGCGATCGGCGCTTCGGGGAAACAGGTACGCCGTTCCGTGCTCTTCGAATCGCTCATTGTCGGCATTGTGGCCAGCGCCACCGGTTACCTCATCGGGGTCGGGCTCGTCGCTCTGCTCGCCCGCACAGTCCCCGATCTGATCTCGTTCGGCACCTCTGGCGATGTAGGGCTCACCGTGGCCCCGATTGGCGTCCTCCAAACGTTGTTGTCCGGCACGCTCGTCACCGTCATCTCGGCCTTCATCCCTGCGTTCCGGGCGGCCAGGGTGCGCCCGCTCGAGGCGCTACGGGTGGCAAGCACCGACCGAAGCAGTTCCAGCCAGATACGGGCCTGGCTCGGCTTGGCCCTCACTGCGACTGGCGCGGTCGTGCTGATCGTCGCAAGCGTCACCGAGACCGCGATCTTGTTGCTGCCCGCCCCCGCACTCTTGTTACTCGGTGTACTACTGCTCGGTCCATGGCTGTCCAAACGGGTTGCAGAACTCGCTCGGGCAGTGCTGCGCATCGGTGGTGGCACACCCGTTCGGCTCGCCGTTGACAACGTCGAACGAAACCCGCGGCGCGCCGCGACCACAGCGAACGCTTTGGTGATCGGCGTCACCATGGTCGTGTTCGTGACCGCCGCCGGGGGTGCGCTGCGAGATTTCGCGGTGCAGTTCATATCCCGCTTCGGCGGACCCGATCTCATCCTCGCGTCGAGCACGCCGACGTTCCCATCTGGAGTCGCTGAGAAGCTCAACGGGCTCGAAGGCGTCTCCCGAGTGGTCCCGGTGTACCAAGGGGTAGGCCGCACCGTGCTCGAAACCACCCAGGGCGGAAGAGGCGAACCGATCCCGCTGCCGATCGCGGCCCTCGACCTCGCCGACGACGCCAGCGCACTGGGGATCGAAGCCACTTCGGGGTCGCTGCAGGGTCTCGGCGACTCGCAGGTTGCGGTAGCTGACTTCTTCGGGCAACTCGGCATAGGCCTCGGATCACCGGTCACCGTCACGTTCGCGAATGGGGAAACCCGTTCCTACACCGTGGGCGCACTGACCAAGTTCTCGCTGTCGGTCCCTCCGGTGCTGATGAACACCTCCTCCTTGAAACAAGTCGTGCCAGATGCAATGCCTGCGACCTACAACCTCCAGGTCCGGTCCGGCCAGCTCGAGACAGTCAAAAAAGCGCTCGACGAGCTCACCACGACCTACAGCTCGATCCAAGTCGTTCCCGGGAACGCCATCGCGTCGTTCGTCAAAGCATTCTTCGACACCTTGATCTCAGCGATCAACGCGTTGCTCGTCATCGCAGTCGTCATCGCCGTGTTCGGCATCGTCAACACGCTGATGCTGAGCATCATCGAACGAACACGTGAGATCGGTCTGCTGCGAGCGGTCGGGATGTCCCGGCGGCAGGTGCGAACATCAATCCGGACCGAGTCGCTCATTGTTGCGCTTCTCGGGACGGGCATCGGTGTCGCCTTCGGTCTGTTCCTCGCCTACTTCGTGACCCGGCCCCTGTTCACGGATCCAGATGCCGGTATCACTGGTGGGTTCCGATGGCCGTTGGAGGAGCTTGCAGTGATCGACAGCCTCGGAGTCCTCATCGGGCTCGTCGCGTCGATCATCCCGGCATGGCGGGCCGCTCGGCTCGACATCCTCGAAGCCATCCGCACCGAGTGACTACCCCGGTCCACCCGCTACCCGTCGCAGCACCCGCAACGACCCCACTGCCCGTTCCTCGGCGAATTCGCCCGAGTCGAGCGCCCGGCAATAGATCTCGAACGGTGGCCGGCCGCCGTCGGCTAGATCGGGGAACACGTCGTGGATCAACAGGAGACCGCCACGTTCGACCCAGGGCGTCCAGTTCTCGTAGTCACGGTGGGCTGGTTCCTCGCCGTGACCGCCGTCGATGAACAGCAGCGCCAACGGACAACGCCAGTAGCGGGCAACGGTCGCCGACTCGCCGACAACGGCGATGACGTGGTCCTCGAGGCCCGCGGAGTAGACAGTGCGCCGGAAGGTGGGCAGGGTGTCGATACGGCCCACGTCCGGATCAACGAGATCGGGCTCGTGCCACTCCCAGCCGGGTTGGTTCTCCTCGGAACCCCGGTGGTGATCGACAGCGAACAGCACCGTGCGCCGTTCACGGGCAGCCGCACCCAGGTACACCGAGGACTTCCCGCAATAACTCCCGACCTCCAACAGCGGGGATCCCCCTTCAGGGACCGACACGGCCGCCTCATACAGCGCCAAGCCCTCGTCGGGCGGCATAAAACCGCGGGCTGCTTCGGCCAGGGACCGCAGTTCAGGATCCATTGACGGCGGCCATCGAGCGATCACTCCTCGTCCGGGGTGTCGTCCTCGTTGATCTCGATGTGGAACAGCTTGTCGAGAAGGAAGAAGCGCAGCACCCAGAGCAACCCGAACGCACTGAGTTGCGTCCCGAGGATCAGATACCGGTTCTTGGTGTGGTCCTCGGCGAAGGCGATCGCCACGGTCGACAGCACGAGCCCGGCCACCACGAAGAACCAGAACGGCAGGACCTCCTTCTTCCAGTGGCTCTTGCCCCGCTTCCCCCACACCCACATACGGTTCATGTAGTACGCGGGGAGCGAACTCAGCGCGACCGACAGGATGTTGGCGTCCACGGGAGGGATGTGGGACTGAAACAGTACGAGCAGGCCCCCGCCGAACAAGACGTTCACGATGGAGACGAGGACGTACTTGGGGCCTCGGTGTTTGATGAGTTCGAGGACCTTGGCGACAAGGCCAGGTTGACTGCTATCGGCCGGAATATGATCGTGGCTGGCTGCGGCCTCACTCGTGGTTGTCACTGTGCCTGCAGCCCCGCCTTCGGAAACGGTTTGCAAAGTCGGTCGATTCTCTGGACGAACGGCGGCCAGCGGCGCTGGCGGCCAACCGGTCGGAACTGCCCAAGGTTACTCGGCGCCGCACCCATAGGACAGTTCAGCTCTGGCCCACGTCGTCTCGCGAGCAGCTCAGTCCACCAGAGCATTAGCGCGGGCGACAGAGCCGAGCCAATACGCGCTGGGCTTCGCAGTCCGCAGTTGGGTCGAACGCTCGACGGCCACCAGACCGAACTTGGGGCCGTAGCCGAATGCCCACTCGAAGTTGTCGAGCAAGCTCCAGCACGTGTAGCCCAACACCGTGATGCCATCGGCCAAACAGTCAAGCACTCCGCGCAGTGCCGTCCGCAGGTAGGAGATCCGCTGGTCGTCGTCATCGGTCCCGATCCCGTTCTCGGTCACCAAGACTGGTACGCCGCCGGTCACCTCCCAGGCCCGCCGAATGGTGGCGCCGAGCGACTCGGGGTAGTACTCGTACCCCATCGGCAGCACCGGCACCCCTGGTTCGGGCCCTAGTGGGCCGCCCGCACCAACCCGCGTTCGGCTGTAGGTCTGCACGCCGATGAAATCGTCACCGCGCACGGCATCGAGGTAGAAGTCCTCGCTCACCCGCCGGTATCGGTCACGCATCGCAACGGCCTGCTCGTCATCTGGCGGGACCGCTTGGTAATCGCTCATCGCCAAGGTCAGTCCGACGGGCTTGTCGCCCAGCGCTGCTTTGATCACGTCGCGAACCCGGCAGTGGGCGTCCCGAAACACCTCTTGTGACTGCTTGTACAGGTTCTTGTCCCGGGTGCCCGGTGGGAACGCCCCGACCATGTAGGTCAGGAAGGCGACGATGTTGGGTTCGTTGATCGTGCAGGCCCGGGTGATGAGGTCGCCCAGGTGCTTGGATGCCTGCTCCGCGAACCGGCAGAAGCGGTCGATGGTGGCTGGGTTCGTCCACCCACCGTCGGCAGCGACCCAACGCGGACTCGTGAAATGGTGAAAGGTTACGACTGGATCGATGCCGTGCTCTAGGCAGGTGGCACACACCCGCCGGTAGTGATCAAGTGCAGCCTTCGAGAAGAACCCTTCCTCAGGCTCGATACGACTCCATTCGATCGAGAAGCGGTAGTTGTCGAACCCCAGTGCAGCGAGCAAGGCAATGTCGTCGGGATACCGGTGGTAGTGGTCGCAGGCATCAAGGCTTGGTTCAACACACGGCGTGCCGGGCTGGTGTTCCCACGCCCACCAGTCGTTGTTCCAGTTGTTTCCCTCCACTTGGTGCGCAGCCGTTGCCGTACCCCACCAGAACCCGTCCGGGAAACGATCCGCCATGGCACCGCAGGCTAGCCCGACCACCCTCGGCACTTCCTGGGCCATAGTCTCGTCAGGTCACAAGACCATGCGGGAGGATCAAAGCGTGGGAGCCGGCAGCGGACACCGGGGTGGCAGCTACTTCGTGATGGTCTCCTGCCACGCGGAACGTCACGGTGCGATCAGGAGTTTCAGCCGACGCCGGATTCGTAGGGCAGCCGGTTACCGCATCGGCGTCCTCGCCGTGCTTGCATCGATACTGCTCGGGTCCTGCGGCGATCGCTCCGCCTCCACACGATCGTCGATGAGCGGGACAACCTCTTCCTCACGTACTGCTACCGCCGATACCCGGGTCCCGCCTCCTGCGGTCACCGCGTCGAACGGGGCCATCAGTCTCGAGGGTGTCCTCCTGCGCGTCGACCGGGTAGGAGCACTTTCGGCAGCGTCGGCCCTCGCTGCACGCAAGGGCTATCCCAACCTGTACGTCGCCGAGCGGGCCGGACGGATTCGGCAGGTGACGGTGAACCACCAGCTCGACAGCAACGGGAACATCCGCAAGACGGACTACCTCATCGAGCGGAGCCCGTTGCTCGACATCTCCCGCCAGTTGCGCACCGGCGAAAATCTCGGATTGCTCGGTCTTGCCTTCTCCGGTGACGGTCGCCAGCTGTATGTCAGTTTTACGCCGACCGACGGCGGCCTCAGAGTCGATGAGTACACCATGGACGACGACCGGGTGGACACCCGCAGCCGACGCACGATCCTGGAGATCGACCATCACACTGATGGGGCCATCGGGGGAGCCATTGCCATAGGCCCCGACGGGTTCCTGTACGTGGCGACCGGTGATCCTTCCGGGGGCCCGGCACAAGACCCGCATTCTCTGCTCGGCAAGGTGCTACGGGTCGACCCTCAAGGCGGTGGCGACGACCAGCCCTACGGCATCCCCGACGCCAACCCGTTCAGGGACGGCGCCGCAGGGGCGCCCGAGGTGTGGCTGTCTGGACTCCGCGACCCCGGATCGATCGCCTTCGACACCCGCAGCGGAGATATGTGGCTGACCGACCACGGTGAAACAATCGAGGAGATCAACGTGCTTCGCGCCCCGGGCGGGCCGGGCTCCGCGGGTCGTGGCGCAAATCTCGGGTGGGGACGCATCGAGGGTGCACACGGGGCCCGGACGGCCGCTCCAGACGGGCACATTGCACCCATTTTTGAGTACAACCGCGACCGCGGGGAGTGTCCACTCGTAGGGGGAATCCTGTATCGCGGCAAGGCGGTGCCCGGCCTCAACGGGGCCTACATCTTTGGTGACCGCTGCAGCGGCGTGCTAAGAGGGCTTCTCGCCGCGACCAGCGTGATCCTCGATCAACGAGAGCTCGGCATCGTTACGGGGGGTGAACTGGGCGTCATCGCAACAGGTCCCGACGGAGAGGTCTGGCTCTCGGGAGCCGCAGGTGAACTCTACCGTGTGGAGCCGGGACCGTGATCATGGAACAACCGTTCACCACTCACAAAGACGATCTTCCGGCGGAGTTCGGCCATACATCACCGACCAGGAACCTGGCCTGGTGGCGGGAACTCGCGATCGTCGCGGTCGTGTACGTGTTCTACGAGACGATACGCAACATCACCCAGTCCACGCCCAAGCGGGCCTATGCCAACGCGGTCAGGCTCATCAACCTGGAGAAGAACTTGGGAATCTTCCAAGAACAGGCGATGCAGGACTGGGCAGTACAGTTCGCGCCGCTGATCATCGTCTCGAACTACTTCTACGGGGCGGCGTACATTGTCGTGACGGTAGCCGGACTGGTGTACCTCTTCCGGCGGTTTCCCGACGATTACCGCTTCTGGCGGAACGCGCTGCTCGCGCTCACCCTCCTGGCCCTCGTGGGTTTCGCGCTCTTCCCGCTCATGCCACCGAGGCTGCTCGATGTACGTGGCGACGGGCGCGTCTGGGGGTTCGTGGACACGCTGGTCAAGTATCCGACCTTCTGGTCGTTCCAGTCATCGGCCATGGAGAAGGTGTCGAACCAGTTCGCGGCAATGCCGAGCTTGCACTGTGCTTGGTCGATCTGGGCAATGACGGTGTTCTACCCCCGGGTCCGCACCCGGTGGGCACGATTCCTCTCCGTCGGCTACGCCGTATTCACCACGTACGTGATCATCATCACCGGGAATCACTACTTCCTCGACGCGGTGGGCGGTCTGGTGGTCTTTCTCCTCGGGGTCGGCATCGCCCGGGTCGGCGAGCAACTTCGCGCCAGATCACGGGCTGAAGGCCGAACCCGTCAAGTGCAACCGGCGGTCGAGCTCGAACAGGCCTAGGTCGCAGATCACGGCCCGTCGGCGGCAACAACCGGGGGCCTACCGCTGCGCGATGCGCGACCTCGGCGGGCCAACGGCCGAGGCACCCACCAATTCGCGGGCCTTCTGATAGGCATCCAGGTTGAGGGACACGACCTCGGTCCAGTCGACGGGCGAGGGAATCTCACGATTGCGGGCCGTGATCTTCCCTCGCAGTTCTCGGTCAAGCACCAGCGTGACCAACTGGTCGACCATGTCCGCGTCGCTGTCCGCGAGGAGTCCTTCTTGGCCGTGGTCAACGAACTCACGTATACCGGTACGAGCCTTCGCCACGACAGGGAGCCCCGCGCAGCGCGCTTCCAGCGCGGCGATCCCGAACGACTCCAGGTTGGCCGGGGCGACGAAGATATCTGCGGTGGCGTACACCTCTCGTATCTGTTCCCGACTCAGTCGACCGGTGAGTTCGACCGCATCGCTCAAACCCTGGGCGGCCACATACCGCTCCATGGATTTGCGTTCCGGGCCTTCACCGATGATCACCAAGCGAAGGTCGATATTGGATGGGACCCGCTGCCGTACTCGTTTGAACATCTTCAACAGCTGCAGGGGCCGCTTGCGGGGCGCTAGGCGCATCACCGATACGATCACCACACGGTCCGGATCGCGTGGCGACGGATCGATCTCCCAGGCGCGATTGTCTATGCCGTTGGGCAGGATCAGGACCTCCCGATTCGGAGCGATACGGCGGATCGGAGCCGCGGCCACCTCGCTCACCGCCGAAAAGACTGCGTCCCACTCGCTCCACCGATATCGCCGCTCGAGCAAACGGAACACCGGCGTGGCGTAGCTCCAAAGGCAGTGGGTCGTGATGACGGTGGGGATACGTCGCTGTACCGCATGGTGCGCCGAAACGAACGCGAGTGGCGAAACGATCCCCCCGTGGAAGTGCGCGACGTCGACCGCCTCGGCTTCGAGCAACTCGATGACCCGGTCGAAACTCGAAGGCTTGTAGGGAATGTCGAACGGTGCGAGCGGCACGTCCATCCGGTGCACCGGCACGCCGTCGACGACATCGGGGCCGGGAGTCGGGGTGACCACCACAACCTCGTGTCCCGCCTCCCGGAGCCGCTGGCCTAGGTCATGTACCTGCATCTCGATGCCACCGAGACGAGGGACATAGCAGTCAGTGACCAGGCCGATTTTCATGACAGTCGCGGGCTGCGCCTCGGGCACCGGACCACGGTAGCGGCATCGCGGACCACCCGGGCGCGCAGCTCATCTGCTTTCGCTCCCTGACCACCGCCTCGATCCGCGCGCAGCTCATTGCCCAGTTACGACATGCAGTGGCCTCGGCGGTGGTCAGCGAGACCCCCCGATGCGTGTCCTTTCCCTGACGGTGCGGCCACAATTTGCCTCGTGATCACGACGACACCCGCTGCGCAGCGTGAAGGCCGACGGACACTCATCTGCGTCCACGCGCACCCCGATGACGAAGCCCTCCTCACTGCCGGCGTCATGGCCAAAGCTGCCGCAGAGGGCAACCGGGTCGTGCTCATCGTCGCCACCCGGGGCGAAGTCGGCGAGGTGGCCGACGACTTCCTGAGCAGCGGCGAGGACCTGGGCGACCGGCGGTGGCGGGAACTGGAACGATCCGCCGCGATCCTGGGAGTCGAGCGTCTGGAGTGGCTGGGCTACGGCGACTCGGGTCTGACCGGGAAGGGGCGGCCCGGTTCAAGATTGGTACCGTTCGCTCACGCGGACCCCAACGAGGCGGCTGATCGCCTCGCAGCCATCATCGCCGACGAGCACGCCGACGTGGTCACGATCTATGACCGCCACGGCGGCTACCACCATCCTGACCATCTCCAAGTCCACCGGATCGGGCATCTGGCCGCACACCGGGCCCAACCAGGGGCTGTGCTCGAAGCCACGATCAACCGCGGTCTACTCAAGACGGGACTCGAGTTGGCTCGGTCATTGGGATTCGAAATCCCTTCCGCGTTCTCACCCGAAACCTTCGATGAATGGTTCCTGCCGGAAGAGAGCTTGACGCATCGGGTGGACGTCAGCTCGTTCGTCGACACCAAACGCGCCTCGATGGAAGCCCACGCCAGCCAGTCGACCAGTGCTAGCGGTGGCACACGGACCATCGCTGCGTTCTTGTCACTGCCACCCGAGTATTTCGCGCTCGCATTCGGCAGCGAGTGGTTCGCCCAAGCCGGATGTCCGGGTGGGATCCGCTACGACGACGTCTTCGACGTCTTGCGTCCCGACGCGACCGACACAGCGGAGGGAGCACCTGCGTGACGAGTGAACTCGAGCACGCGGAGGAACTCGGTGAGCACATCGCCCACGAAGAGGGGCGCCATGCCCTCCTCGCGCCGGTTGAGCTGATCGAGGACGAATTCACGCACAAGACCAAAGCACGCCGGATCGCGGAGTCGGTGCTGTCGGTCAGTGTCGTGCTCATCATGTTCGCGTTCATCATCCCCCGCTTGTTCGACGCCGAATATCGCGACGTATTCGAGAAGTTTTCGCAGCTCGATGGGCGCGCTGTCCTCGCCTTGTTCGTCGCGTGGTTCGGCAGTATGTGGACCTACTGGTCCTTCATGACCAGAACGCTTCCCGGACTGCGGACCGCCCAGGCCGGTGTACTGAACCTGTCCGGGAGCGCGGTGGCCAACGTCGTGCCGTTCGGTGGAGCCGTCGGCGTCGGCGCGACCTACGGTCAGTGCATGTCCTGGGGGTTTGCACCACCCCAGGTGACCGTTTCGATCCTCGTATCGGGGGTGTGGAACGTCTTCTCGAAGTTGGCGTTCCCGGCCGTCGCACTGGTGTGTGTGGCGCTTCGGGGCAAGAACCTCCGTCAACTCGACTTGGCTGCGCTCGTGGGGCTGACCGTCCTGGTCGCGGCAATTTCCGTCTTCTGGCTGATCGTCCGAAGCGAACACGCAGCCTCCGTCATCGACGCCTCGTTCGAACGGATCTGGAACGGCACTCGCCGTCTCTACGGCCGTGAACCGAACAGACGATCACGGCACGCGGTGGTCGAGTTCCGAAGAAAGATCGTTGGACTCGTACGTCAGCACTGGATGGCTCTCACCATCTGGATGGTTGCCTACAAGGTCTCGTCATTCGTACTCCAACTGTTGTGCGTACGAGCGCTCGGGATCACCGAACTCGGATGGGTCGAGGTACTCGCGGCCTACACTTTCGGGGAATTGCTCACGACCATCCCACTAACCCCGAGCGGCGTCGGCTTCGTCGAGGCAGGGTCGGCCGGCATCATGGTCGCGTTTGGCACCCCGAACGAAGCGGCGCTTGCCGCGGTGTTCCTCTTCCGGGGTTTCACCTACCTCTTCGAGATCCCTGCGGGCGGATTGGCCTGGCTGATCTGGGCGACGCGGCGCTCATGGCGTCGCGAGATCAACAGTTGAGCGTGAAACGTCGACCTGGGGTGCGCTCGATCAACCCCGGTCGGCACCGAGGTCAAACCGGTAGACGTTGGTTTCCCGCAGTTCGAACCCGATGCGGGTGTAGAGCCGGTTCGCGGCTTCGCGGGATGGACGAGAGGTCAGATCCACGGTCTTGGCCCCTGCAGCACGCGCCCGTTCGAGCGCATACCGGTTGAGCGCCTCCCCCACTCCTCGACCCCGCGCCGCTTCGTCGACGACGACGTCTTCGATCCAGGCCCGCACGCCGGTCGGAATCCGGAACACGACCAGGGTCAAGCTGCCGACGATTTCGCCGGTGGCCGGGTCACGAGCGACAAGCAGGATGCTCGCATCCGATTTGACGATCTCGCGTAGCTCCTCGTCGGTCGGTGGTGGGCTGGATTGCGAGAGTTGAGGGATCAGGCGTTCAAGCGCCGCCACCAGTTCGGGGGTCACCTCGGTCGCTTCGCTGACGTCGATCTGCATGACGGGGAACGCTAGACGCCCTCACCTGACCAGACGTTCACCGCACGACGGTTCACCCTGACCCACCTGATCACGGCTCGGGTACTGGTTGGGGAGGTGGAGGGCCGACGTAGCGCGCCGAGGGCCGGATGATCCGGTTGTCTGCGGCCTGTTCGAGGATGTTGGCACACCAGCCGATCACCCGGCTCGACGCGAACGTCGGTGTGAACAACTCGCGGGGCAGGCCACAGCGGTCCATCACGACCCCTGCGTAGAACTCGACGTTGGTGTAGAGGTGTCGCCCCGGTTTCAGTTCGGCGAGCGTATCGACCACGGTTCGCTCCACCTTCTTGGCGAAGTCGACCAGGTCACCCCCCAGTCGCTCGGCCACCGATCGCAGCAACAACGAGCGCGGGTCGTCAGTCTTGTAGACGCGGTGACCGAAACCCATGATGCGCTCGCCGCTGAGCACGGCGTTTCGGACCCATTCCTCGGCCCGGTCAGGGGTGCCGATCGCGTCGAGCATGTCGAGTGCGCGACTGGGCGCCCCACCGTGGAGTGGCCCGGAGAGCGCGCCGATCGCCCCGACGACGGCAGCACCGAGATCGGCGCCGGTCGAGGTGATCACCCGGGCCGTGAAGGTCGATGCGTTGAACCCGTGGTCGATCGTCGAGATCTGGTACTGCTCGATGGCTCGGGCGATCTCAGGCGATGGCACATCACCGCTGAGCATGTACAGGTAATTGGCGGCATAGCCGAGATCTGGCCGCGGATCGATGGGATCAGCGCCGTGCCGCAATCGGTACAGCGCCATAATCAAAGTCGGCACCACCGCACAGATCTGGATGGCGTTCTCCTTCAACTCCTCCAAGGAGATGTCGAGCGACGGCTTGAAATTGGCGTCGGCCGCCACAATGGACACGGCGGTGCGTAACGCGTCGAGCGGTACGAAGGTGTCACCAGCGGCAGCGATGGCGGGCAACAACGGCTTCACCCGCTCCGGGACCTGCATCAACGGCCGCACCTTGGCTTCGAACGCTGCTCGCTGCTCGGCATCAGGAAGCGCGCCTTCGAACATCAAGTACCACACGTCTTCGAGCGAGCGCTTCTCAGCCAACTCGACCGCGTTGTACTGCCGGTAGTGATAGAAGCCTTCTTGACCCCGTACGTCGCCCACCTCGGTTTCAGCGACGATGACCCCGGCCAATCCCTTGGGCGCCTCCATCGCACCTGGCGCCTCGACCGGCTCGAGCCGCGCCATGCTCATGAGGTCCCGCATCGTGACGATGCCGACGAGCGAGGAGCGGTCAACAACGGGGATGTGCCGGTAGCCACGCTGCGAGAGGCGCTCGAAAGCCTTCACTACTGGTTCGCTCGGTTCGCAAGTATCGGGATGCTCCGTCATCCACTCCGACACCTTCGTTGCCGTCGGATCGCCGCCGGAGGCAGCGAAACGGATGAGATCGCGCTCGGTGAAGATCCCGATCGGCCGGTCACCGTCGACGACCACCACCGACCCGACACCTGCGTCTCGCATCCGAGCCGATGCATTCGACACGAGTTCCGACGGCAGGGCTGTCACGACCGGGTGGCTCATGACCTCGGCCACCGTCCGGATCACCGCGCTGTCTGCCATCGGCATCCTCCGTGTTCGTTTGTTCGGAAGGGTCGTTCCGAGCCTACTCGGCTATTCGCCGCCATCGTCCGGCCAGACCGGGTACCGCGACCTTGACGTCCCGCCCGCGATCACCGGACTCGAGGATTGGCTCGCCGCCATCGTCCGGCCAGACCGGGTACCGCGACCTTGAGGTCCCGACGTGACGGTTCGGGCCGAGAACCGTGAAGGTTCCGGCACCACTAGGTCCCGCGATCTGCCTTCATCGGCACCTTTCTGATCTGACTGGAACTGGGGGTACCGCTGGGGGCGGCACGCTGGCCGACGCTCTGCGGCAACCAGTGGACCGCCCGAGCGATCTCACGTGCTTGCGGTCGCGATCGGGGCATGGCGTGGCCAGGGCCGGACCTGCTCGAGAATCCTTGCCAGCCGCAGCACGACCTCGTCGGCATGCCGGCGCCCCATGATCTGGAGCGAGACCGGCAAACCTTCTGAGTTGAGCCCAGCCGGAACTGCGCAGGCCGGGTTCCAACACAAGTTCGCGAGCATCGTGAAAGGCACGCTCATCGCCCCAGCAGCCAGGCCGAACCGCTCAGAGAGATCGACACCGCCGATGTGAGTAGGTGGTCCCTCTGCGGAGAATGCAGGGACCGCCGTCGTTGGGGTCAACAACACGTCGACGTCTCGGAAGATGGCAGCACAATCGGCTTCGAGTTGGAGCCGACGGCGCAGTCCACTCACTAGTGAGCGCAACGGTCGGTCATAGGTCGACTCCAGGCCGAACCGGACGTAAGGGGTGAGATCATCGAGCCGGTCGGGGTAGTGCTCCTTCTCGTCGATGTCGAGCCAAAGCGTTAGCGCGCCGACTGAAAGCCATGTCTTGACCGGATCGGTGAGCCGGACCTCGTAATCGATCAAACCCACACCCACTGCGGCAGCGAGTTGTTCGGCTGCGGCGTGGGTGAGCTCAAGCACCCCCGGATCCACCACTGCAAACCCGAGATCGGCGGACCAGCCGATGCGGAGACCAGAAACGTCAAGGTCTTCAATGGCTTGTTCATAACGGACCGATGGCGGAGGCAGACTGGTGCGGTCACGATCATCGGGCCCGGCCACGACGTCGAGATGCCGGGCGGCGTCGGCAACCGTCACCGCTTCGATCCCCAACACCGCGGTCTGCGACGGATCCGCCGTCGGATTCGGGATCCGGCCATAGGACGGCTTCATCCCCACGAGGCCAGTGAACGAGGCCGGGATGCGTGTCGAACCACCGCCATCGGAAGCAGTCGCGAAAGGGACCAGGCCGGCTGCCACCGCCGCCGCCGAACCCCCAGAAGACCCACCCGGGGTGCGGTCCAGACTCCACGGATTACGGGTCACGCCCCACGCCTTGGTCCGGGTGTAATGGAGCGTCCCGAATTCGGGGGCCGCCGTCTTACCCAGCGGGATCGCGCCAGCAGCCCGCAGGCGAGCAACGTGGATCGAATCAACCTCGACCGGTCCCCGGTCCTTGTAGAGCAGCGAACCATGTGAGGTCGGCAGACCAGCACAGTCCTCGAGGTCCTTCACCCCGAAGGGCACCCCAGCCAACGGGCCTGGGTCGTCACCGCTGGCGATGGCCGAATCGATGGAGTCAGCGAGCTCACGAGCCGCGTCCAGGTCGAGCACCACGAACGCATTCAGTTTCTCGTTGTTCGCCTCGATCGCTGCGATGCAGTGTTCGAGAAGCTCCGAGGCGGTGTAGGCACCTGATCGGATCGCTTCGGCGGCCTCGACGACCGATGGCATCTCTTCCGGTACTCGACCCATGGCAATCCCCCCTTTGCTCGTCACGCGAACCCTACGCGGTGATCGCCGAACACGCCCGTCCCCAAAAGGGGCGCTGGCCGGCACTGGGCTCATCGAAACGAGGGGATGCGGGGTGCAGCGATGCCGGGCGCCCGTCCCCCCAAAGGGCGCTGGCCGGCACTGGGAGGGGTGCCGGCCAGCGGATGTTGGGGTTGCTGGGAGAACGGGTCAGGGTGCAGCAGCGACCTCGTTGCCGCTATTCGAGGTTTGGGGTGCCGGGCTGGGGCCGCCCGGTGACAAATTGAAGCGGGCACGAGCGTTGCTTCCCTGACAACCACCACCGTCGGTGCCGGAAGCCTGGCCCAGCTGCATGTCGAGCACCGGCGTGGCGCCACTGAACATGCCCCAGGGGCTCTCGCAGCCAGGGACAACCCAAACGTGGTTCATCCAACCCCAGCTGCCGTTCTGCTTCTTGCCACCAATGGCCTCGCACTGCTGCTCGGACAACGTGGTATCGCCCACCACCATCCCGCCACGGACACACAGCCCGACATGCCGGTGGAAGTGATCGTTCGGACCGGTGAAACCCTGATCCGGTTCGGTCTCGCTCCGGTGGATGACGTAGTAGCTGAGGCCCACCACCGAAGCGTCGGGCCCAGTCCCGTCGTAGAGGATCATTTCGGGTTTGTCGATCTCAAACTTGCCGTCGACGTAGGCGAAGTTCATGAAATGGGCGGCGATCCCTGGCACGTAGGGGGTCACCGGGACCCAGCCCGCAGCCATGGCGTCCTTGGCTGTCGGGTACCGCAACGCCACTTGGCGGGCCCGCTCGAGTTCGTTGGCCAACGCCTGACACTCGGCCGGATCAGTCATCGGCTCCCACGCCTGCGGTCCCAGGTGCCCACCGTGGCCACCGTGGTCGTCACCGGACTCCGAATGGTTGGCGTTGTGGGCGCTCTCGGCCAAGGACATGATGAACGCGTTGTACTCCTCGTCGGAGACGTTGCTCAGCTCGGCAACGAGACGAGCGGCGGCAACTTCGCCTTCCTGTTTGGCCAGCTCCTGCAGCTTCTGTTGCTTCTCGGTCCACTGCTGGTGTTCTTCGGCGTTGTGCTTCGAGTGGTCGAACCCGTCACCGTGGCTCGCGTCATGAGCACCACCGTGTACCATGTCATGCTCTCCCCAGAACGAAACCGGGTTGAACCCGAGGTCGCAGCGCTCGCTGGCAGACACCGTCTGGGCCGCCGCTCCATGGCCATGGTCGTGTCCATCTCCGTGATCGTGGTCAGCACCGGTGGCCAGCTCGCTGCCATGGTCACCATGACTGTCGTGCGCGTGGGTCTGAGCTGACGGCGAAGCCATGGCCACGGTGGCCGCCACCAGCACGCCGACCGGTAGGACCGAGCCCATCGCCAGCGCCGGACCAGCGATGTTCGCCGACAGCGAGGGACGCGCCAGCAGGCCAGCCGCACCGAGCACGAGCACGCCCTCGAAGATCACACACATCAGGTCGATGGTCCCGACGGTTTCCGGGTGCCAGGCGTGGGCACCGTACGGAAGCCCGGTTGTCCGGCTCATGGCCCACGCCGCGATAAACCCGGCATTGGCAAGGAGACCGAGTTGGAGCCACCGCTTCGTGGCCCGTGCGCCGGTCGCCACGATGGCGATCGCGAACGCAACCTGGAACCATCCCGCGATCGCAAAGCTGATGCCTTCGGCGAGGCTGTTGCCCGCATGGCTCGGCACCATGGCGAGGTGGATGGCGCCGGCGCCGGCCGAGAACGCGGCGAGTAGGACTCGCATCGGCATGGCATAGCTGGAACCGGTATCCGCCTTCACCGGCTCCGCCGGGCTGAAGCTTCCGCTCACTAGGCCCATCGAGACTCCCCCCCGAGTCAGACTGGTTTCTGACCACATTCCGGCCAGGATGACTGCAGTCACCAAAAGACTACGAATCGGTCCGTATGATCACCGTAAGGCGCTTCGGAACCGGCCTGACCTGCGCAAACATGACCGAAAACCCGTAAGCTTGGGGTAAGACCTGCTCGGCAGCTCAAGGTGCCGACCACGCTATCGGCACGTCAGACCACTAACGCAGGCAATATGGGAGATGCGCCACGCTACGGGGCGTGACTTCAGTCACAGTGCGCCCAGGCGCCGGCGTCCAAATCCACGACCAACCGAAAGAGGGGGCTTCTGTGCGGGTGCTCGTGGTCGAAGATGACCAGGCGCTAGCAGACGTGATCGCACGCGGCTTGCGCCAAGAGGCACTAGCGGTGGATGTCGCCTACGACGGCGAAGAAGCCATCGACAAGGCCAGCTTCACGAGCTACGACGTCGTCGTCTTGGACCGGGACCTACCTAAGGTGCACGGGGACGACGTGTGCCGGCACCTCACGTCCGGAGGGAACGGCGAACGCATCCTCATGCTGACGGCTTCGGGCACGCTTGATGATCGGGTATCGGGACTGGCCCTCGGCGCGGACGACTCCCTCCCCAAGCCGTTCGCCATGAAGGAACTGGTGGCCCGGGTCCGGGCCCTTGGCCGACGGGTGCCGGCTGTCGTCCCACCGCTTCTGACCCACGGCAACCTCACCGTCGATGTCCCACAGCGACGAGTCGTCCGAGCCGGGCGCGAGATCCGCCTGACCCGCAAAGAGTTCGGCGTCTTGGAAGTCCTGACCTCAGCGGGTGGGCGGGTCGTCAGCTCCGAAGAACTCCTCGAGAAGGTCTGGGACGAAAACACCGACCCGTTCACCAACGCTATCCGAATCACCGTCATGACCTTGCGCCGCAAACTCGGTGACCCCCCGATCATCGAGACGGTGGTCGGGGTTGGTTACCGGCTCGTCTGAGCTAGCCGGCGCAGCTCGGGAAGGAGCCGCCATGGCCACCCGGAAGAGATCGACGATCCGCCTCCGGCTCACGTTGTTCTACGGCTTCATGTTCTTGTTGTGTGGCGTCGGGTTGCTGTACGTCAGCTATGAGTTCGTCGACGAGGCACTCCGCAAGGACGAAGGGAAATCCGATCAGCGCGTGATCGAGACCTACGGCTACGACCGGAGCGCCGTCGACTTCTTCTTCAACCTGCCGACGCCACCGTCGCCGACCCGGCCGAACACTCGGACCGTTGGCCAGGTCATCAAGGAAGTCCAAGCCGACATCCGTCAGGACACACTGAGTTCACTGGTTCGCGGATCGGGCGTAGCGCTCGCCGGCATGATCGTGGTGTCGATCGGGCTCGGATGGCTCGTCGCCGGTCGGGCGCTGCGCCCAGTCGCCGAGCTGACCGAGCGGGCACAACGGCTATCGGAGAACAACCTCCATCAGCGGTTGGCCATCGAAGGACCCAACGACGAACTAAAAGAACTGGCCGACACGCTCGACGGGATGCTGGCCCGGCTCGAACGAGCGTTTGAGTCCCAGCGCCGTTTCGCCGCCACCGTCTCGCATGAGCTCCGCACGCCGTTGGCGGTCCTGCGGGCCGAGTCCGACCTGCTTCTCGACGATCCCACGGCGAGCGAGCGGGAGCGCCAGCTCGCGGGGACGGTCCGGGATCAAGCGACTCGGTCCGAGGCGTTGCTCGAGAGCCTTCTTGCGCTGGCCCGCAGCGAGAGCACGATGAGCGACCGTGAACAGATCGATCTCGCCGATCTCGCCGGTGACGTCGTCGCCGAACGGATCGAAGCAGCGGACGAGGCGGGACTCCATGTAGACCTCGAACTCGCGAGCGCGCCAACGGTCGTCGAGGGTGACCGGTGGCTGCTCGAGCGGCTTATGGTCAATCTCGTCGACAACGCCATCAACCACAACGTTGCCGGCGGCTGGGTGAAGCTCGCTATCCGGTCAGCACCAGGAGCCGCGACCATCGCCGTCGAGAACACCGGGGAGCACCTGAGCGTCGAGCAGGTCGACGAGATCCTGAAACCATTCCACCGGGCCACCGCTGATCGTCCCGGCTACGGGCTCGGCATGACCATCATCCAATCTGTTGCCAAGCTCCACAATGGGACCGTCTCGGTCCGCCCCCGGGCCGAAGGCGGGCTCAGTGTCGAGGTCCGCCTACCAGCCCCTGGCGTGGCTGGCCGTCCGCAAGACCTCGACCCTGAACCGACCGCCCTCCCCTCCGTCGAAGTCACCACGACCAAATCCAGCACCACCGTCTAACCCCCCTCAGGGGCTTTTCTCCCCGCATTGAATGGTGTTGCGCACCCGACACAGAAAGTGGTTTGGGAGAAGCGGAAAGCGAGATGGGAATGGTCACGCGGTGGCGGACCGCCAGGGCGAGTTGCGAGGCCGGTCATAGATCACTTCGACCGGCTCGCCCCGGATCGCTCGGAAGGCGTGCTCGCCCCAGTGGTCGAACCCAGCCACGCCCTCAGGAAGAGCGCTAGGTCCAAACCAGCCGACGTCGCGGCATTCAAGCGGATGAGGACGCAGTTGCCCGCCGGCACTGCGGCAGTGGAACACCAACGAATACAAGGGGATCTGCGTGAATCCGAGGCGCAAGCCGTCGAGTACGGCGATCAACTGGACGACTTCGCAATCGATTCCCGTCTCCTCCTTGACCTCCTTGACTGCGATCTCTGACGCTGAATAGCCGATGTCGGCCCATCCGGTCGGGTAGAGCCAGACACCAGAGTCAGCCCGTTGAACCAACAGGATCTCCCCGCGGTCGTTCCCGACCACGGCACCGACCGCCACCTTCGGCGTCTGGTACCCCGCGACTCCCTGGCCTACCGATTTCATCCACTCGGTCACGAGGTGTTCAGGGGTGTAGGGCGCGCCAGCTGCAACCCTGATGTCGGCAGCGACTGCTAGCACCTCTTCGAACCGTTCCCGCTCGTACGGGTTCTGAGTGAAACCAAGCCCCGTTCGAGCGATCCCGGCGAGTGCTTCGCCCCAACGAATCAGATCCTGCGGGGTCACATGCGGCCGCTCGGTCACGACCTCGACGCTAGCTCAGCGTGAATCGCACCCAGCTTGCACAATCCTCCGCGGAACAGCTCAGCTTCCCACGACCTTGGTGGCATGGGCCGCACCCCTACCCGAACCGGCACCCGCACCCGACCTGCGCAACCGTCAGCAGCGGTGGTCATCGAGAACCGTACGAGTCATCAGCGGTAGTCATAGAAACCCTTGCCGGCCTTCCGGCCAATGTGCCCGGCCGCAACCATCCGCCGCAGCAACGGTGGACAGGCGTACTGCTGTTGCCGGTACTCGTCGAAGAGCGCATCGAACACCGCGACGCAGACATCGATACCAATGAGGTCGTACAGCTCGAACGGGCCCATCGGGAAGTTGCACCCACCCTTCATGGCTCGGTCGATGTCTTCCATCGATGCCACCTGCTGTTCGAGCATCCGCACCGCGTTGCCGAGATACCCGAAGAGCAACGCGTTCACGATGAAACCGGTCGAGTCCTTCACCACGACCGGGTGCTTCCCGCACCGTTCGACGAAAGCACGCGCCTCGTCAATGGTTTCGTCACTGGTGGTCAATGGCCGGGCGATCTCGACCAGGGGCATCACGCTTGCCGGGTTGAAGAAGTGGAGCCCACACACCCGGTCAGGGCGATGCGTCTCCGAGGCGAGATCGATCAAAGACAGTGTCGATGTGTTCGAAGCGAGGATCGTGTCCGAACCGCAGATGTGATTCAGCTCACGGAACAACGCACGCTTCACGCCGAGATCCTCGATCACCGCCTCTATCACCAGGTCGCAGTTAGCGAGCTCACTGAGCGACGAAGTGGCCGTCACCCGGCCAAGGGTCTCGTCCCTCGCTTGTTCACTGAGCTTGCCCTTCTCGACCTGCCGGTCGAGCTGTTTGGCCAACGAAGCGAGGAACGCGCCGGCCGACCCTTCGCTGCGTGACCGGACGACGACCTCGAAGCCTGCGCTAGCCGCGACCCCTGCGATCCCGGCACCCATGATGCCGGTGCCAACTACCCCTACCCGATTGATGGTCATCTGACAACGGTAGGACAGCGCGGCCTGGGCATGCGCGAGAACGTGTTCCCAACGAGAACCCGTTGCTGTTTGCCTCAGTGTGCAACCACCGCGCTCAGCCAGCACCCATAGCGCACAGCATCGTCTGTTTGCCTCAGTATGCGACTACCGCGCTCGGCCAGCATCCGAAGCGTGCGGAAGTGCAAACGATCCTGCTTGCGCCCAGCGTGCGCCACCGCGCTCAGGCGGCTTCCAAGGCGTGCAGCAAAGCCCGTTCGAGTTCCAAAAGATAGGACTCATCGGTGATCTTGGCGCCGTTGCGGTCCCGCACGTAGAACGCGTCGACGACTTCCGAGCCGAGCGTCTGGATCTTCGCAGTTCGGATATCGAGATCGAGCTCCGCGATTGCACGAGTCACCCGGTAGAGCAATCCGATCGAGTCCGGTGCGTGAACCTCGACCACTGTTGCAGTGGCCGAGGTCTCGTTGTCGAACGTGACACGCGCTCGACCGTCTCCAGCCTCAACACGGCGGGGCGTCCACGACGAATAACGGCGGGCCCGCTCAGCTAGGCGGGCCGTGAGCGCCAGTTTCCCTTCCAGCGCCAACTCGAGATCCCGTTTGACACGGTCCCACGGGATGACCGGCCCGATGCTGCTCTCGACTCGGAAGCGTTCAACAGCCATGCCGTCGTCGGAAGTGAAGGCATTGGCATCGAGCACGTCGAATCCGTGGAGCGCGAGCACGCCCGAAACGCGGCTGAACAAGCCCGGGCGGTCAAGGGTGATGACGAGCAACTGGTTGCCGGAGCCTTCGATCACCTGGTTGCCGTCGGCCATCCGTTGCAGGAGTTCAGGCCCGGGGAAGGTCTCTGCGGTCACCTCCTCGACCGCCCCGCCTCCCAATACATGCGCCACACGCTCGACGAGCCCGTGAACGAGGGATGCCTTCCAACTGTTCCACGCAGCCGGGCCCGTCGCGAGCGAGTCCGCTTCGGTCAAGGCGTGGAGCAGATAGAGCAAACTCAGCGAGCCGACCTCGTTGGCGACCCTCTTTATGGTGCCGTCGTCGTCGAGATCCCGACGGGTCGCAATGTCGGGTAACAGCAGGTGCAGCCGGACCATCTCTTGGAGGAGATGCGTGTCCTCTGTGTCATAGCCCATGCGAGCGGCGATGCGCCCGACCACCTCGATCCCGACCACGGCGTGGTCCCCCGAATATCCCTTGCCGATGTCGTGTAGCAGTGTCCCCACGACCAACAAATCCGGACGATCGACGCGGTCGGCGAGGGCCGCGGCATTGGCCGCAGCCTGACAAAGGTGCCGATCGACGGTGAAGGTGTGATAGGCGTTGCGTTGCGACTTGCAGCGGACCGGATCCCATTCGGGGAGAAGGCGGACCCACAGGCCCTTCCGATCGAGGGCCTCGATGATGGGCACCGCTGGCTCCCCGGCGAGCAACAGGTCGCTGAACAACGCTCGCGCCTCGGACGGCCACGGGACAGGAAGCGGCGCGGCCCGCTGCGCCAACCGCTCCAGGGACTTGCGATCGACCCGGGTGCGGGCCCTGGCCGCTGCCACAGCGGCCCGCAACACAAGAAGCGGGTCATCCGCGGGATCGGCGGTGTCGTGGAGGTGGACATCTCCGTCGCGCAGCACGACACCGGGGAGGAGCTCGCGGTCGCGGCGCAATTTCGACATCGACGGGCCTTTGAGCCAGGCACTGATCCGGTGCCAAACCTCGTCACTGGCCCAAGCGATGTCGCGAGCCGCCGACGACAGCGAACGCATGAGTGCGTCAGCATCGCCGTAGCCGAGGGACGCTGCCACAGCGTCCTGATCCTCGAGCAGGAGACGGTCAGATGCCTTGCCGGAAATGCGGTGCAACTCGACGCGCGCTGCAAGGAGCTGAAGATACGCGGCCTCGAGGCGTTCATCGTCCTCATCGAGGAGCAAGACATCAGCAGCCGCCGCCCAACGGATGGCGTGAACGTCTCGCAATCCGCCGCGTCCCTGCTTCAGGTCAGGCTCGAGTAGGAACGCCACCTCGCCTGCGGTTGCATGCCGCTCTCGCACGGTCCGAGCCAGCTCAGGAAGAAAACGTTTGGCCTTCTTGCGCCACAAGGAGAGCGCTCGACCCGTGAGCTCGTTGGCGAGGTCGACATCCCCGGCAACCCAGCGGGCCGAAATCAGCGAGGTTGCCGTCTCCAGGTCGTCGCCTGCAAGCGCAACGGCTTCCTTCACGGTCCGCGTGGCATGGCCCAGCTTCAGGTGCTGATCCCAGATCGGGTACCAAATCCGTTCGGCCACGTCGCGGACATCGCGCCTGCCGTCGTGGATGAGGACGAGATCGATATCACTACGAGGCGACAGTTCTGCTCTGCCGTAACCACCCACCGCGACGAGTGCGACCCCCGCCGGCGCCCCCGCAGCAGCGAAGAGCTCCGCAATCCATTCGTCCATGTCGCGGCTGAGGGCCTGACACAACGCCAGGCCCGCCAGCTCACGATCGGCGATCAGGGTTTCACGCTTCAGCACTGACGGCGTGCCTAGCGCACATCCACCTCGTCAGCAACGGGTTGCGCCCTTTCGGGGAAAGCCCCCCAGGCGCTGGCCGTGCCACAACCCGCGACGGGTGTCGCTCAAAGGGCATCCGCATCGATCTCGCCGGTGCGGATCCGGATGATGCGATCGACAGGCGTGATCCAGACCTTGCCGTCGCCGATCTTGCCAGTCCGTGCCGAGGCCACGATCGTGTTTGCCACCTTTTCGGCATCGAAATCGTCGACGACCATCTCGATGCGTACCTTCGGCAGAAGATCGACCACATATTCGGCACCCCGATAGATCTCGGTATGGCCACCCTGGCGCCCGAATCCCTTGACCTCGGTGACGGTCAGCCCGTGCACCCCGGCTTCCTTCAATGCGTCTTTCACGTCTTCGAGCTTGTGCGGCTTGATAATCGCCGTGACGAGCTTCATGCGAACTCCGTTTCGTCGTGGTCCATCACAGGTTGTAGGCAACTTCGGCGTGCTGCGTGAGGTCAAGGCCTTGCTCTTCTTCATCCTCGTCGACCCGCAGCCCAAAGGCGAGATCGATGATCTTCCCGATCACCAGCGACATGATGAATGAGAAGGCGAGGACAATCACCGATGCGACGATCTGGTCGATCAGCAGATCGAGGCCACCACCCTCGGCGAACAAGCCGTTCGCGCCCGCCGGGTTGTATTCGGTCGAAGCGAACAACCCCAAGAGGATGGACCCCATGAGACCGCCCACCAGGTGAACGCCGACGACGTCCAGTGAGTCGTCGTAGCCGAACTTGAACTTGAGCTGGATGGCGAGGAAGCACACCGCGCCGGTGATGAACCCGATGGCGATCGGCGCCACGCCCCCTACGAAGCCGGCGCACGGCGTGATGGCCACCAGACCGGCTACCGCACCCGAGGCAGCGCCAAGGGTCGTCGGCTTGCCGTCCTTGAGCTTTTCGACGATGAGCCAACCGAGCATCGCGGCAGAAGCTGCGGTGAACGTGTTGAACAAGGCTTGCGCGGCAATACCGTCAGCAGCCAACGCCGACCCGGCGTTGAACCCGGCCCAGCCGAACCAGAGGATGCCCGTGCCGATCAGTGTCCACGGCAACGAATGAGGGTGCATCGGTTCCTTGGGCCAGCCATTGCGCTTCCCGAGCAGGATCGCCATCGCCAAGCCAGCGGCACCGGCATTGATGTGAACGACCGCTCCACCGGCGAAATCGAGCGCACCCATCTTCGCCAGGAACCCACCACCGAACACCCAGTGGGCAACCGGCGAATACACGAGGATGAGCCAGGCCGCGATGAAAATTGCGTACGCCTTGAACTTGAGGCGATCAGCGGTCGAGCCTGTGATCAGCGCCGGGGTGATGATGGCGAAGGTCATCTGGAATGCGGCGAACAGGACGAAGGGGATGGTGAGGGCGAGTCCCGCGCCACCTGACATCCAGGTGCCTTCGCCGAGGGTCACTGCCGCCTGACCGACCTTGTCGAAGGCGAAATGATCGAAGTTACCGATCCAGCCCCCGTCGCCGAAGTTGCCGAAGGCAAGGCTGAAGCCCACGAGCACCCAGAGCACCGCGAGCAGACCCATGGCGAAGAAGTTCTGCATCAGCATCCCGAGAACGTTCTTGGATCGGACCATGCCGCCGTAGAAGAACGCCAACCCGGGCGTCATGAACAGGACCAGTGCGGTGGATATGAGCATCCACGCGGTGTTTCCGGCATCAATCTCCACTACGCCTCTCCTCTCGCAGCGAACGCCCCTAAAGAAAGGGGCAAGGTCTGCGACAGATTGGCGAAACGTTGTTTCCCGGCAATATCCCGGACGTTTCGATTCGATGAATGCGTGTTTCTCCTGTGTTAACCCAACCTGAGGGAAATCTGTCGCTACCGGTCAGGCCAACTTCGCCGCTTCACGAGCGGCAAGGAGCACGGGATCCCAAACTGGCGAGAAGGGCGGGGCGTAGGACAAGTCCGTAGAGGCGAGTTCGTCGGCGGTCATCCCCGACGTGATCGCCACCGCGATCACGTCGATCCGTTTCGCCGATCCCGGCCCTCCGACGATCTGCCCGCCGAGCACGCGGCCGGTCCCGCGCTCAACTACAACCTTCACGTGGATCGGCGCGGCGTCCGGGTAATACCCGGCGCGGGTCTTGGACTCGATCACGGCGCTGACCGGATCGAAGGCCGCCGCCTTGGCTTCCGCGTCGGTGAGCCCCGTACGACCGATCTCGGTCGCACACAACTTCGTCACGGCGCTGCCGATCACACCGGGGAAACTGGCGTAGCCGCCGCCGATGTTGATCCCTGCGACCCGAGCTTGCCGATTCGCGACGGTGCCCAGCGCGACGTGAACCGGTTGCTGGCTGACCAGGTGGATCGATTGGCAGCAGTCACCAGCGGCCCACACTCCTTCGGCACTGGTGCGCTGCCGGCGATCGACAACGATCGAGTTGCGTACACCCAGCTTGATCCCGGCTTCGTCCGCCAACTCGCTGTTGGGTTGAACACCGATTCCAAGAACGACGAGATCCGCGTCAATCGGCCCGTGGTCGGTCAGCACCCGGCCCGGCTCGAAGCCCTCAACGGTGACACCGGTCCGCACGTCGATGCCATGGTTCTGCATGGCTTGACGGACCAGCGCACCCATGTCGCAATCGAGGGTACGCATGACTTCTCCGGCTGCTTCCACGACCGTCACGTGCGCGCCCCACATGAGGAACGCTTCAGCCATCTCGAGACCGATGTAGCCACCGCCCACGACAACGACTCTGCGGCAACCCGCGTCCTCTGCGTGGGCGAGCAGATCTTCTGCGTCGTCCAGGTTTTGCACGCCGTGGACGAACTCGCTCTCGATTCCCGGCAAGTCGGGTCGGATCGGCCGGGCACCGGTGCCGATCAGGAGCTGATCGAACGGCTCGACCAGGATTCGCCCCGAAGCGAGATCGACGACCTCGACCGTCCGCTCGTCGAGGTCGATTGCTCTGACGTCGTGATGGACCCTGATATCGATCCCGCGCCTCCGGTGCTCCTCCGGCGATCTGGCCACGAGGTCATCGAGTTCGGCGACCAGACCGGCGACTCGGTAGGGGATCCCACACGCGGCAAAGCTGGTACGGCCTCCGCGTTCGAACCCGATGATCTCCAGGTCAGTCAGGTCGGGCCGCATCCGGCGTGCTTGCGCCGCGGCTGCCATGCCGCCAGCATCCCCTCCGACCACCACCAGTCGCTCAGCCATTCCTCAACGTTACCGACCCAATCTGCGCGCTGACCGAGTCGCCGAAACCGTCGGCTCGACTGGCTGGCTCCTGGTCGAGAGGAAACTGACATATCGACCTGCGAGCACTGACCGACTAGCCGAAACCCATTGGCCCGGCTCCCTTTCCCCAAACGCATCGAAGCCGCAACTACGCGTTTCGACCCAACCGACCAGCCACTGGCACACTTGCGTGCGTGGGGGTCCGCGACGACTGCCGGCATTACTCGACCCGATCCCAGGGAGACGAGGTCATCCAACGTTGTCGGCTCGGCGCGAATGAACCGGCCCCATTTGCCTGCCCTGAAGGGTGCTTGTTCTTCGAGCCGCGCAAGATCTCCAACGCCGGGTGGCAACAGACCGACACCGACGACGACAGTTGAGCGCCCGTTCGCCTGTACTGATCAAGGGTCGCTCGCTTCACTCAAGTATGTTGGCAAGTATCCTCTCGGCGAGGCTCTCTGACTAGCCGATGTCCCTGAATCCGAAACCCGAATGCGTCCAGCGCCTCTTGCCAGCCGAGCCTCGTTCCAATCCCTCTTCCCCCTTCGAGCAAACCGCCCGTTCCTCCTGCCGAGTCAGTCGCTCAAACGTTTGCCTGACGAAAACGAGGTACCAAGCCAGAACGAGCACGAAACGGACGCGCACGAAACGCCACAGCTTCTGACCGATCATCCTAGTGATCAGGACCCTAGTCAGTCGGCATGCCTTTCGGGACACCGCACTGTGCGAACCAAACGGGGCAGGAAGCTCTCCGAATCTGACGAATGCTCTGGTACTTCACGAATTGTCCTGGTCAAAATTGTGCGCCACCACGATGGCGGGCGCGATGCACGAAGGCTTTCGCGGCACCCCATTCGATGCCGAGCTGAGCAAGGCGTTCTGGAGTCACACCGCCCTCCTCGTCGCTACCGAGATCAGCGAACCGCGCCGGTGTGAGGTCGTATTCGTCGTCGGGGAACAGTCGGACCGCCTCGGCATCTCTCACCACCGGCGGCACTCCGGCTGCGCGCAAGACTGCGGTCGGGTAGATGACGGCCCGGCGCACGACAGCAAGCGGGTTCGTGCGTTGCTCGTCGAGATCAGCCGCGAGTAGCTGTCGGACTTCCCCACCGATGTGATCAGCCGCCACCCGCCCAGCGACGCGGGCGTCCTCGAGCACTGAACCGTCGGCAGCACCCCGATAAGCGGTGAGTACTCGGCGGACCGAAGCGAGGACCCAGCCTGGCAACGCGGCAACCACCGTATCGGCCAACTCTGCCGAAAGCGCGACGAAACGCTGTTCATGATCGGACCAGCCGGCTGAATCCCTCACGTTGTTCAGATCGTCCTGGCCCGAACTGCTCATCCGTGCCAGCATGCCCGCTTCGCACCGACAACCGGTAATGATGGTGCGGTGCGAATCAGGGCTGTCTCGGTGTTCGAAGGCGTCGTCTACCACTGCTTTGCCGTCGACACCGCTCACCCATGCCGACCGATTCTCGAAGTCGACGCTGTGTTGCGCGAAGGAGACGCTGATGCCACCGCGGGGCCATTACTCGTGACCGTGGCGGATTACATCGCCATGGTGGGCGACCTCGACACTGCACGGCGCTGCCTCGATAAGCTCAATGCCAAAGGCAGGATCGTGGAACGCCTCGGGGTGCAGCACCTGTCGTTTCCGACTTGGACACCGGTTGCCGAACCCGCCGCCCCCGACACGCTGCCCGCCGATGACAACGGCCGCGCCCAGCCAGCACCGAAGCAGAGAACATGAACAGCGACAAGCCGGTCGGAGGAGCCATATCGACCTCGGGGAGCATCGACCTGCGGCGAGCACAGGACCGTTTCCACACGAAAACGCACTGGCTCGATTCGTGGCACTCGTTCAGTTTCAACGGCCACTACGACCCGGCCAACGTGAACCACGGCTTACTCGTCGTCAACAACGACGACGTCATTGCGCCCGGCACCGGGTTCCCCCTGCACCCGCACCGCGACATGGAGATCGTGACCTGGGTACTCGATGGCCAGCTCGAACACCGTGACTCGACCGGCGCCGAAGGCGTGATCTACCCCGGCCTGGCCCAGCGCATGAGCGCAGGCACCGGCGTCCGTCACTCCGAGATGAACGCGAGCCAGGACACACCGGTCCACCTCATCCAGATGTGGGTCCTTCCCGATACCGCTGGTGTGACGCCCAGCTACCAGCAGGTCGACGTGAGCGAGGATCTCGCAGGGGGCGGACTCGTTCGCATCGCCGATGGAGTGGGCGACGCAGCACTGCACATCCATCAGCGAGGCGCGGTCCTCCTCGCTGGTCGGCTTCCGCCTTCGGCGAGCGCCGAGGTGCCCGACGCACCGCACGTTCATGTATTCATCGCCCGCGGGAACGCAGCCCTCGGGGACGCGCGACTTGAAGCCGGGGATGCCGCTCGTTTGACCCGCGCGGGCAGTCTCCCCTTCACGGCGGGACCCGATGGCGTCGAGGTCCTCATCTGGGCGACCGACTGACACGTGGGGACGAGGCCAGAACGGAGCCAACATGACCATCGACCAGGACGAGCGAGCCCACTACAACGCAGAGCGGGAACGCATACGAACGCAGTACCTGAAGCCAGCGGACCAACGACCGGCGAGTTCGGCCAGGGGTGTGCACCACGTCGCCTTGTTGAGCAGCGACGTCGAGCAGACGATCCGCTTCTACCAAGACCTACTCGAGTTCCCGCTCACCGACATCTTCGAGAACCGCGACTACCACGGCTCACATCACTTCTTCTTCGACATCGGCCACGGGAACGCGCTCGCCTTTTTCACGTTCCCCGACCTCGACCTCGGCGACTATGCCGAGGTCCTCGGGGGATTGCACCACCTCGCAATTTCGGTCGAGCCAGAACGGTGGCGCCATCTGAAGGCGAAGCTCGACGATGCTGGCATCGACTACCTCAACATCGAGACCAGCCTCTATTTCCGGGATCCCGACGGCGCGCGCATCGAACTCATTGCCGATCCACTCGGGGAGATGTACGGCCACAGAGTGATGTAGCTGTCGGGGTCGGCTCCGGGCCTGGTGCCACAAAGGGTCGCGCCTCATGAGGTACCCAGATTTGCGGCACAGGGCTCAGCGCGGCGGCCGATCACTGGACGGTCGATTCTACGCCCACTGAGGTGTGTCCAAATCTACGATCACATGGTGGTGGGTCGGCGGGCTCGACGCTGAACGCATCGATGAGGATCGCCTCAGCCAACGCGCGCCGCACGCGCGCAGGACCAGTCACGCGCAGCCCTACGCTTCGGTTCGCTGATGGTCGCCGCCCGCCGACGTGAGCGCTGCGTTGAGATTGCCGGAGCGCAGCCCTTCGAGATCAACGGTGACGTAGCGGTAACCCGCGTTGCTGACGCCTGTGACCACCTGTTCACGCCACTCGAGCAGACGAGCGAGGTCGCCAAGCGGAACCTCGATGCGAGCAGTGTCCCCATAATGGCGGACCCGGACCGCAGCAAAGCCCAAGCGACGCAACACCAGCTCCGCCTTCTCCACCGACGACAGCGCCGAGAACGTCACTGGGGTCCCATACGGCAGTCGCGACGCCAGGCACGCTGCGGCTGGCTTGTCCCAGGTCCGCAAGGACAAGTGGCGCGACAACGCCCGGACGTCCGACTTGGTCAGCCCAGCGTCGACCAACGGGAACACCGCACCACGCTGGGCCGCTGCAAGCTGCCCTGGGCGGTGGTCGCCGAGATCGTCGAGGTTCACTCCCAACACGACGTTGGCGCCACGCCGTTCAGCGATCGGGTTAAGGGCTGTCTCTTATACACA